>DASVWH010000209.1:0-27331 GCA_036389715.1 Pyrinomonadaceae bacterium | reverse complement strand
GTCGAAGAGCAGCACGGAGTAGGGCGAACGCTTGATGCGCTCGGTCAACTGGCCGCCCTCTTCGTGGCCGACATAGCCCGGAGGACTCCCGATCAGCTTCGAGACGGAGTGCTTCTCCATGAACTCCGACATGTCGAAACGAATCAACGAACGCTCCGAGCCGAAGAGGAATTCCGCCAGCGAGCGGGCGACCTCCGTTTTGCCGACACCCGTGGGGCCGAGGAAAAGAAAGGAGCCGACGGGCCGCTGCGGGTTCTTCAGTCCGGCGCGCGAGCGGCGGATGGCGCGTGCGAGCGCCGAAATGGCCGGGCGCTGCGAGACGACGCGCATGTGCAGCTCCGTCTCGATGCGCAGCAGCTTCTGCGTCTCTTCTTCCTTGAGCGAGGTGACGGGGATGCCGGTCCAGCGCGCGATCACTTCCTCCACGTCGTCCTTCGTCACTTCGACCGAGACCAGCGCGTCCTCATCGGCCGACTGCATCCGCAGCCCGCTACCGAGCGTCCGGTCGCCCGGATAAGAGTTATGCGGCAGTTCCGGCCCGGCGTTCCAATCCTCGATATTGCCCTGCTCGCGGCGCACGCGCAGCTTGACGCGCGCCCCGGCTTCGTCAATCACGTCAATGGCCTTGTCGGGCAGAAAGCGGTCCGGGATGTAGCGGTTCGATTGGTAGACGGCCGATTCGAGCGCGTCGTCCGTGTAACGCACCTGGTGAAATGTTTCGTAGCGCTCGCGCACGCCGTGAAGAATCTGCACGGCCTCGGATTCCGACGGCGGCGGAACCTTGACGGCCTGGAAACGGCGTTCGAGCGAGCGGTCTTTCTCGATGGACTTGCGAAACTCGGCCGGAGTGGTCGCGCCGATACACTGGATTTCGCCGCGCGAGAGCGCAGGCTTGAGGATATTGGCGGCGTCGAGCGAGCCTTCGGCAGAGCCCGCGCCGACCAGCGTGTGCAGCTCGTCTATGAAGACGATGTAGTGCGGGTTCTCGACCAGCTCGCGCATGATCTGCTTGAGGCGCTCTTCAAACTGCCCGCGATACTTCGTCCCGGCGACGATCAAAGAGAGGTCCAGGGAAAGGATGCGCTTGTTTTCCAGAAACGAGGGCACGTCGCCGCGGATGATTCTCTGCGCGAGCCCCTCGACGATGGCCGTCTTGCCGACACCGGGCTCGCCGATCAGCACGGGATTGTTCTTGGTGCGGCGGCAGAGGATTTGGACGACGCGCTCGATCTCGGCCTCGCGCCCGACGAGCGGGTCGAGCTTATCGCTGGCGGCATCGTCGGTCAGGTCGCGCGAAAACTCTACGAGGTGCGGCGTGTCCTTCTTCTGCGAGGCGCGGGCGTCCGCCCCGGTCTGGCGCGCGATCTCGTCGCGCACGGCGTTGAGCCGCAGGCCCCGTTCGTAGAGAATCTCGGCGGCCATCGAGCGGTCTTCCCTGAGGAGTCCGAGCAGCAGGTGCTCCGTCCCGATGTGACGGTGTTGCAGCCGGTCGCTCTCCTCGTGTGCGTAGGCGAGCACGCGCTTGGTCTCGGGCGCGAGGGGCAGTTCGACGCTCGTCGAAATCTTCTCGCGGAGCAGCGTGCGCCCCTCGATCTCTTTGCGAATCGCTTCGATGCTGACCTGCGCGCGCGGGAAGAAGCGGCCCGTCAGGGTCTTGTCCTCTCTCATCAAGCCGAGCAGCAGGTGTTCGGGCTCGATGGCGGGCGCGCCGAATTGTGATGCCTCGTAGCGCGCAAAGAAAATCACGCGCCGCGCTTTCTCCGTATAGCGTTCGAACATATAGACCGTTTCCGAATGACTGTGGGAATTATTACGTGCCGGACGAATGTGTGACCCGCACCGCCCTGCATTATAACCTAAAAGAAAGCAGAAGTCAGAAGTAAGTGTTGAAAGGGTGAAATAAAAGGGGGAGGGTGGGCGGCCAAGGGGTGTGCCCGGATTGTGCGGCTTCAGGTCTCGCGGCCCGCTTCAAACAGCCTTCCTGCCTCCAGGAGCAGCGTGCGGTCGCAGCCTTGGGCCAGCCTTTGATTATGTGTCGCGATGAGCAGGACGGCCCCGCGCTCGCGGCAGTAGGAGGCCAGCAGCGCGCCCATCCGGTCGCCCGCCTCCGCGTCCAGGTTGCCCGTCGGCTCGTCGGCCAGCAGCAGCCGCGGGCGCTTGACGATGGCGCGCGCCAGGGCGACTCTCTGTTGCTCGCCGCCGGAAAGCTGCCGCGTGCCGTGAGACGCGCGCTCCGCGAGTCCGACGCGCCCGAGCGCTTCGCGTGCGCGCTCCAGGCTCTCGTGGCGCGCGGCGCGACCGATGAAGAGCGGCAGCGCGACGTTCTCAACCGCCGTCAGGTCCGGCAGCAGGTGATGAGACTGAAAGACGAAGCCGACCTCCGCGTTGCGAAAACGGACGAGCCTGGAGTTCTCGCGCGCCCCTGCGATGTCGAAATCGCCTAGTTTAAGCTCGCCGCTATCGGCCGCTTCGAGCCCGCCGACGACGTGCAGGAGCGTTGATTTGCCCGCGCCCGACGCCCCGGTAATCGCCACCATCCGGCCCGCCTCGACCGTAAACGAAACGCCCCGCAGCACTTCGAGGCGCGCGCCCGCGGGGGTCCGAAAGCTCTTACGAAGCTCGCGGACGAACAGGGAGGCGCTCTCTGCGATGTTGGATTCCGGCCTGGCGATTTTGTTTGCAGCTCCGGGCGTCGGCGTCAGGGTCTGGATTCGAGAGTTCGAGTCGAGATTCAAGCCTTCGAGTCGGCATTCATGAGTTGACGGAGCCTAGCGCCTGCCGCTCCGACTGTCGGCCCTCAACTCGACCCGCTATTCTTTGTTGACGTAGTAGGTTTTCAGGTCCTTCTCTCCGGTGATGAGCCAGACGCCGCCGATCTTTTCGAGCCAGAACCTGTTCAGGCCGGAGCCGGAAAAGGAGGTCTCTCCGGTGAACTCGAAAGTCTTGTCGAAGGTGGCGACGGCGTGCTGGCCCGACGAATCAATCTCGACGTTGATGTTCGTCAGCTTCACGTCAAAGCTCGAATATTTCGAGAAAGCCTTGGCCACCAGTGCGCTGACCTTGCTCTTGCTGTAGTTGCTTTGCAGGTAATAGGTGTGCAGCACGTCTGCGTAGTAGGCCATGTGCGCGTCCAGGTCTCCCTCCCTCATCGTCTCGGTCCAGCCGTCCAGGGCCTTGAGGACTTCCCTGCGGGCCGCTGCCGGGTCAACTGCCGGAGAGGACGCGGGGCTCGGCCCGGGAAGAGTTGACGGGGACGCCGTGACGTTCGGAGACGCTTTCGGACGCGCGCTGTTGTCGTTGGCGGGCGTGACGCCCGTGTTGCCGCCTTCGCGCCCGGTCTGGCCGTTGCGGTTGACACTGACGGTATCGCCGTCAGCATCCTTTTTGTCCTTCAGCAGCAGCCATGCGCCGACGCCGGCGACGGCCAGCACCAGCACGGTTGCGATGGCTGTCAACGCGACCGTGACGCCCGTCCTCTGCCGCTTCGGCCCCGTCGAGGGGTAAGCGTCGGGCGAGGGCCTTTCGCTGCTGGTAACGCGCGGGGACTGCTGCGGGACGGTCGGGCCGGGCCTCGAAGCTCGAACCGTCGGCGCTAAAGCGGGGTCCAGTATCTCGGTCGGAGGCGGGCCGCCGCCGCTCTCCGGCGCATCGCTGAAGCTGAGAGTCGCTTCCTGGCTCGGCACGGACGCGGCGCTCAGGGGGCGCAGGGTGGCCCCGTCGTCCAGGCAGAAATTGAGTGAATCATCCGTGTACGTCCGATTACAACTGGGGCAGCGTTTCATCCTGTGATTTCACTCTCTAAAATTTCTTCAGGGCCGGACCGCAGCCGCGACTGGAAGGCCGTGTAGCCTGCCCGGCCTTCAATCGCCCGTCACATTCGGAATCCAGAACAGTTGCTCGCCGCTCTTGACGGGACGCAGCCCGCGCGCGGGCAAATCCTTCTCGTCCAGGCCGAGATAGGTGAAGTGCGGAAGATCGCTTTTGACCGTCTGAAACCAGCCGTGTGCGGCCAGGATGCGGCGCACGCGCGCGTCCGCGAACTGCGAGACATCGAGCGCGAGCATCGCTATGTGCTGCGAAGAGCCGGGCGCGGCGATGGAATAGAGGATGGACTTCGAGAAATCTTTGCTGAAGAAGATGCCGCTCTTTTCCAGTTCGAGCACCTCGCGGACCTGGTCGCGCAGCGCCAGCCTGCGCAGGCGCGCGACCTGCTCTTTCGAGAGACGCCCGAGCCCGCTCCAGTGTGAGAGGGCTGGCAGAAAGCGCGTGTTCCATAAACGCAGCGTGTCTTCGTAGCCCCGGCGTGCGGCCTCCGCGCCGCCGCGCGGCGTGATGTCGAGCCCGGAGCGCCTGGCCTCTTCGCGCGCCGCCTGGAGCGCATTCATCGCCTCCGGTTGCAGCTCAATGCGCGCGCCGCCGACGATGGCCACGCTGAATTTCGCCTTGTTCTGAAAATCCAGGACCGCGGCCTCGCTCGTAAACATGCAGACGGGCGGCGGCCTGACCCCGCTCGCGGCCAGAAACATCGCGCCGTAATCTTCCAGAACGCGACGCGAGACCGGATCATTCTCGTCGCAGACCAGCTTGAGGCTCATCTTGCGCCGCTTGAGAGCCTGTTCCAGCTCCGGGTAAAAGGGAGCCGGCGCGGCCTTATCTTTCGCGGGCTTATCTTTCTTTGCGACGTTGCGGTCGGTCATCTCTGTTTGAGTTGTGCTGTTTGTCATGCCGGGGCGGCCGGGCTGCCCTGCGTCGGCCTGCGCGGGCTGCGCCGCTGCCCTGCGCTGGCGCGTCTGCTGCCCGGAGGTCTCGTTATTGAACGCCGCGCATCCTCCGCCGAGCAAGACCGCGGAGCCGACGAGCAGGAGCGCCAGGCAAACGGCCTGGAGAGCCCCGGGAAGCTCGGCGGCGCGCGTGCGCCGGGGCTCTGGCTCAACGGGGGAAGGCTTTCGTAGAAACATGAAGTGCTCTGAAGCGAAACGGGAAAATTGATGGCGAGTGTCGGCAAACCGCCGCCTGCGACACGGAACAGGGAACAGGTCGTCCGGGGTTCCCTTGACCGGGTCTGATGATAATTGGCCGCGGGCCGCGCGGTCAACAAAGGGGCAGCGCCCGGCGCGGAGTGCGTCGCCGCACGCCAGCTTTTCGGGGGCCGCGGCCCGGGCGCGCGAGGGCCGCTTACTTATGTAAACGCGCCTGAATGATGTATACTGCGCCGCTTTTAAAATTTCAGTGAACCATGAAGGCGCGGAGTCGTGCGCAAGGCAGGAAAGCGCGGCCTGTCAGAGTTCACCAACCTGAGACAAGACATTCCGAAGGAGACCTATCAAATGAAGACACGACGGACAGCCGCGTTGATGATCGCGCTGATGAGCCTCGCACTGGCGGCGGCAGGATGCAACAAGGGGGCCGGCTCATCGCCGACGGCAACCGCCAAAGCCTTCGCCGACGCGGCCAGGGCCAAAGACGTGGAAGGCATCAAGAAGGCGCTCTCCAAGGGTTCGCTGACGATGCTCGAAGGCTTTGCCAAGATGCAGAACAAGACCCTCGACGAAGCCCTCAAGCAGCCGAGCAACTCCAACATGCCCGCCAATTTCGAGTCGCGTAACGAGAAGATTACGGGCGATACGGCGACGCTCGAAGTGAAGGACGAGAAGGGCGCTTGGGAAGCGATTCCCTTCGTTAAAGAGGACGGGCAGTGGAAGATCGCGCTCGACAAAGCCATCGGCAATGCGATGAACAATTCGTCGTCGTCGAGCTCGGGTTCCTCATCCGGCCCTGCGCCGAGCACGCCCCCGATGTCGAATAATAACTCTTCATCCTCCGACGATGATGAAGGGCACAACGGCAACAGCAATCACTAAACTTGCAGGAGCAGCCAGCGGCCTGGAGAGCCTGGGGCGAGCAAGCTCGGACGCTCTCAAAGCCGGACTGCTGTTAATTTCAGAAGGGCCAGCCGTCGCCTCGGAGGGGCGGCTGGCTTTCACCTTGCGGGCGCTTCATAATCGCGCGCGCGGCCCGGAGCGAAAGTCCCTGTCAAGCCGTCCCGGCCAAGAGGCAGAGGGCGCGGCGCGCTCGCCCGGCGTTCAAGTTAAATTCACACTTTACGAGGAGTCAGAGACGAAAATGAAACGAATCAACCTGCTTGTGCTGGTCCTGGCGGCGGCCGTCTCGGTCGCAGGCTGCAAGGGCACGACCAACACTAACGGCAATTCCAACAACGGTAACACGGCCTCCAACACGGCTAACGCGAATAACACCAATTCATCATCGAACGCGAGCTCTTCATCCTCTTCCGCTTCCACCTTCTCGACCCCGACGGCAGCCTATTCGGCCGCTTACGAGACGGCCAAACGGAAGGATTACGAGGCATTCAAGAAAACCCTTTCCAGCGGGGCCCTGAAATTCGTGGAAGACGCGGCCAAGTCGCAGAATAAGTCTGTCAACGAGACGCTCGCGATGCTGCTCGAAAATCCCAGCGACCCGCTGCCCCCGACCCTCGAAGTCCGCGGCGAAACTATCAACGGCGATAAGGCCACGGTGGAATACAAGAACGCCAAGGGGACCTGGGAGAAAGCCTACCTCGTCAAAGAGGGCGGCGGGTGGAAATTTGCCCCCAATGAAAGAGGCGATGACGCCGCTACGCCCAGGGGCAAAGCCGACGCCGATGACGATGACGAAGAAGGCGCCAATTCCGGCAACAGCAACACTCACTGAGCGCTCTCTGTCGCCGCGCCTAATTGCTGCTTCGGGCAGAGTTCCGTGCGGCGTCGCTTTGGCGAGCAATGAGCAACGGGCTGGCCGGTTCAATCGTTGAGACGGCTGGCCTTCCTTTTCCTCAGAAGGAAAAGCGTCGGGGTGAATCAACTCAAGCAATTCAGCGAAATCATCGCCACCTACATGAGACACGGCTGGCGGCTGGAGCGCGTCCTGCTGCGCCCGGAAACTAGCGCCGGACTGGGCCAGGACGCAGGCTCCGTGTTCGCAGCCGCAGCCGTCCGGGAAGCAGAGGTGGATGCTCTCTGGTTTGCGCGCGCGTCGCAGTCCGGGCGCGAAGCCTGGGAACTGCGCCTCGCAGCAGAATCGCCCTACGCTTTGTTTGAGACTTTCGAGCCGGACGAAGCCGAAGAGGACCGTGAAGAGGTCAGGCAGGAGATGGAAGCGCGCCTGCGCGAATATGCGACGCGACGCTGATTACGCGCCGCGCCTTTAATCGTCTTCACCCATCTTGACGAGGATTTCCAGGCGATCGTTGCCGCGCATCAAGACCACCTTGGCCTCGCTCTGCGGGAACGCGCGATCAATGCGCAGGCTCAACTCTCCGGGCGTGCGGATAGGAGTACCGTTGAACTCGATAATGATGTCTCCGCCGCGCAGGCCCGCCAGATAGGCCGGACGGTTCTTCACGACCTCTATCCGCACGCCGTAGATATTCTGTCCGGGAACCTGCACGCGATCAATGTCGTCAATACCCAGAAAGCCCTTTCCTTCCGGGCGGTTGTCGAAGGCTTCCTCCAGCCTGTCGTTCTCTTTCTCCGAGATCGTCGTCATCCTCGTCGTTTTGGTCTCGCCGTCGCGGATAAAGGCGATGTCAACCGTCTTGCCGTAGGGCGTCCGGGCGAGCAGGTTGGTCAAATCGCTCTCGCTCTTAATCGGCTGGCCGTCAAAGCTGGTGATGATGTCGCCGCCGATCAGTCCGGCCTTGTCTGCGGCCGAGCCGGGCGGCGTCACCGTTTCGACGAACGCGCCGCCGTCCGCAGTCTTATAACGCGCGCCGATAAATGAAGCGTTGACGCTGGCGCTGGCCTTCGTCCGGCCACGATTGCGCAAGGTCGAGTTCGAGAAGAAGCTGCCCGTCATGGAGGCGATGATGATCGGGATGAGCGCCCAGATGGCCCAGCGCGGCATGCGTTTGCAGGTACGCGCTATCTTCCACCCGCCGCGCCCGGACGAAACACCTCCGAGCGACTGGAGCGGGGCGCGCGGGGCCATCGTGTCCCAGCCTTTGAGGTTCGCGGCGGTCGCCGGATTATTCGCGGCGGTCGCTTTCCTGGCCTCGCCTGTGCCCGGCATATTCTGGAAACGCACCGTCTCCGTGTACTCTTCGACGCCCTCGCCCAGCCGTGCGCCGCAGGCGCGACAGAAACGCAGCTCACGCGGCATCATCGTTCCGCAGCTCAGACAGGGATGGGCAGGCTGCTCATCCTGGGCGCTGCCCCGGCGGCGTTCATTTTGCGGCTCATTCGACATGGTGAAATTTTATCATTTCTGCGTGGAATCACGCGAGATTAATTATGCTCCGTGTGGCTATACGACAACCGGCCGACCGCAGTTGCATCTTGTTACGAGCCCCTTGAACTTCCCGTCAGGGCGCGCCAGGCGGTATAGTGTCCGCAGACACACTTAACGCGGCGGGGGAATGCCGGGGAGCCCGGGCCGCAGGCTTAAATCCGGTCGGAGAGGCAACGGCACGCCCTTTAAAAACATCAATTTCGTCACGCACCGATTTTGCATCAAGCTAAATTAAGCCCCGGCGAAGATTTGTTGCCTGCCTCGCAGGAATCTCGCCATAACGAAAGAAAGCGTGGTCAACAGTGGAAGTAACCAAAGCCCTCGCGGCGCTCCGTCCACTCTACGGCAAGGATAACGTAGAGATTATCACGGATGACGGCAATCGTATCCGCGGCATCGTCCGCAGCATGAAAACGACGCAGGCGCTGACGAAGCCCAGCGTCAAGATGGAACGCGCCGACGGCGAGATCATCAAGATAGCCTTCGCCTCCATCATGGAAATCATAGACCATAACTCGGTCCCCGCCAGCTAAAGCGCAGTCAGGCGGAGAGAATTTAAGAATTGATTCATTGAGCTGCCGAGTTAATCATTGAACTGCTAAATGATTAAACGAATGAATGGCTAAATAAAGCAATGAAGCAATGACTAAATCTCTCCTCTTCCTTCGAGCCATGAATCTATAAACTCGTTGAGCTTTTCGTTGCGGAAGGCGAACCAGCGCTCGCGCTCCGCTTCCGGGGCGTCGAGCAGGCGGCTGCGGAAGGATTGAAAGCAATCGTCGCTGCATTCGCCCAGCGCCGCTTGCAGTCTCCCGCGCAGCCCTTCATCGGCGACCGTCGAGGCGAACTCCTGCATCCAGCGAAAACCGGCCTCGGGAGTGATGCCCGGGACAAGCTCGTAACGCTCCGGCTCCGCCCGCACCTGCCGCGCCAGTTCCCTGTTATCGCGCGCAATCGCGTCGAGCGCATCCTCGTCACGCTCCCTGGACCAGACCGGCCCGACGATGGTCAGCACCTCGCCCGTCCGCAGGTCCAGAAAATGCTCGACCTCCGGCAACTCCGTCTCGACCGCCGCGATGAGAGCCTCGCGGTTGATCTCTTCACTTTTCATCTTGCTGCCGTCGCCCTCCGGGTCGCATTTCGTGCTCCGTTCGCGGTATAGTACAACCATCTGGACGAAAAGGCTTGCGCCCCGGGCGCGTGTCCGGGGGGTAAAGTTTACGAATGATGATCGAAGATTTTGGAGCACGGGTAACCAGCGTCTGGGAGGGGCTGCGCTCAACCACGCGGAGCCTCGTCGAGCGGGCGCTGCAAACCCCGGCGGCGGGTTCGGCGGCGATTAAGCCCGCGCACGGCGAGGGGCGTCCCTACGATGCGCGCGCCGACTGGGAGTTGAGCAGGCTGCTGACGGCGCTCGATGAAAGCGCGGCCGAAGTGGGCGCTTCTCTCAATGCGGAGCAGACCAGGGGATTGCGCCGGATGGCAGATACCTGTGCCGCCATGCTGCAAGGCCAGACGCAATCGGCCGAAGTCTTCGCGCAGCTGGTCGCACGCGCCCACCGCCTGCACGACTTCGCCCGCATTGACGCGCTCGCTGACGCCCTCGCAGACCGTTTCGCCCCGAGTGAAATCTGTGAGCTGGCGCGCCTCGGCAACCCGGTTGTCCGCGCCCTGGCCCAGGAATCCCTTGCTCAAGCGCCGACCTTCCTGCTCGTCCGGCTGCTGGTTGATCCGGTGGATTCGGACGTGGCGCGCGATGCCCTCGAACGCCAGGCCGTCGAATACGGCTCGGAGGAAGCGCGCCAGGTCGTCAACATGCTGGACCAGGCCGACGCCGTCGCCGAAGAAGATATTCAAGAGTAAGAGGAGCAGGGTTTGCGGCCCGTGCGCGCAAACCCCGCTCCTCTTACTTTTCGACGAAAGCTCCTACTCTCTCCTGCTCTCTCTCTTTTAGCTGAACACTTCAGACCGCAGCGGCCTCTTCAGAGCCCATCGCGCGGAGTCTCTCGACGACTTGCTCGATCAACCAGTTGGGCGTCGAGGCCCCGGCCGTGACGCCGACGCGCTTGACCCCGGCCAGGTCTTCGACCCTGATCTCGTCCGCCGTCTCAATCAGGTAGCTCTTCTCGCACTGCTCTTTGCAGACGGCCAGGAGCTTGCCGCTGTTGGACGAATGGCGGCCCCCGATAATGTAGAAGGCATCAACATGCCCGGCCAGCGCACGCGCCGCGTCCTGGCGGTCGCGCGTCGCCGAGCAGATGGTATTAACGACCTGCGGCTCCGTGTCGGACTTGGCCCTGACGGCCTCCGCGACTTCGAGGAAGGTTTGCAGCTTAATGGTCGTCTGCGAGACGACGAGCGGCTGGCGCAGCATCGGCAGGCCCGCGACTTCCGCCGCATCGCGCACGACGTAGGTATTGTCCGGCGCGTAGCCGACGACGCCGATCATCTCCGGGTGATTCGGATTTCCCGCGACGACGACATCGCGCCCCTGCCTGGCGGCACGCTCGGCCAGGTGCTGGACGCGTGTGACGAAAGGGCAGGTCGCATCGATGACGCGGGCAGCGTTGGTCTCTAGCTGGCTCTGGACCTGCGGTGTGACGCCGTGCGCGCGAATGACGGCGGTAATCTGTGCGTCGGCTTCCGCTGGCGAATCAATGGTCCGCACGCCCTTGTCTTCGAGGCGCTGCATCTCCTGCGAGTTGTGTATCAACGCGCCCAGGGAACGAATCGTTCCGCCCTCGGCAAGCGCGTCCTCGACCATGTCAACGGCCCGCTCGACGCCGAAACAGAACCCGTATTCTTCGGCTAATAGAACTTCCATAATCTCTCTCGAATCAAACGCTTAGGGGAATTCCGCGGATCACCCGCGGCCTGACGGCCGAGCGGCTTTACGCTGCCTCTAAATGCCGCTCCCGGAGGCTTCGGTCGGGCCGCTATGCGCGCGCCGCCGCCACTCTTCGCGCAGGCGGTCGCCGCCTTCGACGCGTGCGTCAATCCATTCGATTCGTTTATCAATCAGCCATTTCATGCTGCCCCAAAAATTCTTCTTCAGCTCTCCGACGCGGTGCGCCACATCCTCGGGAAGGATAGCGTAGGAGGCATCGCAGACGTAGCGCAGGGCGTCGCAGATGGCGTTCTCCGTGTAAGAGGGCGTTTCTTTAGTGTCCGGCATGGCAATTCAACCTTTCCACGCGAGCGACCGATGAGCCTCCCAAACCGAGGAGCATCCTCTAGCGGGGCTGCTTTGCCGTCGCTCTCACGCATCATCATCTTAACACACTGAAAAGTAGTTAGCAGGCGGCGGTCGGCCCTCCGGGGCTGGCAGCGGGAAGATGAAACTCTCACTCAACGCTCACTCGCGGCCGCTGCTTGATTGACACGCAGGCCGCGAGCCCTCCGCGCTCGCATGCTTAGTCTTTAACGCCGATGGCATTCTTGACTACGGGCCAGATCGTCTTGGCCCAGTATTCATAGCCCGCATCGGACGGGTGAAAGCCATCTTCCGAGAAGAATTCCGGGTGCGTCGGGATTACCTCGTGCGTCGTCGTGTAGGCGTCAACGACCAGCAGCCCGTAGCGCCCGGCCAGCTCCTCTATCTTTTCGTTGAACTCCCGGACACGACGGCGCGTCTCTTCGCGGTAGCTCGCGGGCACGACCGGAGCTAATGAAATGTCCGGGATGTTTGAGACGACGATGCGTGCGCCCGTCCCGGATTTAAGACTGCTGACTATCTTTTCGTAGTTACGCGCAAACTCATCGAGCGTCATGCCGTGCCCGATGTCGTTGATGCCGATGCCGAGCGTAACGAGCGTCGGATGGGCGGCGACGGCCGGGCGCAGCTGGTCGCGCAGGACATCGGCGGTCGTCGCACCGCTGACGCAGAGATTGGTCAGGCGAGAGCCCTTGCGCTCTCGCTCGATGCGCTCGAAGAGGCGCGCGACGTAGCCGCCCCCCTTCCTGGCCCCGACGCCGACGCCGGTCGAATCCCCGAGGGCCGCGTAAACGACCGCTCCACCCTGTTCTGTGTTCATCTTTGGCCTGTTCTGTTCCTTTGAAGAATTAGCGCGCGCGCATCCCGCCACCGGCACCGCCAGCAGGAGCGCAAGCAAGTGTGCGCGAGTCAGCCTTAAATGCTTCACCTGACATCCCCCTCGTCCATATCAAACCGAGCGGACGGGCTCGCGCAGGACGGCTTCGGCGGCGCGTCCGGCGACCCGCGCGGCCGCCGCCTGAGCCCGCTTGAGCCCGGCCACCTGCAACAAAGACTCGCCGGTTCTTGAGAGCATTCGCACAAGGTCGCCCTCTTCGGCCCGCGTCTCTTTGACCAGCTCGGCCCAGTCCTCTCCGGCGGCCCAGCGCGCGGCCGTCGCCGCCGCCGAGAAGTTTATCTCCGGCGCGGGTTCGAGCCCCTGTTTCCATTCCTCGGTAGCAACCTTATAAGCAACTTCTTCAAACTGCGCAAGCGTCGTCACCAGCGCATCGTCCAGCTCAAGCTCGCCGTAATCGCGGTCCGCATCCGAAGCCAGCGCCGCCATCAGACCGGCCGCGCGGACCGCGTCGAGCTTAGCGAAGAGCCCCTGTTCGAGCGCCTCGCCGACCAGCAGCGGCCTGTCCACGTGCAGGTCCGCCAGCCACTGCCCGCGCTCCGTCACACGCTCGGCCGCAAAGTCCAGGTAGCCGAAGTGGTCCAGGACGCGCGCTCGTCTCTCGAAGGGCTCCCAGACCTCCGCGCGCAGGGCTGCGATGCGCCGCTCGCTGCGCTCGACGGCCTCCGCGTCCTCCAGCACGGCCCAGAGGGCCTGCGTGCAAGCCTTCCTTTCGGGCTCGCTTAAATGCTGCGGGGCGATGCCGTCAATCAGGTCGTTGATGAGGTTGATGGCATCGTCTTCGTCTGTGCGCGCCTCGCTAAGCTTCGGCTCCGGCAGCACGAGCGCGGGGCCTTTGGACCTGATCTCGTTGAAAGACTCTTCGATTGACTCTTCTGAGAGCGGGTAGACGGGCGCGTAGACCCTGCCGACGCGGTCGAGCGAGAGATTAACGCCGCGACCGTCCTCGCGCATCCCCGTGATGTTGCTGCCGCGCCTGCGCATGACGATCATCAGGCGGCGGCTGTTGCGCCCGATGCCGACGACGCGCCCCGGCACGAGCACCTCGTCGAGCCACCTGAGCAGGACTTCCGCGCGTGTCTGCGGCAGGGTCTCAAGCAGGCGCGTCCGCGCGCTCGCCAACCGTTCAAGCCCGCGCGCGACCGAGGTGGAAAGGTTGCAGCCCGCCTCCCTGAGCTGCTCCGTGATGCGCCGCTCGGCCTCGTCGCGGTCGCGTTCGGAGCGTGTGATGCGCCGCGCCGCGTCCCTGTGCGCGAAACTCCTTTCGGCGATCTCGCGGACCTGCGCAAAGCTCTCGTAGGCATCGAGCAGGTTGAGCAGCGTCGAATAGGTCGCGCGAAACTGGCTCTGAAGCGGGTCGGGCGGCGAGGTCAGGAGCGCCGCGATGCGTTCCGGGTCCTGGTGCAGCCCCGGCGCGGCGACGACGAAACCGACGTTATCGCGGCCGCGTCTGCCAGCGCGTCCCGTCATCTGCTGAAGCTCGGAGGCAGACAGCATCCGCCAGCCGCCCGCTGTCCGCGCGTCTACGTTTGAGATGACGACGGTGCGGGCCGGGAAATCCACTCCGGCCGCGACCGTCGCCGTCGCAAAGATGGCGTCGAGCAGTCCGGCGCTCATCATCCGCTCGATGAGCAGCTTCCAGGCCGGAATGTGCCCGGCGTGATGCGCGGCGACGCCGCCCTTGATGATGGTCTCCCAGTGGCGATGCCCCTTGACTTCCGGGTGCTGCTCGACAAAGCTGCGGAGGATGGCGCGGCGCGCATCCCTGCGCTCGGCCAGGTCGTCGCGTCGCGCCAGCGCAGCCTCGGCCGCAGCCTCGTCACAGCGCCTGCGCGTCGGCAGAAAGACGATTGCGGGCAGCAGATCGTAAGACTTGAGCGCGCCCAGAAGCTGCGCGGGCGGCATCTCCGGCAGACTCAGCTTCAACGCACACCTCCCGCGGCTAAACTCTTAAGAGAGAAGAAGTTCAAGGGATAAAGGGAGAACGGGCCGCGCCTCGATTCCCCTGCCCGGTCGGCTTTTGCACGGTCAGCCATTCTCGCTTCGCCCATTCGCCTGCGGCCCTCGCTCCGTGTGTCTCTATCTTCTCCTCGATCTCCACATCGGGCGCGGTTGCCGCTCCTGCCGCTCCTGCCGCTCCTTTTGCGCTTGCTGGGCCAGGCGGAGGATTTCCGGGTGGAGGTCTCCGTCGTGGCCGAGCAGCGGCATTAACTGTCCTTCGGGGTCGAGGAACGCCGCGCGCAGCGGGACGGGCCGCGCCCCCGGCCTTGAGACGATGCCGCAACGCACGCCGCGCACCTCCTCTATCCAGGCTGCAAACTCCGCCGCGTTGCCGATGGTCGCCGACAGCAGCAACAGGCGCACGCGCGGCGGCGAGAGGATGATGGCCTCCTCCCAGACGTGGCCGCGATCTTCGTCGGCCAGGTAATGCGCTTCGTCCAGGACGACGAGGTCGGTCCGCATCTGGCCGCCGCCGCGCAGGGCGTCGAAGAGCTGGTTGCGGTAGATTTCCGTCGTCCCGATGATGAGCGGCGCTTCCGGGTTCTCTTTCCTGTCGCCGGTCAGGATGCCGACCCGCTCTGCGCCGAACTCTTCCGTAAACTCCTGGTACTTGGAGTTAGTCAGGGCCTTGAGCGGGCTGGTGTACCAAGCGCGGCGGCCCGCCGCGAGCAGCCTGCGTATCTCCTCGCGGGCGATCCAGGTCTTGCCGCTGCCCGTCGGCGCGGTCACTAGCACGTCCTCGTGCTCAAGCGCCGCGAGTGCTTCCAGTTGAAAGGGGTCTGGCTCAAAAGGCGCTGCGGGCGGCGTCCCGATGCCTTCGAGGAGCCTGCGCAGTTCGCGCGGGTTGGCCGCCCGGCCGCCCGGCACAAGGCCCGGCTCCGTCGTCTCATGCCCGCCTGCGCGCCGCGGGCGGCCTTTACCTGGCGGACCGCCTTCGTGAGAGTCCGCCGGACGCCGCTCGCTTTTCGTGCGCTCGTCTTCCCGGCCGCGTTTTCGGCTGCGCTTGTTAACACGTTGGCGTGGCATGGCGTCATTCTAACCCAGACGGACGACGGGCAGATACCGAAAACGGCAGCGGCCGGACGCCGGTTTGCGCCGCATCTACGGCAGCTAAAATCGGGCATCCGGCTGTTCTCCTTTGAGAAACGGCCCGTCCTGGTGGTAACTTTATCAGCGCCGCCCGCAACGCTTGGCGGGCCGGATGCGTCTAAGGACGGGCGTCCGCCTGTCATCTTCAGGGCGCGAACGGGTGGGTGAAATGGCTGAGCTTTTCGCAGATTTCGAGGTAAATCGTGAACCACGCGGGCAGCGCCTGTTGCGGCTGGCTGGCCTCTCGCTGGCGCTGCACGCGCTCTTTTTCGCCTCCATCGTTTACATCCCGGTGCTGCGCGACGCCTTCAATATTGCCAACAGATTTTCGGGCGCCGAGATGGTTAACGAGGACTACGAGAAGACAGACATACGCCAGCGCGCCGTGATGATTGATGTCAGCGGCGGAAAGTTTCAGTATCCGCCCGGCTACTTTTCCCAGAACCCGGTCGCCGCCGAAGAGGCCCCGCAAATCATAGAGCAGGCGGCCCCCGCCGCGGCTCCGCCGAGGCAGCGCAGACCGAGGCCCGTGCCGCAGCCGACGCCCGAGACTGCTCCCTCCCCGGCCGAGACCGCCAGCACCGAGACGCCCGGCGGCCCGGCGGGCAAGAGCTTGCCCATGTCTGAAGAAGAGGGCGAGCAGAACCTGGATAAGCTGGCCGAGCAGAACAAAGTGAAGCGGCCCAAGACCGTCAATAAGAAGCCCTTCATTGATCTGCTGGTCAAATGGAAGCCGCGCAAAGAGAGCGGCCAGCTGGACCTCAACGGCCCGATTGAGATGACCATCGAGGCCGACCGCAACGCCGACGGGACGCTCAGCAACGCCACCGTGACCTACATCAAGGGCGACCCGGAGCTGATAGACGTGACCAAGGATTTCGCTGCGGCCCTGAGCGCCAGCGGCGCGCTCGAATTTCTTGAGGGGACCAAGCACCTGACCCTGAAACTCAAGCTCGATACCGCCAATGTTTCCATCAGCGCTTCGACCGAGATGGAGACGACGGCGCAGGCAGTTGAGACGGCCAGGGGTTACAACGGGCTCTTGCTGGCGGGCGCCATCATCAAGCGCGGGCACGACGAAGCGACTATTATGAAAAGCTCGAAAGTAACGTCGAGCGGCAAACAGGTCATCGTCAGCTTTAGCATGCCGCGCGAGACGGCCGGGGCCCTGCTCTCGAAACAGGTTCCGACCAGTTAGTTTTTTTTCGGAGCGCGGCGCTGCTTTCCATGCGGCGCTTCGTTCCCGCTTCGGGGACAATAGAAGCCGGGCCATGCACACGTCACGCATCAGCATTTCATCCCTTCTCGCCGCGGCGATGAGCGTCTACGCGTGCCTGCTCTTGCCGGACGGCGCGGCGAAGGCCAGGCTCGCGCCCGTCTTCAATCAAGCTCAGGGCTCCGAATTTGCCCCCGATGCGGCGGTGCGTGACGCGGCTCAATCCGAGACCCGGACCGCCGGGGACGAGGCCCGCGAAACGCAGCCCCTGCTCGCTTTCCTCAAATGGGTCAGCTCTTTACAGGCGCACGGCCAGCTTGACCTGGAGAGCCCCTTTGAAATCCTGGTCGAGGGCGACCGGGCTCCCGACGGCTTAATCAATAATCTGGAAGTGACGCAGAAGTCCGGCGACGTGAGGCTCAAGGAGCTGGGGGGGGATTTCACCCGCACGCTTGGCGAGAGCCGTCTGCTTGCTTCGAGCGGCGAGACCGCCGCCGCCGAATCCCGTCACCTGCGCCTGACAATCTCCTCCGACAAGGCACTCGTCGCCGCCAACGCCTTCTATGAAACGGAATCAACCCGGCGGGCAATGGAGATGTCCAGGGGCTACGGCACGCTGATTCGCATGGCCGTTATCAGTAAGCACGGCGACGAGCAGTTGATCTACAAGAACCTGACCGCCGCCGCCAACGGCAGGGATTTCGTCCTCCAGTTTTCCATGCCGCGCGAGACCTTCTGCGCCCTGCTCTCGAAGTATCTCTCCAGCCACTGACCGCCCTCTGCGGGCAAGGCGCGTCGTCGCAGGAAGACGCACTAGCTTGCCTCCGTCTCTTCGCTCAATTACAATCCAATGTTCCGCGCACGGCGCGCAAAAGAGCCTCTTTTGCAGTGCGCTTCACGATCACCCGTAGGACTCAGACGATTATGATAGACAAGTTTTTGACCAAACTTTTCGGTAGCAGCAACCAGCGTTACCTGAAGACCATTCAGCCCATCATCGAGCAGATCAATGCGCTCGAACCCTCCGTCAAGAAGCTCTCGGACGACGAGCTGCGGGCCCGCACCGCGAGGTTCAAGGAGCAGGTCGCGCGCGCCGTCGTCAATGCCCGCGACCCCGAAGAGCGCAAGCGCATCGAGCGCACGGTGCTAGACGAACTGCTGCCCGAAGCCTTTGCCACCGTCCGGGAGGCCAGCGTGCGCTCGACCGGCATGCGCCACTTCGACGTGCAGATGATCGGCGGCATCGTCCTGCACCAGGGCAAAATCGCGGAGATGCGCACGGGCGAAGGTAAAACGCTCGTCGCCACCTTGCCCGCTTATCTCAACGCGCTGACGGGCCGGGGCGGCGTTCACGTCGTCACGGTCAACGATTACCTGGCCTCGCGCGATGCCGAATGGATGGGACAGATTCACCGCTTTCTGGGCCTCGAAGTCGGCTGCATCCAGAACGACATGGACGACTTCGAGCGCCAGGCCGCCTACGCGGCCGACATCACCTACGGGACCAATAACGAGTTCGGCTTCGATTACCTGCGCGACAACATGAAGTTCGATCTGGCCACCTGCGTCCAGCGCGGCCACTACTTTGCCATCGTCGACGAGGTGGACTCGATCCTGATTGACGAGGCGCGCACGCCCCTGATTATCTCCGGCGCTTCCGAAGAGGCGACCGACAAGTATTACAAGGCCGACGCCATCATCCCGCAGCTCAAGCGCGGCGAAGAGGTGGACGGCAAAAAGACTGGCGATTACCTTGTTGACGAGAAGCAGCACACGGCGGTCCTGACCGAGGACGGCGTGGACAAGGCCGAACGGCTGCTCGGCGTCGGCAACCTCTACGACCCGTCGAACATGGAGATGCTGCACTGCGTCGAGCAGGCTTTGAAGGCGCACACGCTCTACAAGCGCGATCATCAATACGTCGTGCAGGACGGCGAGGTTATCATCGTTGACGACTTTACGGGACGCCTGATGAAGGGGCGGCGCTGGTCGGACGGCCTGCACCAGGCGGTCGAAGCCAAAGAGAACGTCAAGATCGAGAAAGAGAACCAGACGCTGGCCACCATCACGCTGCAAAACTACTTTCGTCTCTACGAGAAGCTCTCGGGCATGACCGGCACGGCCGAGACGGAGGCCGCGGAGTTTCATTCCACCTACAAGCTCGACGTGATTATCATCCCGACGAACCAGCCGATGGTCCGCGAGGATGCGCCCGACGCCATCTACCGCACGCTGCCGGAAAAGTGGGACGCCGTCGTCGAAGAGATCAAGCAATGTCACGAGAAGGGGCAGCCCACCCTGGTCGGCACGGTCTCGGTCGAAAACTCAGAGCTGATCGCGCGTCGGCTGCAAAAGGACGGCGTTCCGCACAACGTCCTGAACGCCAAGTATCACGAGCGCGAGGCCGAGATCGTCGCGCAGGCCGGACGCAAAGGGGCCGTCACCATCGCCACTAACATGGCCGGGCGCGGGACCGACATCCTGCTCGGCGGTAACCCGGAATTTATGGCGCGCGAATTTCTCAAGCGCGACGAGATTGACCCGGACGAGGTAACGGACGAGCAGTGGGAAGAGGCGCTCGGCCGCGCCAAGCGCATCGTCGAGGAAGAGCACAAGGAGGTCGTCCAGTTAGGCGGCCTGCACATCATCGGCACGGAGCGCCACGAATCGCGCCGCATTGATAACCAGCTTCGCGGCCGCGCCGGACGACAGGGAGACCCCGGCTCGTCGCGCTTCTTCCTCTCGCTCGAAGACGACCTGATGCGCATCTTCGCGGGCGACAGGGTCAAGGCCCTGATGCAGCGTCTCGGGATGGAAAAGGGCGTCGCCATCGAATCCAAGATGGTCTCCAAGCGCATCGAGGGCGCGCAAAAGTCGGTCGAAGGCCGCAACTTTGAATCGCGCAAGCACCTGCTCGAATACGACGACGTGATGAACCGCCAGCGCGAGACCATCTACGGCCTGCGCCGCCAGTTGATGGAGCAGCCCGACCAGCGCGAATACCTGCTCGGCGAAAACGGCGTCGCGCACGACCTGCTCAAAGACCTGACCCGGCAGTATCTCAACCCGGAGGTCGCGCCAGAGGATTGGGACATCGAGAACTACGCGATTCAGATGAAGTCAATCTACGACTTCGACGTGGACGCCGAAGAAGTGGACTTCGAGAACCTGACTTCGGACCAGATCGAGCGCGTCATCTGGGAGAAGCTCAAGGTCAAGTATGCCGCCAAGGAAGAGCAGATCGGCGTCGAGGCGATGCGGACCTACGAGCGCATCATCATGCTCAACATCATTGACGCGCAGTGGAAGGACCACCTCCTCTCGATTGACCACCTCAAGCAGGGCATAGGGCTCGTCGGCTACGGCCAGAAGGACCCGCTCGTCGAGTACAAGAAGCAGTCGTTCGATCTCTTCCAGGAGATGCTCGACCGGATAGACCAGACGACCATTCGCTCGCTCTTCAACCTCCAGGTCGTCTCGGAACAGGCCGCGCCCGAACAGCTTCAGCAGCGACGTGCGCCGCGCCGCCCCTCCGCGCTGACCTTCACGGGGCCGAACCAGGGCGCTGCCGCCGCGGGCGAAGAGGCTGGCAAGATCAAGACCGTGACGCGCGACCAGCCCAAGGTCGGACGCAACGAGCCGTGCCCCTGCGGCTCGGGCAAGAAGTACAAGAAGTGCTGCGGCGTGTAAATTGCGGTCAGCTACGGCCGAAGATGGCTCTCGCAACGGGGAGCCATCTCGCATCTTTCCGCGAGCGATAAGGGATACGCCGCGCCGCGCCGCTTCTCGCCGGGTTATCGAATCTCTAACTGGGATGAATAGCAGTCTGCTTTAATGAGCGCGAACGTCACTTCAACCAACCCGGTCGTCCAGGCCATCATCGCGGGCACGGCTCCGAAGCCGATGCGGATGATGGCGGCGCGCGGGATGCTGCCGCTGGACCAGACGGACAGCCTTGAGGCGCTGGTGGCACTGCGCGCCAGCGACGATGCGGAGCTTCGAGAGGCCGCCCAGTCCACTCTCGAACAGCAGGAGCCCTCGGTTCTGTTGAACCTGGCGACAGCGCCCGGGACAGCGCCGACCGTCCTCGGATACCTGGCCGCTCTGCCGCAGGCCGGGCGCGAAATCCACGAAGCCGTGACGCTCAACACGCGCACGCCCGACGAAGCCATCGCCTCGCTCGCCGCTTCCACTTCGGACGGGTCGCTCCTCGAATTGATCGCCATCAACCAGCAACGCCTGATTCGCACCCCCGCCATCATCGAAGCGATTATCGCTAACCCGGCCTGCACGCCGGAATCCGAACGCCGCGCGCGTGAGACCCGCCGCGAGTTTTTCGAGAAGGAACGCGGGGCGCAGCAGGTGGCCGAAGAACTGCGCGCGCGCGGGCAGACGGCGGCAGCCGAATTCATGGAAGCCTCTGAATCCGTCGGCGCGGTTGACGAGTTCACGGTTGACGATGCCTGGCTCATCGCCGCGCACATCGAAGTCTCCGACGTGGAGATAGACGATTCGTGGCTCGCGCTCGAACGCATCGAAGAACTCTTTGAAGAGAGTTACGAACAGCGCCTGGCCAACACGGAGCGCGTTATCGCCGAGACGAACAGCGAGAGCAAGGAGGTCCTCCCCGAACGCATCGCGCTGATCCGCCGCATCATGATGATGACCGTCAGGGACCGCGCCAAGCTGGCGATGAAGGGCGACCGCGAGGCCCGCTCCATCCTGATTCGCGATTCCAACAAGGTCGTCGCCCTGGCCGTCATTCATAACCCGCGCATCACCGATCACGAAATCGAGAGCATCTCCGCGATGCGCACCGTCTCTGACGAAGTGCTCCGCGTGATCGCCATGAACCGCGCCTGGGCGCGCTCTTATCCCATCATTCTCAACCTCGCGCGCAACCCGCGCACCCCGATTGCCACGGCCATCAGCATCCTGCCGCGCATCCACGCCCGCGAGCTGAAGCAGATTTCGCTCAACCGGAATGTCTCGGAAGCCGTCCGTCGCCAGGCCGTGCGTCTCTCGCAGACACGGGCCGGTCATTGAAAATTCATTGACATAACCCCGCCCGCTCCATAGAATTCGCGCAGCCGAATTAAGAACTCTGGTCGCATTGCTCGAAGCACTCTATATCAAGGTCTTCGATTACGCGCGCTCGCCGCTTTCTTCCGGGCAGGAAGAAAGCCTTTCGCGCATTCCCGTCAAACTGGGCGCGCTGGCAGTAGTAGCTCAATGCGCGCTCCGAAAAAAAGAGAGGCTATATGGGATTCACAGATTTTATTTCATGGATTATCGTCGGACTGATAGCGGGCTTTCTTGCGAAGGTCATCATGCCCGGAAAGGACCCGGGCGGCTGCGGCCTGACCATCGTCCTCGGAATCGCTGGCGCTGTTCTTGCTGGCATCCTGGCCTCGGTCCTCAAACTGGCCCCCGAAAGCAGGGGCTTCGGAGACAGGGGCTTCTTTACCAGGATAGGCTTCGGTGTGGTCGGCGCGATAATTATCCTCGCGGTCTACAGGCTCATCGCCGGTCGGCGCACATAGGCGGCGCGGGCTCCAACAACATCTTCTAAGGACGGAACACCGGATGCGCTCGCTCCTGCAAAGAGCGGGCGCGTTCGGTCTCTCTTGCGCCTGCTGGCCGCGCAGCGGAACCGGCATGCGCCGTCGCTCAGAAAATCTCCGAGCCCTTGCGTAAGACGGACCAGGCCACATCGGTCAGCGTATGGCTGGCCGCGCCCCACCATAGTCCGATCAGCACGGCCCACGCGGACTGCCTGCCGACGCCGACGTTCGCCTCAATGGCCCGCCACGCCTGCGCTATCTCATCGAAGCCGGGCAGCGGTCCCTGGACCAACACCGCGCGAAGGTAAACGCCCGCCAGTATCAGCAGCGCCAGCACCAGCGCAAAATAGAGCACCCGGATCAGCGTCCCGAAGATAATCCCGTGCGACCACCTGGACCTATGCCGAAAGAGCATCCGGTAGGGAAGCCAGATAAAGCGAAACACACCCCAGCGCGTGTACTGGCGAGATTGAATGTCCAGGTCCGGCCCGAACATCAACCCGCCAAAGACCATTGCGCCCGTCGCCGCCAGCGCCAGCCCCACACTGTGCGTCAACCCCCACGCCCCCGCGAAAGTCGGCGCAGCCAGCAGAAACGTGATCGCATCATGCGTCTTTCCCGAAGGCATTCATCAAAACCCTTTCCCGCTTCATTCTAACCCGTCAATGTCAAAAACCTAACCAGCTTTTTCCCTCCAGCCTCCGTCTATGCTCCTTGCCATTATCACCTGATCGCCGGACACACCCCCACCCCGCCGCGCGTGACGAATCCACGGCAGCCCGAATCAACCGTCATTAAGCCCCAACCCTAGAACAGCGACAGCACGCCTTGCAGCAGCCCCAGCGCAAGCTCCGTCAACGGGTCAACCGCCGCACTTGAGGATGTGACACCAAATGGCATATCGCCAGTCGCTGATGCTTCCGTTGAAGGCGAAGATGATGTACTTCCCGTCGGCATCTGTCCTGTCGCAGAAGTCTCCGATGGAGGTGGCGGTGTTGAAGTAATTCCGAATGGCATATTACCAGCCAAAGCTGAAGATGCGGCTAACGTCGTGGCCAGCAAAGTTGTAGCGCATAGTCGGTAAACCCGGTTCATCAGTAATCTCCTTTAGTTAGTAGCGGTTAGCGATCAAATGAGGACAACTAACCGAAAATTAGAGACGGCTTGCAAAAAATATTGCAAGCACTTTGGGTGGGTCGTATAGTATCACTAACGCGATGGTTTCCAAGTTCCTCTACAAGCCGAAAGAAAGGTTGATCTCACATGCATTTACAGACCTCACTGTTGCGCCAACTGGACAGCCCCGGCCTTAATTTTAATGAGCGGGCAGCACTTCGTTGCCAACTAGCGAAAGAACTGGAAGAGGCGGGCAACTACGAAGGCGCACGCAATGCTCTAGGCGAGTTATGGCAGCGCATCGGTGAGCGTCCGAAGATTGAAGGCTTAGATCGGCAGACGGCAGCGGAAGTGCTACTGCGTGCCGGTTCTCTGACGGGATGGATCGGCAGTTCGAGGCAGATTGAAGGCGCGCAGGAGTTAGCAAAGGACCTTATCAGCGAGAGCCTCTCAATCTTTGAGTCACTTGGCCAAGCAGAGAAAATAGCGGAAGCGCAAAGTGAGCTTGCTTTCTGCTACTGGAGGGAAGGTAGACTTGATGACGCGCGCGTAAGATTGCAGGAATCACTATCATGTCTTGAGAACTGCGAGAGCGAACAAAGGGCAATTGTTCTGCTAAGAAGCTCAACGATTGAATTATCAGCATCACGCTACCACGACGCGCTCCGTATCTTGACTGATGCTGCGCCACTGTTTGAGGCGAGTAACAATCACGCTTTAAAGGGTAAGTATCACGGAAATCTTGGAATTATTTTGAAGGACCTCAGTGAAGGTGAACAACTTGAGGAGTATGTAGACCGTGCACTTATTGAACATGCGGCTGCCAGCTTTCACTTTGAGAAAGCCGGACACATTCTTTACCGTGCCCGCGTCGAGAATAATCTAGGATTTCTGCTCTTTCTCAACCGACGGTTCGGAGAAGCACACGAGCACCTAGACCGTGCGCGTCGTTTATTCATTAGTCTCAAGAGCAGCAGCAATGCCGCTCAAGTGGACGATACAAGAGCGCGGACCTTGCTGGCACAAGGTCATAATCTGGAAGCCGAGAGAGTGGCGCGATCAGCCGTCCGCACGCTTGAAGGCGGCGATGAGCAAAGTGTACTGGCAGAGGCCTTGACGACGCACGGGACGGCGCTTGCACGGCTCGGCCACCATGAGCAATCGCGCACCGCACTTGAGCGTGCCATTGAAATAGCGGACCGTGCCGGAGCACTAGATCAAGCAGGGAAGGCAAGTCTCACCATAATTGAAGAATTAAGCGCGCATCTAACTCAAAAGGAGATGCAAGACATTTACGTGCGCGCTGATTACCTTCTGACTAATACACAACATCCGGCAACGCTCGCCCGATTACGACAATCTGCTCGGCGTATAATCGCCTCTCGTCGCGCTCAGACTGAAAATATCCATGACATAGACCCTTATCCATTAAACTTCATCTACAAATCCGAACAGGCGGCGGCTCTTCTGCGTGATGCCCATCGCATCGCCAGTACCTCTAGTCCAGTGTTGATAACGGGCGAGACGGGCACAGGCAAGGAGTTGCTCGCACGTCTCATTCATCAATGGAGCGGGCGCGCGGGCAGCTTTGTCCCGGTCAATTGCGGGGCGCTGACCGAGACGCTGATCGAATCACAGCTCTTCGGACATATCAGGGGCAGCTTCACGGACGCCGTCATGGACCAGCCGGGAGTTGTTCGTCAGGCACGCGGCGGGACACTGTTTCTGGATGAGCTGGGCGAGTTGAGCACGGGCAATCAGGGCAAGCTCCTGCGTCTAATCGAGCGGGGAGAGGTTCATTCCATAGGGGCCTCGGAGCCGGAGCAGGTTGACCTGCGGATTATCGCCGCCACCAACTCTAACCTCAGGGAGGAAGTGAAGCAGGGGCTTTTTCGCAAAGATTTGTACTACCGCCTGCAAACCTTTCACCTGGAAATTCCCCCGCTCAGGGAGCGCCCGGAGGATATTCCCGTCCTGGCGGAGCACTTCATCAAGGAGGCTTTCGAGAGACACGGCGAGCGAGTGAGCTTCACGCCGGAAGCGCTTCAGGCCATGCGGCGGCTACCGTTGAAGGGTAACGCGCGCGAGTTACGCTCGTTGATTGAGAGGACGGTGCTGACGCCGCCGCAGGGAGCGGTCATCACCGGCGAAGCGGTCGAGATACTTGTCATGCGCCAGACCAGCACCGCCGGATTGGCGGATGCCTGGGCGGGCTGCTCGCTGGATTCGGAGGTCCATATTTACGAGGGGAATCTGATTCGCATGGCGTTGAAGGCCGCGCAGGGTCACATCACACGCGCGGCGCGGTTACTGGGAATGACACATCAGAGATTGTCCAGCATCCTGCAAGAGCGGCACAGGGATTTACTGGCCTTGAGAACACCCGTCAAGCGCCGCAAGCGCAGTATCATCAAGCATAGATGAGTTGAGAACCACATCACGGTATCTCAGGCGACGAGCCTTTTTAAGTTTTTCCCTCGGACAGCCCTCCCATCAGCCCGAACGTTTTCTTCAAGACGCAAGTGACCGGCCATCATCAAGAATCACGTAGAGCGCGTAGAGCGCCCGGTCCGGGCCGGCTGCCGTTCTGATAGCCTGGTCCCGGGGCTTGGCAAAAGCGTTGATTTGCCAGTTGAAAGATGTCGAACTACACTGTTCGTTGTCGAGCTGGATAGAAAATGGGGAAACATGGAAAAGTACGGACCGCACTGGAATATGCGACGGCGCGCGCACTGCTCGCGGGCTTGAGGTTCCTGCCCCGCCCCTTGGCCGTCGCCGCCGGGCATGGTTTCGGCCGCGTCGCCTACCGCCTCGCCGGAAGACTACGCAGCACGGGCGAGCGCAACCTTCAGCTTGCATTCCCGGAAATGGAGCAGCGCGAGCGCGAACGTATTCTTCGCGGCTGCTTCATGAACCTGGGCCGACTGCTCGGCGAATTCAGCCAGTTCCCCCGCGCGACTCCCGACGGACTGCAAAAGATCGTCGAGTGTCAGGGGCTAGAAAATCTTCAGGCGGCGCAGGAGGCCGGACGCGGCGTGATCCTTTTCACGGGCCACCTGGGAGCCTGGGAGCTTTCGAGCTTCGCTCTTTCGGCGCTGGGCTACCCGATGAGCTTTCTCGTGCGCCGCATCGATAATCCGCTCGTCGAACGATTGGTCGAGAAGACGCGGACACGTTTCGGCAATCGCTCGATAGATAAGCGCGCGGCCATGCGCCCGATGTTTCGGACCCTGCGCGCGGGCGGCATCCTCGGCATTCTCGTTGACCTCAACACGCAACCGCACGAGGGCATCTTCGTGGACTTCTTCGGTATCCCGGCCTCGACCACTTCGGGCCTGGCCGCGCTCGCGCTGCGCACGGGAGCGGCCGTCCTCCCGGTCTTCGTTCCCTGGGACGAGAGCCGCCAGCGGTTCATCCTACGGATTGACCCGCCGCTCTCCGTCGCGCCTAGCGGCGACGAGAAAGAGGATGTCCGCCAGCTTACTTCGCGGCTGACGGCGGTTGTCGAAACCTACGTCCGCAGGTTCCCGGACCAGTGGCTCTGGATTCACAAGCGTTGGAACACTCGACCGGAAAATGAAACAAATCTGTACTCAAGCCTCTGAGCGGGCCCCGCAGGCGCAGATTTTCGGGTAAATAGAGCCGTTACTAGAATTTGTCCGGCCTCCTCTAAACATTAACTTTAAAGCCTAAATTGACGAAAACCGGGTCCCTCGACCCTGTTTGTCACAAAAATATTGTGATTCGGTGAAAATTGTTCTTGACACCTCACAAAACTTCGGTATAATTTTACACATACTGAGGCAGAGAAAACCTGTGATGGCATGCTTTGGTAATTTTATAGTTAATTGAAATGGAATTATCTCGCCCGTGCAAAACGCACCGCCTATAAATTACGGGATCGAACGTATGTGACGATTCTCAGTTCATTGCCAACGCCACCCTGA
>DASVWH010000208.1:0-9919 GCA_036389715.1 Pyrinomonadaceae bacterium | reverse complement strand
TCCACGGCCTGCCGCGTCGGTCGTCGCGGCGTGGCAGTTCAGGTATCATGGGTTTGATAAGCGCCCATTGTTCATCAGTTAGTTCTTCTCGTCGTGCCATGTCGAAAGCTTAGCACGACTATTTATGAGACCGCTTCTAGTCATGACCCTACTTAAATGACGCCTGAGTATCACAAGCGAGGGAGCGGGCCGGGGTTTGTTTACGTTTGCGGGATAGAGGGGACAGGGAAACTCTTCTACAGGCAGGCGGCGGACATCGCGCGCGATCATACGGTGATTACCTTTCCGCTGCGGGCCGTTGGCCGCTACGGGCTGGAGGAGCTGGTAGATGATTTAAGCCGGGTGATCCGCGATGCGGGCCTTGAGCGCGTGACGATTCTCGGCGAATCTTTCGGCGGCTTACTGGTCCTGGCCGCGGCCCTCGCGCACCCGGAATATTTCGAGCGGATGATTCTGGTCAACACGTTCGCGGCCTTCGCGGCCCGCGCCAAAATCAATCTGGGAGTCGCGCTCTACTCCGTTTTACCTTATTCTTGGCTCAGGGCTTACAGGACGAAGACAGCGCGCAGCGTCTTGTTTAGCGACGACATTGCGCGCGAAGACCGCCTGGCTTTTCGTGAGCACACGCGACAGGTAGAATTTGAAGGCTACCTGTCGCGGCTGCGGATTATTCGTGACACGGATTTGCGCGGACGCCTTCCTGAGATTAAAGTTCCGGCGCTGGTCGTGGCCGGGACGGCTGATCGCCTGCTCGATGCCGTGGCCGCCGCTCGCGTACTGGCCAGCGGCCTGCCGCGTTCGCGGCTCAAGCTCTTGGAAGGCACAGGCCATCTGGCGCTGCTCTCCGGGCGGGTGCGCGTCCGCGATTGGCTCGCCGAGTTCGATGGGATTTGAGCTGGGTTTGAGATGAGTTCGACTAATGATTAAGGAACCGTGGCTCTCAGCGCACGTGTAAATTCAGACTCGACGTGCTGCCCCGTGCGCAGGCTTCGGGAGTTCGACCGAGTTTGGACAAAGGGGAAACAAGATTTGAAACGCTTGCCGACCATTGTTGCCGCCATTCTGTTGATGGCCATCGCGCTGGCCGCGCCCATCAGCGCACAGCAGAGGGGTGAGCCCGTCATCATCCCTTTCTCCAAAGCCCCATACCAGGTCGGCGAACGGCTGACCTACAACGTGACCTTTTCGAATTTCACCAGCGCGGCCCACATCGAGCTGTTCGTCGCCGCGCGCGGGACGTTCTTCACGCGCCAGGGCCTGCAACTGCGCGCGCACGTCGAGACGACCGAAGTCATCAACGCCGCGCTCTATTCCATCAACAACGACTACACCTCCTACATTGATGCGGAGTCCGGGCTGCCCTTTCGCACGCAGCAGGTGATACGCGAGGGCGGGCGCACCTCAGACACTTCGAGCGAATACAACCAGCCGGTCGGAACCGCCGCCATCCCTCCCAAACTGAGCACGGGAGATTTTCCGGGGACGTTCGATCTCCTTTCCGCCATTTATCGCCTGCGCGCGCTGCCCTTATCGCAGGGCTCACGCTATACCCTGGCCGTGCGCACGGAGATGGACATTTACCAGGCAGAGCTGCGGGTCACGGGCCGCGAATTAATCAAGACCAACGTCGGCTCCTTCAACACCATCGTGACGCAGCTACACGTCAAGGATTCCACGGTCAACAACTACCGCCTGCGTCTCTACTTCAGCGACGACGAGCGGCACGTTCCGGTCCTCGTCACGGCGCGCCATCCGTCCGGCGACATTCGCGTGGAGATCGCCGGGTCGGAGCTGATTAACGTCGGCCCGGCCGCAGCGCCAATCGTCAACACTCCGCCCGTCATCACCCAGCCGAACGCCGCTGCGTCCGTCGGCCCCTTCTCAAGCGGCGCGCCGCTGCCCGCGGAACTCCCCTTTAAGGCTGGCGAGCAGCTCAACTTCAATGTTTTTCTCGGCGGCGCGGCGCAGCCCGTCGGCACGGCGTCGTTTCAGGTCCGCCCGCGCGCCAGGTATTTCAACCGCGACGGGCTGCTGCTAGCGGCGCGGGCACAGACGAGCGCCGCCGCTTCGCGCGTCTTCTTCGCCAACGACCAGATTAATTCCTACGTTGACCCGAACACGCTGCTTCCCTTCCGCACGGAGCTGGCTTTGCTCGAAGGACGTGACCGCACCAACCAGACTTTCACGATAGACCAGGATCGCGGGAGCGCCGTCACGGACAAGGGCGCCGCGATTGAGATTCCCGTCGGGACGCACGACTTCGTCTCCGTCTTCTACGCGCTACGCTCCTTTAATCTCGCCCCGCCCAAACGCAACGCCGTCACGATTATGGTTCACAATCGCGCGCGCACGCTTTTCATCACCTCGCTCCGCCGCGAGACCATAGACCTCGGCGGCCGGAGAATCCCCGCCGTGCAGCTCTCGCTGACGACCGATGATCCGCAGGCAGACAAGTACGGGCTGCGCCTCTGGGTCAGCGAAGACAGCCGCCGCCTGCCCCTGCGCGTCACGGCCACAACCCGGCTCGGACAGGTCCGCGCCGATCTCGCCATCATCCCCCTGACTCGCCAGTAATCAATCAACAAAACCCGTCACGAAGCACTGCCCGGACCGGCCACGCAAATCTGAAATTGAAATCTAATTTCAACTAGCCTATAATCTTTCCGGGCGCAGGGGAGTTCGTCCGTCGCCGCGCCGTTCGATCTTGAGTATCCGGTTGGGAAGACCGCCGATTATCAAATCCATGAAAACCTCCAAAGATTTTTCTCCGGCGCATACGGCAGTTGCGCCCCGGCCTTCGACGGGTGAATCGTCGCTGGCGGGGCTGGCAGTGGGCGCGCACGCGCGCGTCATCGCGGTCAACGGAACGGGCGCTGTTGCCCGGCGCTTGATGGAGATGGGCGTCGTGCCCGGCGCGCCGGTGCGCGTCATCAAGGCCGCGCCGCTCGGCGACCCGATAGAAATCCGCGTGCGCGGCTACCACCTGGCTCTCAGACGCCTCGAAGCGCAGACCATCACGGTCACGACCTGTGAAGAGTAGATCGTCAATCGCCAATCGTAAATAGAAAGGCAGAGGCTTCAAGTCTCAGGCACTAGCTTTATCTATTCACGATTGACCATTGGCGATTGACGATTGACCATTGACGATTTACCTCTTATGAGCAGTACGATTGAATCCCCTTTCCCGATTACCGCGCCTCTTGAGGGCAGGCCGGGCGGCGCTCGGCAGTTGGTCGTCGCGCTGGCGGGCAATCCGAACGCGGGCAAGACGACGCTCTTCAATTCGCTGACGGGCCTGAGGCAGAAGGTCGCCAACTATCCGGGCGTGACGGTCGAGCGCAAGGAGGGCGTCTGGACGCTTGAGCAGGGCGCTGCCCCGGCCCGGCTGATTGACCTGCCGGGGCTCTACAGCCTGGACGCAGCTTCGATTGACGAACAGATAGCGCGCGACGTGCTGACCGGACAGATTCCCAGCCTCCCTGCGCCCGACGTGATTGTCGCCGTCGTTGATGCCACTAACCTCGAACGCAATCTCTATTTAGTGACGCAGCTCCTTGAGTTCGGACGCCCGCTCGTCGTCGCGCTGACGATGGTGGACACGGCGCGGCGGCGCAAGCTGGAGGTTGACGAGCAGCTCCTGGCCGATGCGCTGGGCGTTCCGGTAGTCCCTGTGACGGCTTCGCAGCGCTCCGGCATTGACCGGCTGGCGGCGGCCGTGATGAAGGCGGCAGAAGCCGCGGCGGCGGGCGCGGGCTGGCGTCTCTCCGAAGCGGCCGAGCGCGAATTGGCCGCCCTGACGGGGAGCAATGGAGAGTCTGTCGAGCGTCACGCGGCGCTGCGCGATCTTTACGGCGACGAGCTGCCGAAGAATGAGCAGCGGCGGATTGCCGTCCAGGGTGCGCGGCTTCGTCTCTCTGAGACGGACCCGAAGTGGTGGCAGGAGCCCTTGCTGGCTCGCTACGACTGGATAGAGCGTGTCGCCTCGGGGGCCGTCAAAGGCGGCGCGACACACGAACGTACGGCCGCCGAGCGGATTGATCGCATCTTCACTCACAAACTGATGGGCCCGCTTATCCTGATCGCCGTCATGCTGGTCATCTTTCAGACGATCTTCTCCTGGGCTGCGCTACCGATGGATTTGATAGACCAGGGTTTCGGCAGGCTCGGCGAAGCGGTCGGCGGGCTCCTTCAGCCAGGACTCTTGAGAGACCTGATGGTTGACGGCATCATCGCGGGCGTCGGTGGCGTGCTGGTCTTTCTGCCGCAGATTCTGCTGCTCTTCTTCTTTATCGCCATCCTCGAAGACACAGGCTACATGGCGCGCGCGGCCTTCCTGATGGACAGGCTGATGCGCGGCGTGGGCCTGCACGGCAAGGCTTTCATGCCGCTCTTGAGTTCGTTCGCCTGCGCGATTCCGGGCATCATGGCGACGCGCACCATCGAGAACCCTAAGGACAGGCTGGCGACGATTATGATCGCGCCCTTCATGAGCTGCTCGGCGCGGCTGCCGGTTTACACGCTGATGATCGCGGCCTTCTTTTCGGAGAAGAAGGTGCTCGGCTTTCTTTCCGTGGGCGCGTTGATGATTATGGCGATGTACGTGCTGGGCATCATGGTCGCCATCGCGGTCGCCTGGGTCCTGAAGCGAACGATTCTGAAAGCGCCGACGCCGCCGCTGGTCCTGGAGCTGCCGCCTTACCGCGTGCCGAACCTGCTGACCATCCTGCACATGATGTTCTCGCGCGCCTCGCTCTTTCTCAAGCGCGCCGGGACGGTCATTCTAGCCATCTCGATCATCCTCTGGGCGCTGGCGACCTTTCCGCGCGCCGAGACCTCCAGGACTAACTCGCCGGAGAGCGCGCAGAGCGTCGAACAGAATTCTACGGGCACGGGCGTGACGGAAGGGAGCGACGCGCACGGCGAGCAGTTGCGGCAGAGCTATGCCGGGCGCGCCGGACGCTTCATCGAGCCTGCCATCCGGCCTCTCGGCTTCGATTGGAAGATGGGCGTAGCGTTAATCTCTTCGTTCGCCGCGCGGGAAACGCTCATCTCGACCTTGAGCATTATCTACAACGTCGGCGACGGGGAAGACGACGGGTCGGAATCGCTGGTCAAGGCCGTGCGCGAGGCCCGGCGGCCCGACGGCGGCCCGGCCTGGACGCCGCTCGTCGCCCTCTCGATGATGGTCTTCTTCGTGCTCGCCTTGCAGTGCATGTCAACGGTGGCCATCGTCCGGCGCGAGACAAATTCCTGGCGCTGGCCGCTCTTCATGGTGGGCTACATGACTGTGCTCGCCTACCTCGCTTCGTTCATCACGTACCAGGGCGGGCGGCTGCTGGGCTTTAGTTGAGGTGAGAGATGATTGACTGGCAAACCCTCATCGTCGCGCTCATCATCCTCGCCGCCGTCGTCTACGCGGGGCGCCGGGCATGGTCACGCCTGCGCGCCTTGAGCGCGTCGAGGGCGAGCCAATCTTCGTGCGAAACGGGCTGCGGCAGTTGCCAGACCAGCACGCAGGCGCGTCCCGCGCAGCCGCAGAGAACAGTCTTTGTCGAGATCAGCCGGACCCGTAAACCATCTCAGCAGTAATACTTACAGGAATTTGACGGCGCGGCGGGCGAGTCCCGAATTCATCGCTGGCCGGAATCGCCCGCTCGATTACCTGGTCTCACATTCGGCCCCTGCTAGGTCTGCGTCATACTCGACGGTATAAATCCGCACGGGCTCGTCTATATGTTTGACCTCGACGGAGCGAGGCTCGCTGAGAGCGAAGAGTCCGTTGAGCTCGTCCGCGGTGGATTGCGTGACGAGCACCTGTCCGGGGAGCGCGATGCCTTCGATGCGCGAGGCGACGTTGACCGTGTCGCCGATGGCCGTGTACTCCGAACGCTGCTCCGCGCCGATGCAGCCGACGGTCGCCTCGCCCGTGTTGATGCCGATGCCGAGCGTCACGTTCGGCAGGTTTCTCGCCGTCAACTGCTGATTGACCGCCTTGATTCGTCGCTGCATCCCGATGGCCGCCGCGACGGCGTTGGCCGCATTGGTCTCGGTTTCGACCGGCGCGCCGAAGAGCGCCATCAACCCGTCGCCCAGGTACTTATTGAGCGTCCCCTGGTGCTGGAAAATCTCTGCGGCCATTTCGGTGAAGAGGATGTTGAGCAGGTCAACGATGGTTTCCGGGCGCGCCCTGTGCGAGAGGCGGGCGAAGCCGCGCACGTCGCAGAAGAGCACGGAGATGCGCTTGTTGGTCCCGCCCAGTTGAAACTTATCTGGACATTCGACCAGCTCCTTGATGATGTGTTCGGGCATGAAACGGGCGAAGGCCGCACGCGCCAGGGCTTCGCGCTGGAAACGCTCGTGAGCGCGCGCGCCCTCGACCGCCGTCGCCGCCTGCGCAGCAACGGCCGCCAGCAGCTGCGTATCAATGTCCGTGAAAGCATTCGTCATGCCCCGCCGGTCAACGTAGAGCGCGCCGTAAACTCCCTCGCGCCCGATCAGCGGAGCGCAGGCCAGGGCGTGTATGCCCTGCATGACGGTCATCTGGCTAACCTTCAGGTTCGGGTCGCTAATCAAGTCCTGTGACGAGAGCATGACGCGATTCTCAATCGCCGTGCGAACGGCCGTCCGGCTGATCGAGCGCCCGTGCAAGCGCCCCGTGTGCTCGTCGCGGAAACGCAGGCTGACGGGCTGCGGGTCGCTGCCCTGCTCTAGCAGGAGCGCGGCGCAGCAGTCTGCGCTGATCGCTTTCATGACTATATTGGTCGCGTAATCGAGGATGGAATTAACGTCGAAGACGGTGGCGAGCGCGGCGCTCATGTCGCAGAGCTGCGCCAGCATGTCGGCCTTGCGCCGCAATTCGAGCAGCTCCTTCTCCTGCGAGCGTCGGCCCGTAAACGTGCTGTTGAGCAGGGAGGTGAAGCCGCTCGTGGCCGGAATCACCATCGTGCTCTCCGAGAGCGGGTGATCGTTGTAGCTGACCGACTCCTCTTCTTCGTTCCACCTGACGGTGAAGAGCGTGGCGATTACACGAATCTGATCGCCGTCGCCGACGGGCAGCTCTCCCGTCCGGTCGCTCACTCTCCTGTCGTTGAGCAGCAGCAGGTTGGCGCGGCTGACATTCGAGAGCAGCGCCTGCTTGCCCAGAATCGAACGCAGCACCGCGTGATGACGGGAGACGCGCAGGTCGTCTATGCGGATGTCGTTGTCGGGAGCGCGGCCGATGGACAGGCTGCCGCCCTCCGGCAAATCCCAGCAACGTCTCATCCCTTCCGCTTCTTCAATCGTAAACATAAGTCTCTGGCTTCCAAGAGCGGCCTGCGGCACAGCGCGAGCGATAGTAAACCAGTCCCGGCCCCTATATTTTAGCCCAGCCCCGCGCGGCGACATAGAGGATTTAGCTTAAAGCCTCATCATTTTCCGGCATCCCGGCTCTCTGCTTTAAAGACTAAAGCCCCCGATTGCTCGGGGGCTTTAGTCTCTGATGGCTGGCCCTTTGGGGCCTTTCTGTGACCGCTTACTTGCCTGCGTTGACGTACTGGATGCAATCACCCTGATTCTTGAAGGTGTGCGGTGCATTAAAGTTCTTATAGCCGCCGTTCTTGCACTGGCTCGCAGCGGTGGGCGGGCCGACCTCTTCGTCACAACCGGAACCGTCTATGACTCCATCGTGGTCGAAGTCCGGTCCCGCGGTGGAATCCGCATCGCAGGTGTCTGCGATACCGTCGCCGTCATCGTCCGGGTTGACGGCCTCGAAGTTATAGGCTGTCCCGTTGCCGTCGTTGAGCACGATTCTGAAGGCATCTACATTGCCGTCGAAATTGGCCCAGGGTGCACCGGCCGAGTTCTGCCCGCCGACAAACTGCGTTCCATAAAGGTCAGCGCGCGAATTTCCAGAGATGTACGTCGTGACGATGGTAGTGTCGGGGTAAACGGCCAGAAAACTGTTGAGGTTGAAAAATTGCTGACCGGCGCAGGAAGCGGGCCCGTTGGGGTTACAGAAGCCCGGAACCGTTACGGTTGACCACCAGGTCCCGTTTCGCGTCTGCCAGTTCTGCCAGACGCCCTTCTGGCCCGTATACCCGTTATAAACCGGCTCATAGACGAGCGTCGTATCGCGCACCCCGTCGTTATTGATGTCTACGCGAAGCTGTAGGGAGATGGCCTGCACCGTAGTGGCCGAGGTCGGGCTGACATATGTGCTGTAGCTTAATTCGCTCACGTCAGCTAACTTCGTGCCGTCATGGTTGGTCGTCGCTAGCCAGACCTTGCCGCCCGTTCCGGCTCCGCCGCCGGGAAGATCGGGACCGCTGTTACCGGCTCCGGTCGTCATCCGGTAGCTGCCCGTCGGCGCGGGGGGAACCAGTGGGCCTTCGACGAACTCGCCGTCTCCGGTGCGCTGGCTCAGCTCGACCCATCCTTGCAGGGTTTCCGGCGCGACGGTCTTCACGGACACGGCCGCCAGTGCTCCGCCTATTGAAAGTAGAGCAGCCATCATGATGACCGACGAGAGAAGGATTAATCTCTTTGTGTTCATTCTATGCTCCTAAACTGAAAAAGTGGGGGAGGGCAAAACGAAGGGTTATACCTCTTCTGCCCTGTTCAAGTACTTTATTTAGCATTGAGACGAACCATCTTCCGTCACAAACGGGCGGATGATTCGACGCGAGCCAGGGCTAGACACTCGGGCGCGACAGCTCAAGCGCGAAAGCATCATCACAGTGGCACTAATGAATTAAACGCTGGTGATTGATGGCGAGGGCAAGAAGAGGCTTCCGGGCTTTATCCTGCAAACCTGCGTATTCAAGACCAATGAGACGGGCCACCTCTCCGAACAGCGACGAGCCGTCCGGCCAGTGGCAAACAAGCGTCTTTGCAATGCGACGCGTACTCTATGCTAAATGGTCAAAGCTGTCAATCACAGGGAGACTCTCAAAAACCGTTTATTTCCAGAAACATGCCGGGGTCGACGCTTGAGCAGTGTCCCGGTTTGAATAGAGGTACGGACCTCCGCACGGCGTCGGCACATGCTCGCCCGCAGGCTTTCGTTCATAGGGCCTGCCCGTTGCCGCCGAGCAAGCGGTCGAACTCCGTCTTCACGATGAGGTAGCATTCGCAGGCCGCGTCCTCCAGCCCCTGGCGGTCCATGACGGTGACGCGCCCCCGCCGGTACCTAATCAAGCCCGCGTCCTGAAGCTTACCCGCCGCCTCACTGACGCCCGCCCGCCGCATGCCCAGCATCAGCGCCATGAACTCGTGCGTCAGCTCCAACTCTCGCCCCGTCGCCCGGTCGCTGGTCATCAACAGCCACCGCGCCAGCCGCCCGTCAATCGAGTGCACCTTGTTACAGGCGGCGGTCTGCGCTATCTGAACGATGAAGGCTTGCGTGTAGCGCAGCAATAAATCCTGCAACTGCCCGCCCTGTTTGAACTCCCGCCGGAGCACGTCCGAGGACGCACGCACGCCGTCGCCCGGCAGTTGCACCAGCGCTTCGTGCGGCGTGCTCACGCTGCCTAAGACGACGTTTATGCCGAACACGCCTTCGTCACCGACGACGCCTACTTCGACGCCCCCGCCATCGGCGAAAGTAGCGACGACCGAGACCGTCCCGGAGTGGGGGAAGTAGACATGCGAGACAGGGTCTTGCGGATAGTAGAGCACGTCGCCGAGCGCGAGCGTGACGGGCTCCAGGTGGGGCGACAGGCGCTCGTATTCTTCCGGCGGTAGCTGGTTGAGTATTCGGTTGGCGCTTGGCAAATCGTTCCCTGGTAGCTCAAACATGAGCGATCTCGTTATGCGACGGGCCTATTAACGGTCGGCATAAGGATAGGTTGCTAAGCTAAATCTATGTCGAAAGGTGATGCCTTACTACTTTGAGCAGTATAGCATCTGTACGGGCGGGGGCACAGTACGCTTCGGTACT
>DASVWH010000207.1:0-7956 GCA_036389715.1 Pyrinomonadaceae bacterium | reverse complement strand
GAAACCGTCTTGATGTCAACGGTCTGCCCCCTGTATCGCCTCAACAGATTCTCTATGTGCTGCAACGCCATCCTATCCGTTCTCCTTTTTGAAGATGAATTGCATCAACCGTTTGCTCGAAGCATCGCCCCTGATTCACCGGGCGCGCACGGCTCTCGCGCCGGGGCTTTCCATTCCCTCGTCAGCGACCTTCGGCCTCGGCCCAGGTGACGAAAAAATACCTGTACTTGTCCGGGTCAATCAAGGTGATGAAGCGCCCGCCCCAGCCTTCGTCGGCGGGCGGCGTGACCTCTGCCCCGCGCCCCTTCAACTCTGCATAGTAAGCGTCAACGTCCGTCACGCCGAGAAAGAAATGGACGCCGCGCCCGCGCCTGAGCATCGTCTCAAGCTGCTGTACGAGCGTCACTTTCAGCCTCCCGGCGCGCAGCGTCGCCATCGGCGGCTCGGCCGTCGCCTGGCTCGTCTCCAACTCAAAGCCGAGCTGCTCGTGATAAAACGCGATTGATTCCTCCAGGTCGTTGACTTCCAGGAAAAGCAGCTCCAATCCGGTGATTGACATTCCTCGTCTTCCTTCGACCACTCTTCTCCGAGCCTAGCTGAGAACAAGATAGATGCCGTAGCCGCCGCCGAAGACGACCGCCCAGAAGGCCACCTCCAGCCCCACCCCGAACCAGGGATGAGACGCCGACAGCTCGCTCCCGACCCGCTGCATCGCCGCGTGCGCCATCAACACCCCGGCGATGACCAGAAAGAGGGCGAGGATGGCGAGCGGCCAGAGAAACCACATCCATTGAAAACGCACCAGGAAGGCCAGCGCCACTCCCGCCGCGAGAAAGAGAACGGCGCTCAGGCTCTGGCCCGTCGCGGCGTCCACGTGCGCGGAGGGTGAAGCGGAGGGCTGCCATGCCTCCTGCGTCTCGCCGGGCCTGCGGCGCTCCTCATCATAGGCGCGCCGTTTCTCTCCGTCCCTGAGCACGCCATACGCCTCGTTGAGCGACTTCATCTCTTCCTCATCGCCGCCGCGGTCCGGGTGATGCTGCTGCGCGAGCCGCTTATAAGAACGCTCGATGTCGCTCGCGGAGGCATCTTCTTGGGCCTCCAGGATCGAGTAGTAATCTTTATCGGGCCTGCCCGCCCCCATCCCGCGTTCCTCCCGGCTGGAATTCAAGCCATACTACTCGTCTCGACCGAATCTTTCCACCGCTGCACGAAGCGGCGCGCACAGCTGAAAAACCACGGACAGCCAATCGCCCGGACCTGTGCTAAGCTAATGGCCCTCCTTTGCATTTGACGAACGAGCGAGTAAGAAAACTTGGGCCAATCCTTTGAACCGGGCGACGATCTCATCTTTCAGCTTGAAAGCGGCTTCGGGCTGCTGCGCGTGCTGGCCGTCGAGCACGGCGCAGACGCGGGCGCTGTCTGGCATCTGCTGGCATACGAAGACCTTTTCCCGGATGTCGAGGCCGCCGAAGCCGCCCTGGCCAACCCCGGTTCGCTCGGCGTGCGCGTCGCACACATGGCGCTCACAGACCGCGCTTTCGAGAGAACACCGGCGGCCCGCATCGGAAATCGCCCGCCGACGGAAGAAGAATTATCAGCTTACAGAGCCTGGGCCGAAACGGGAGGGGCTGTCTCGGACCGCTCGGCCCTGTTGATGCTCGGGCTGCGCTGACGCTTTGGGCCACGGGCCTAGGGAGATGGGTTTGCGATGAACAACAGGCTTTCGTTTAAGGATTCGATAACGGGGCGCGCCCGCCCTTTGCTGCTCACGCTGCTCCTGCTGCTGACTGTCACCGGGGCGCTGGCGGAGCGGCGCGAGCGCGTCGTGGACACATGGCGTCCCCTGCACTACAACGTCGCGCTGACCCTCGACGACCGGCTGACGGAGCTGACCAGCGCGCGTGCGGAAATCTCCGTCGCCATTCTCAGGGGACGGCTGGCGCGGCTGGAGCTGGACTTCGGCGAGCTGCCCGTGGACTCCGTGACGGTCGCGGGCAGGCCTGCGCGCTTCGAGCAGCACGCGGGCAGGCTCGACGTGCAGCTGCTGAGAGTCGTCACGCGTAATGAGCGGCTGACGGTCGTCGTTACCTATCACGGGCGGCCGAAGGACGGGCTGGTGATGACTGCGGACAAGGCCGGAAAGCCGTCCGCGACGGGCGACAACTGGCCTGACCGCCTGCACAACTGGATTCCCTGCCTGGACCACCCGTCCGCCAAGGCGACCATCAATTTCAGCGTCACGGCCCCGGCCCGCGAGACGGTCGTAGCCAACGGTCAATTGACGGGCACGCGTGATAATCCGGCGGGGACGCGCACCTGGACATACTCTGAAACGAGGCCCATCCCGCCTTACTGCATGGTCATCTCGGTCGGCGAATATGCGCTCTCCGGGCCGGTGACCGGGGCCGTCACGCCGCTCACGTATTATGTGCCGCAGACGGACAGAGCTTACGCCGTGCAGGGCTTCGGCGCGGCTGCTCCGTCGCTGGCCTTCTTCAGCGAAAAGGTCGCGCCCTATCCGTATGAGAAGCTGGCGCTGATCGTCGGCGCAACGCGTTTTGGCGGGATGGAGAATTCGAGCGCGATTGTTTTCGGCAGCACGCTCTTTGACCCGCGCCCTGGGCCAGAGCCCTTGAGCCCCAGGTTCAATATCCGGCGCGGCATCGTAGAGGTCACGGCACACGAGATCGCGCACCAGTGGTTCGGCGATTCCGTGACGGAAGCAAGATGGTCGGACCTCTGGCTGAGCGAGGGCTTTGCGACCTACTTTGCGGGGCTCTTCATCGAGCGATACGAAGGCGCGGCGGCCTTCCGCGACTACATGCAGCGGGCCGCCGACAGGTATTTCGAGTACGAGCGCGGGCAGCGGACGCCCATCTACGACACCAGCACGGAGGACCTGCTCAAGCTGCTTAACGCGAACAACTACCAGAAAGGCGCTTGGGTCCTGCACATGCTGCGCAGCCAACTCGGCGACGAGCCCTTTTATCGCGGCATCCGCGCTTACTACCGCGCGCACCGCAACGCGACGGCCACGACCGGGGATTTACGAGCGGCGCTCGAAGGAGCCTCCGGCACAGACCTGCGAGAGTTCTTCACGCGCTGGGTCTACGGCAGCGGGCATCCGCGCTACGAGGCATCTTGGGAGTGGCGAGAGGCGAGAGGCAGGGGCGGGGCGCTGACCATCAGGCTGCGGCAGACGCAGGATGACGCCCCCTTTCTGACGCCGCTGCCGGTCGAGTTCGGCCTGGCAGGGAGCACGCGCCGCGCGCTGATTCGCCCGACGGGCAAGCTGACCGTCGCACGCTTCCCGCTGCCCTCCCGCCCGGCCGCAGTGCGTATTGACCCGGACGAGACCGTCCTGAAAGAACTCAGCGTTACAGCCTCGCAGTAACCCGTGCAAGAGCCGCGTTTCCTTGAGACGACCGGACAGCATGAGCGTGCACGTGTCAGCCGCGCCCGGCCGCATCTCTGCCCGGCCGCTTGATCCCTCTAATCCAGAGATGCCAGCCGTAGCGCGCCGCCAGCCGCTCTTTCATGCGCGCCGAGAGCAGTTTGCGGATGACCGGAAAATGTCTCTCGTTGAAGAACCGGGCCGTGAATTGCAGGTCGCCGAAGGCCGCGAGGAGCGCCCGGGCCTCACGGCGGCTGAAGACCGAGGAGAAGACGTTGTCGGGGCCGTCCGTCGCTTTGTGAATGAAATTACTCATCTTGAGATAAGAGAGGCCCTGCTGCCTGAGGTTGACCAGATGCTTTTCGAGCCTCTCCATGTTCTCGTTCGTCAGCTTCGCGACGTACCTGGACATGCCCGGAATGAAGAGCAGAAAGATGCCCAAACGGCGGATTATCCTGATCGAGATGTGATAGTTGATCGAGCCCCTGTGATAAACCATCGCGACGAGCATGCCGTTCGGGCGCAGCACCCTATGAATCTCGCGGACGATTGCCTCGATGCGCGGCGAGTGGTGAATCACTCCGTGCGTGAAGACTAGATCGAAAGACTCGTCGGGAAAGCTCATCTGCTCGGCGTTCATCACCTCTATGCTCTCGTATGGAAGCGAAAACACATGGCAGCGTGTCCTGACCCTGGCGACGCTCTCGGGCGTCAGGTCAATGCCGTTGTAGACGGCCCCGGCGGCGATGATCTTCTGGGCCTCCGAGCCCTGGCCGAGGCCGATTTCCAGTACCCGCTTGCCCTTAAAATCTATCTTCGCCAGCTCTTCGGCAGTATGCGGCTCGTGCTTCTCTTTATGCAGGTCATAGCGCGTAAAGAAGTCTCGCCACTCGGCGGCATGAACGAAGTCGCTGCCGCACGGGTGACGCTCCCAAAACGCCGCGATCTGTTCTGAGCTGAATTCCTTGATGGCCATCACCCGTAGGTTGAAGAAGGCGCGAGAGCAGGGCTCAAAGGGTGAGCAGCGCCGGAAGCTCGCCCGGGGTCGAAGGGTCTGCGGCCCAGGGCTTTCAGAGCTTTCGCAGGGCCGAGCCGGGCGTTCGTCCTGCAAAGCCTCCGGGCCGCTGATTTAGAGATTCATTTGCCGGAGAGGCCGAGCCGCCGTGTGGCGATGGCCTCGCGCAGGTGATTCGGATGGGCCAGGTTGAGCACAGTATTGCTAATCAGCACCATCAGCTCTTCGTGCTCGCGCAGAAACTGCCCCGTCAGCGGTTGGTCGTCGGTTTTGGTTATAACCCCGTCTCTATTCCACTGCCAGAACTGCTTTTGCGTGGTCCAGAACTGCTTGCCGTCGCGACAGATCACGAGGGCCGTTTTTTTCTGCTTTTTCTTCTGCTTCTTGACGCTCATCTGGCAAAAAGTTCGGCCTCTCTCAATAGCTCAAGCACCGTCGGGCGGACCCGAGACCTCCTGCGGCGTGAAAACAGTATAGAGGCAAGACGTAGCATCGGCAACAGACGCATCCCTCGTGAGCTAAAGAGGGCGCGACGGTCCCTGCGCGCGGCATCCGTGAGAAGGAATGCGCGTGCCCGTCCGTGCGAGCCTTGCGCGGCGGCTCTTATTTTCTTTCGACGACGATACTGGCCAGGCTGGCGACCACTGCGCGCAGCTCTCCCAATTCGACAGGCTTGGCAACGTGCATCTGGTAGCCGCAGGCCAGCGCCTTGACGCGGTCCTCGATGCGCGCCATGGCCGTCAGCGCGACTGCCGGAATCTTGCCGCCAGCCCCCGAGTGGCGTTTCCTGACCTGCCTGATTAGCTCATACCCGTCCATTGCGGGCATGCTGATGTCGGCAATCAGCAGGTCCGGCAGCCAGGTGTCCATCTGGGCCAGCGCCCCTGCGGCGGAGGTCGCCATTCTCACAATCGAGCCGCACTGCTCAAAGGCCGTCTTCACCATCTCGCAGGTATCCGGTTCATCGTCGGTCACCAGGATGCGCAACCCGGCGAGTTCCGAGGGGCAATCCAGAGTAACGCTGCTCAGGACCTCTCTGGCGGGCTGCTCGCCCTGCGGCTGGTCGTTCACCCATCGTTCATTGATTGGCAGCAAGACGGTGAAGCTCGCGCCCAGCCCCTCGCCCTCGCTCTGCGCCCGGACAGTCCCGCCGTGCAGCTCGACTATTGACTTGACGATGGCGAGCCCGACGCCCAGGCCCCCGTGCGCGCGGACGATGGAGCCGTCCGTCTGGCTGAAGCGGTCAAAGGCGAACGGCAGGAAATCCGGCTTGATGCCCTGGCCGTTATCGCTGATGGTCAGCTCTACGTTGGGCTCGGCCCGCTCAAGCCGAATCTGCACCTGCCCGCCGGTGGGCGTGAACTTGACGGCGTTCGAGAGCAGATTCCAGACGACCTGCTGAAGCCGCTCGTAATCACCGATGACCGGCCCGGCGGTGGGGTCAATAATGAGCTGAAGGCGGATGTTCTTGGCTGAAGCGGCCGGTTTGATCGTATCAACTGCGGCATTGATAATCGTTGACGGCTGTAAGGGCCTGATATTGAGGTGCATTTTCCCGTTGACGATTCGGGAGATGTCGAGCAGGTCTTCGACGAGCTGCGCCTGCGATTTGGCGTTGCGGTCAATGGTCTCCAGGGCTTTGCCGACGGTCTCGCCCGTCAGCATCCCCTCGCGCAGCATCCGCACCCACCCGATAATCGCCGTCAGCGGCGTCCGCAGCTCGTGCGAGACGGTGGCCAGAAATTCGTCTTTCAGACGACTGGCTTCTTCGGCCTTGCGCCTGGCCTCGTGCGCCTGCTGCAAGGCATCCTGAAGCCTCGCTTCGGCCTGCTTTCGCTCGGTGATGTCGCGCGCAATCTTGGACGCGCCGATGATCGTTCCGTCCGCCTTTTTAATGGGCGAGACCGTCAGCGAGACATCAATCAGAGTGCCGTCTTTACGGACGCGCCGGGTTTCATAGTGCTCGATGCGCTCGCCGCGCCTGAGCCGTTCAAGGATGCCCGGCTCCTCATCTACCTGCTCGGGCGGAATCAGGATGGTGACGGACTGCCCGACGGCCTCCTCCGCCGTGTAGCCGAAGAGCCGCTCGGCCCCCTTGTTCCAGCTGGTGATAATACTGCCGAGCGTCTTGCTGACAATCGCGTCCTCGGCCGACTCGATGATAGCGGCCAGCCAGTAGGGGGCCAGCTCGGGGCTTTGCAATTCCGCGGCCCGCTTATGCACCGCTTTATGGTCAGGTAGTTCCTCTTTGGGAGTTTCACTGGACATAGGCGTGTTATGCAGTTGGAAACGAAGAGACGTGTCCGCAACGGACGATTCGGGGGAATAGCCGGATTATACAGAGTCCGTCACGGGATTGCTATCATTTCGTTACCCGGCCCCCTCGTCAAGCGCCTCTCGGAACGCCCGGCTATCTCTACCCCAACGAAAAACAGCGGCCATTGCTGACCGCTGTAAGTCGTTGAGTTTGTTAATCGGGGCGAGAAGATTCGAACTTCCGACCTCTCGGTCCCGAACCGAGCGCTCTACCAGGCTGAGCCACGCCCCGATAAATAAACTAAACGCTCGTGGATTCTAAGTGAGCCATGAGCGCATGTCAAACCAGCGCGCCGCCTGTGACCTTCGGCTTGCCCGCTTTTCCGGGCTGCGAGGCTGGGCCGGGCTGCTGCGGGAGGGCATCGCCCGGGCCGCTATTCGGCGCGCACGGCCTTCTCCTGCCCGGCGACGGCCTTCGCCCGCCGAGAGTTTTTGACGTGCCGCCAGACCCACCACGTCAGCGCCAGGACGAAGATGATTCCGATGACGAAGTCGAAGCGATGAAACAGCGTCTTCAGCGTATCGTTCTTGTTCCACTGCTCGCCCAATTTCTGGCCGACGTAAGCCAGCCCCAGACACCACGGCAGCGACCCGGCGAAAGTATAGATGACGAAGCGTTTCAGATTCATGCGCGCCACGCCCGCCGGGAATGCGATGAAGGTGCGGATGACCGGGAGCAGGCGGCTGGCAAAGACTATCACCTCGCCGTAGCGCGCAAACCAGCGGTCGGCGATGTCCAGGTCATGGTTCGAGAGCAGCACGAAGCGCCCGTACTTTTCGATCAACGGCCGCCCGCCGTACATCCCGACCCAGTAGGCCACGAGCGAGCCGACGACGCAGCCGAAAGCCCCCGCAACCGCGACGGCCCACAGGTTGAAGTGTCCCGTGTAGACCAGGTAGCCCGAGAAGGGCATGATGACTTCAGAGGGCAGAGGAATGCAGGCGGACTCGATGGCCATCAACAGGACCACGCCCGAATACCCGAGCGCCGAAATCGTCGCGACGATGAATGCTGACAGTATCTCGATTATTCTGGCAATCAAGTGCTTACTCCCTCAACCCTGAAAAGATAGGAATGATAGTTAAAAATGGAGCTAGTCTAGAACAGCTTCATGTTTTCTGACGATTTTCTTGATTAGAGCCTGTAAATCCGGGGTTTCGCGATGATTATAGCGAAACTCCATTTCTTTTAGGTAGAAATAGAACTGATTGCGGCTCACACCGTAGTAGC
>DASVWH010000206.1:0-5041 GCA_036389715.1 Pyrinomonadaceae bacterium | reverse complement strand
ACTTGCTCATATAATCATTACTAAGGCGCTGAGCGGTTTGAAGCATCAAGTGGCTGCACGTTATTGGAAGCATCAGGTGTCCAAAACGGCCAACTTATGGTTCCAGTCACATAACCCACACACTTATAAGCGCGAATATGTCAGGCCTGTTTGTCCCTGGTATTTGCCGCCGCGATCTTCGTAGGAGACGCTGCAGTCCTGGTCGGATTCGAGGAAGACGACCTGGCCGATGCCTTCGTTGACGTAGACGCGCAGGGGGAGGTCTGCGAGGTTGGCGAGTTCGACGACGAGGCGGCCGGTCCACCCGGCTTCGAGCGGGGTCGTGTTGACGAGCAGCCCGGCGCGGGCGTAGGTGCTTTTGCCCATCGCGATGCCGGTGACGTTGCGCGGCATGCGGAAGGTCTCGACCGTTACGCCGAGCGCGTAGGAATGCGGCGGCATCAGATAGTATTTCGAGCCGTCTTCGGCGTCGCGCAGCAGGGGCTCGACGAGCGATCTCTCGTCGAAGCGCTTGGGGTCAATCTCGCGGCCGTAAATCGGAGAGAAGACGCGAAAGCCGTCGTCGGCCAGGCGCATGTCGTAGCCGTAACTGGAAGCACCGGCCGAGATGATCCGGCGGCCGTTGACCTCGCGCACGAGCTCGGCGTCGAAGGGTTGGATGAGCTGCGATTCCTCGGCCATGCGGCGAATCCAGAGGTCTGATTTGACTGTCATGTTCCGTGTCCGTTGAAGAGGTAAGAGAGCGCCGACAGCATAATGAGTAAAGAGGCAAAAGGCAAAAGGTAAAAGTCGGGCCGGGCGCAGGCACTGGCAATTCGTGATAAAAATGCGCGGCCCTGTTGCGGCTCCTCGTTGAGAGTCCTCGCCCGCGCCGACGGCAGCCGCCGGTTACTTATCCCTGCCCGCTACTTATCGCCGGACGGTTTCTGTTGCCGTATTCGCAGCGTACCGTCGCCGACCTTGAAGGAGAGCGTGGCCCCGCCGACCCCTGCGCGCCCCTGCATCGAGCGGGTGGTGAAGGTCGTGCGCTCCTGCGGGATGAGCGACGGGTAATCGTTTTCGATCTGACCGGAGCGCAGAATGTCCGCGTTAATGTCTGCGTTCAAGCCGGGCGGAAGCTCGACGGTCAGGTCGCCCGCGGCCAGCTGAATCAGCGCGCCAGCGCCGCGCCAGCTGCGCGTCGTTAGGTTAATCCTGGCCGAACCGCTGGCGATGGTGGCCGTCACTGCGCCGCTGGAGAGCGTCATCGTCGCATCGCTTTCCTGCGCCCGCAGGCTAATGGAGCCTTCGATGCCCGTCAGACGGAACGACCCGCGTCCCATATCAATCTCCAGATCGCAGGCGACGGGCACGCGGATGTGGTAATCAATTTTCCAGGGCAGACCGAGCAGCGCCTTCGGAAAGTTCTTTCCGAAGCGGCGCATGTAAGCCTTGTCGTGCGTGCCCGTCGTGATGATGCGCAGGTGATTAACGTCTTCGTCGAGCGTGAAGCCGTTGACCGCGGCCAGGCCCGTCAGCTCATCTTCAGTCCCGGCGTGCAGCTCTATCTCGGCGGTAATGTCAACTTCGCTGCGCGGCCAGGCTTCGATGGTGATCGAGCCCGATGGCGCGCCGAGGATGGTCAGCGAACTGCCGTAAGCGAAGCGGCGGACCTCGTGACGCGTCGTCGTGCGCGTCAGCGCGGGCGGCGCGGCGGCGGCTATATTCTTTTTATCCTTCTGCTGCGCGGAGGTCGCTGGACCAGCAGCGAGGAGCACGAGCGAGCAGTAGAGGATGGTATGCAAGACCCGCAGGGGCCGCTTGATGAACAATGTCGGAAGGTTTCGCATTGGCGGCTTCTAAAAGTTATGCGGACGCCGCTCGCGGTCACGACGGGTTAGAGAGAGCCCGCATCGAGCAGTCGGCGCAGCACACGCGAGGATGATTTCAGCGCGCGATGAAACTGATTTTCCCGTGCTGGTTGAGAACGGTGACGGAGGCCCGGCCGTCGCCGACGTTGCCGTAGACTTTGCGGCCGTCGCCGACGAAGCTGAGACCTGGATTGGCAAACGAGTTGAGGTTAATTCCCTTGGCCTGGCCCGCGGCCATCAGGCTGAAGGCTGAGTCGCCCGGAATGCGGATGTTGATGTCGCCGCTCAGAGTTTTGAAGACGTAGGAGCCGCCCGAAACCAGCTGGCCGTCAAAGATCAGGTTGCCGAGACCGTTTTCGGCGATCACTTCGCTGGCGCGAATGTCCGTCAGCTCGATGTCGCCGCTGGTGGAGACGCGCGCGCGGACGCTCGTTCCCCGGATGCTATTGATAGTGATGTTGCCGCGCTTGGTCTCGATGTCGAGAGTGGAATTGACCGGAACCTTGATATTGAAGTTGACATCGCCGACCATCCGCCCCCGATTCTCGCGCACCACGTCTATTTCGAGGCGGCCGTCGCCCTCGGCGGGCGTGAACTGGGCGGTCGGCGAGTACATGCTGGCCGTCACTAAAATCTCGTTTCGCTCCCAGGACTCAATCGTAATCGAGCCGGAGAGGTTGCGTAGCTCCAGGCGGACGTTCTTGCGCGCCGGATACTTGCGCGTGATCTTCTTTTGCGCGGAAACCTCTGGGGGAAGAGAGAAGGCCAGGAGGGCAAAAGCGACCGTGACTAGGATGGCACGCGCCGTGAGAGTGGCTTTGCGCGTGACGGACGGGCGGATGTTCATCTCTCTACTACTCACTAACTCCTCTGGAGAAATTCTCAGTTGCGGGAGATGCTTTGCACAGTCTGCGCCCGCGCGTTCGCAGCAGATTGACGAGAGGCGCGGGCGTCTTTGTTCGAGAGCCTGATTGATTGCTTCAGAGATCGGAGAACTCTTTCAAGAGCTGCATCTTGTCGCTGAGCGCAGCATTGAGCATCTCTTCCGTCACTTCATCGTGCGGCTGCGTCGAGAGCCGGTTGAGCGAATCCTGGACCGTTTCGTCCAGGAGGCTCAGGTTGCGCTCGAAATCGGAGCGCATCTGCGGATTCCAGTGGCCCTTGCGCTCTTCAACGACCTGGCTCCAGTACTTAATCTGCTGCTCCTGCCAGAGCCGATCCTTCGGGCCGGACTTGCGCCCGGAAGCCGTCAGCGCAGCCGCCTGACCGCCCGCGCCGTCCAGGCCCGCCACCGCATTGCCCGCCCCGGCGGAACTCTTCTGAAGACTGCGCAGGCCAAAGACCGTTCCGAGCGAGACGAAGAGAATCAGTGCAGCCGCCGCCATCGCCACCTGCGGGAGAGAGAGCTCCCAGCTTCGCCCCATCATCCGCGACCACCAGCCCTCAGGCGCGCTGCGCCGGGTAGGGTTTGCAGCAGCGGCCATCGTCGTCGCGGCAAGCTCGCCCTCGATGGTATTGCGGATGCGCAGCCAGAGGGCCTGCTCGTTCGGGGGAGCCAGATAGTCTCCGCGGTTCTCCCGGCAAAAGCCCACTATCGAATCTATCTCGGCGCGGACATTGTAGCAGGAGAGGCACTCTTCCAGATGCGCGCCAAGGAGCTGACGGTCGTCGGCATCCATCACGTCATCTAGAAAATCGCTGAGCAGGTCCTGACACTTCTCACAGTTCATCTCTTTATAACCTCTAACATGGTGCGTTGGCGGTGTCACTTGGGACAGAAGGCTTTCGGGCGCGAGGTGCGCCAGCCTTCATGAACAACAAGCAATCTCGGGGGAGACTGCGCTAACCTGGATGGCCCGGGGGCTTTCAAGAGAGCCGCCGCCAGGGCCCGGTATCGCTTTGTCGCCGGTGGGCTTCCGCGTTTGAGCGAAGGGTGAAGCCCTGACGAACGTCGTTGGAAGCTATTCGGCCACATTCTGTTGCCTGAGCAGCGTGCGTAATTTCATCCGCGCCTTGTGCAGCTGCGACTTAGACGTGCCGACGGAGCACCCGAGCATCCGCGCGATCTCTTCATGCTCATGCCCTTCGACATCATGAAGGATGAAGACGGTGCGATAGCCGGGCGGCAGTTGCGCAATCGCTTTGTCGAGCGCGATCCGATCAACGACGGGCATGGCGTTCGGGTTGGCCGTCCCGTGCACGATCTGGATAGGCGTTTCACCCTCTTCCGTGGTCTGCTCCATCTTGACGCTGCGCTTGCGAAAGTGCATCAAGACCTGATTGACGGTCAGGCGGTGCAGCCAGGTCGTGAAAGCCGACTCGCCGCGAAAGCTTCCTATTTTGCGAAAGAGCTGGATGAAGACCTCCTGAGCGAGGTCTTCGGCCTCCGAGACGTTCTGTGTCATCCGCAGGCAGAGAGAATAAACGCGACGGTTGTGGCGCTGATAAAGCTCCTCGAAGGACTGCATATCGCCTTCGGCTGCTTTCTGCGCCAGCGCGTAGTCGGTTCTCGGCGTTGTCTCGGTATCGGCTGCGGTCACTTGTCCGTCATTCGGGCGGGCAGATGAGCCATAGCATCAAGATGCTTTCTCACTACGGCTCGCTTGCTACGCGGAAGCGGCAGATGACGCGTTCGCCTGACTGTCGGAGGAGCTCCTGGCCGCTTATCTTCGACGCCCGATGGGTTTGCCATCCCCGCCCGCGTCGAGAGCCGTTTACCCTCCGCCTGTTCTGATGCGGCGCTTCTCGCGCGTCGTTGCCTTGCCCGGCTAAAAGTTAATCTTTTTCGTGTGCCGTGCCAACGCTTTCGTGTACGCTGGAAGGACCGCTTCAAGTCCAGTAGGTCCGGTCGAGCGAGCGATACCCGACCGCTTCGGCGACATGCGGTGCTCTGATCGCGTCACTGCCCTCAAGGTCTGCGATGGTCCGGCTGACTTTCAGGATACGGTCATACGCGCGCGCTGACAAGCCCAGACGAGCCATCGCCGTCTCCAGCAGCCGCTCGCTCTCGGCATCAATGGGGCAAAAGGCGCGAATCTGGCGGGGCGTCATCTGTGCGTTGGAGAAAGTGCCCTCGATTTTGAGCCGCTCGCGCTGGCGCTCACGCGCTTTGATGACGCGCTCGCGGATGCTCCTGGAGCTTTCCGCCTCGGGCACGGAGTTCCTGCCCGTCAAATCCTTGAACCGGACGG
>DASVWH010000205.1:0-4327 GCA_036389715.1 Pyrinomonadaceae bacterium | reverse complement strand
ATGTTGGTCGTGCCGCCGCCGATGTCTACGACCAGATGCGCGTGCTCGTCTTCAAAGCTGAGGCCCGCGCCGAGCGCCGCCGCCAGCCCTTCGTCCACCAGGTCAACGCGCGTGGCCTTGGCGTCGCGCGCCGCATCGCGGACGCTGCGCTGCTCAAGCTCTGTCGAAGAGCCCGGGACGCCGATGACCAGGTGGCTTCTCTTGTGATGCCCGTGATGGACGCGATTGATAAAGGCGCGGAGCATCTTTTCCGTGACCTCGAAATCGTCAATCGTGCCGTTGCGAATCGGGCGATGGACTTCCGTATCGTGCGGCTCGCGCCCGAGCAGCTTGTGCGCCTCGCTGCCGACCGCCAGCACCTCGCCCGTGTATTTGTTAATCGCCACCGCCGACGGCTCGTTCAAAACCACGCCGTGGCCCGGCGCATAGACCAGCGTGTTGACCGTCCCGAGGTCTATCGCCAGGTCGTCCGTGAAAAAATTACTGAGAATATTCATTGCCTTTCCCTAATGCCCCCCGTGAAAATGGCCGACGATTGATGAAGGAATAGTCCGTTCGGCTCATCAGGGAGCAACTCACATGCCAGCGTTTAAGCTCGCCAAAAGCCCCCGGGGGAAGTTCGCTTCTAAGACAGCCTGGGCCGACCCGCGCGCGTGACAGTGCTCTAAAAGCGAACGCAAGGAGTACGGCTGAAGATTATTGCGGCGGGAGAAGGACTGGAAACAGGCCGCACGGGCGTGTGCTGCGACGGGGCCGTTACGGGCCTAGCGGGTCTGGCGGGTCGGGCGAGACCACCCGGTCACTGAGGATTTCGTAGAGTCCGGGGGCGTCGTTGCGCGAGGTCTGGCGGGCGGCCGGGGCGGCCAGCACGCGTATGCTGAGCAGGCGCTGGCGGCGGCGCAGGCTAATCTCGTCGCCGACCTGGACGGCCCGCGAGGACTTGGCCGCGATGCCGTTGACCGAAACCAGGCCAGCCTCGCACAACTGCTGCGCGACCGTGCGGCGCGGGACGAGGCGGCTCGCTTTGAGAAACAGATCAAGACGCATATTGCAGAGCAAGCCTGCTGAAGGCCGCAAGGGTGAAAGCATGATTACTCAAATCGAGCAGTCGTGCCTTCACCCTTGCAAAATCTCGCCGCTTTCGGGCCAGCCTACGGTTTTTTGCTGGCGTCGGGTTTGGAGTTATTGCCGGTCGAATTACGGGCGGCCGCAGCGCCCGTGTTGGTCGTGCCGGGGGCGGCGGCGTCCGTGGTCAGCAGCGGCCCGACGGTCGCCTGGTAATCCTTGGCGATCTTGATGTAAGCGTCGCGGCGCAGGCCCTTCATGTAAGCGTCGCGCTCCTTCTCGCGGCGCTCGACCGTAATGGCTTCGCGGACGCGATCTTCGTTGTAATTGGCGGTCGCGCTGGCGGCCGTGCGTTCGTCAACGCGCAGAATCTCGAACCCTTCGTCGGTGCGCAGAATCTCGGACGTGCCGCCGACGGGGACGTTCTTGATGGCGGCGGCAAACTCCGGCTTGAGGTCAGGCAGCTGGAACGTCCCGACCTTGCCCTTGTTCTGCGTGGCGATGCGGACGCCGTTCTGCTCGCGGTCGGAATTGGCGGCGGCCAGCGTGGCAAAGTCCGCGCCCGCGCGCAGTTGCGAGAGAATCTGCGTGGCCTTGGCGCGGACCTCCGCTTCGGGCTTTCCGGCCAGGCTGAGGAAGATTTCCGAGAGCACGACGACCTCCGGCTTGCGGAACATGTCGAGGTGCGCGTCATAGTATCTCTTGACCTCTTCGGCGCTCACGCCGTAGAAAATCTTGGCGTCGACTTCACGGCTGAGGACGGCGTTTTTCATGAACTGGGTGCGCAGCGTCTGGCGAATCTGGGCCGGGTCGAGGCCAGCCTTGCGCAGCTCTTCGTCCAGCTCCGCGACCGACTTGATGCCCTGCTGTCCGGCGACCCTGAGCATCTCCTTGTTGACTTCGGCCTCGACCTCGTCGGTCAGGTTCATCTCCTTGCCCTTTTGCAGGAGGAGCTGTTCGTTGACGAGGCTGGCGATGATCTCCGGCTGGCGGCGTGTGACCTCTTCGGTCGCCTTCTGCTCGGCCACGCCCTGCTGCTTGAACGCCTCGATGGCGTCCCTCATCTCGCGCCGCAGCATCGAGAGCATAATCACGTCGTTATTAACCTGCGCAATGACGGCATCAATGACCACCGGCTCGCCTTCCTGTGCCCGCACGACCGCGCGGGGCGTGCCCAGGAGGATTGCAGCAAAAAGCGCCATCCAGGCGAGCATTAAAAATTTGGATTTCACAGTTTTTCTACTCCTTAAAATGCGCGGCCCGGTGAAACCTGTAACCGCCAATCATTTGATGAGACTATTGAGAAGATGCCGGGAATCAACAATGCGAACGCGGAATGAGAGCGTGTCGGCCTCGCTTTTCTTCCGAGTTGTCTGACTACTAATCACTGATTCTAATCCGATGCCCTGATTTCCAGCAACACGCCGCGACTGGTTTCGAGCACGCCGTCCTGCTCTTTTTCGCTCAGCTCGACCCTCAGCACGCCGTTCGGCGTAAAGCTGGCGCCCTCGCGTGCGGCCATCAGGGCCAGCAGTTTCTCGGGCGCGACGCGGGCCTTCTCGCCGAGCTTAATCGCGATTCCGTCGGCGCTGCGGTCTATCGAGACGACGCCGACTGCTTCGGCCAACTGTCGCAGCCGCGCGTAGTCGAAGAGCCTCTCGACGGGCTCGGGCAAGCGCCCGTAGCGATCAAGAGTCTCGGCGCGGATGGCGGAGAGCGTCTCTTCGTCGCGTGCAGACGAGACGCGTTTGTAGGTCCGCAGGCGCTGCCCCATATCGCCGATGTAGTCTTCCGGGATGGCCACGTCCACGCCCAGATTGATCGAGACGCTCGTCTCGTCTTCGACCACTTCGCCGCGCAATTCGGCGACGGTGCGTTCGAGCATCTGCGTGTAGAGATCGAAGCCGAGCGCGTCCATGTGGCCCGATTGCTGTCCGCCGAGGAGATTGCCCGCCCCGCGCAGCTCAAGGTCGAGCGCGGCGATGCGAAAGCCCGCCCCGAGGTCTGAAAATTCGCGGATGGCGGCCAGACGGCGGCGCGCAATCGGCGTCAAGCCCTGTTCGGATGGAATCAGCAAATAGGCGTAGGCGCGGCGGTTGGAGCGCCCGACCCGCCCGCGCAATTGATAGAGCTGTGAAAGACCGTAAGCATCGGCGCGATTTATGATGATCGTATTGGCGCGCGGGATGTCTATCCCGTTCTCGATGATGGTCGTCGCCACCAGGACATCGTATTTATAATCAACGAAATCGAGCATCACGCGCTCCATCTCTTTTTCGTTCATCTGCCCGTGGCCGACGGCCAGTCGCGCCTGCGGGACGAGCCGCCCGACGAGCGCCGCGATGGTCTCGATGGATTCGACGCGGTTATGGATGAAGAAGACCTGGCCGCCGCGCCCCAGTTCCAGCTCGATGGCGGACTTGATGACGGATTCCGAGAACTGGACGACCTGCGTTTGAATGGCCAGGCGGTCGCGCGGCGGCGTCTCTATCAGCGACATGTCGCGCAGGCCCATCAGCGACATATTGAGCGTGCGCGGGATGGGCGTGGCCGAAAGGGTAAGCACGTCCACGCGCTTCTTCAACTGCTTGAGCCGCTCCTTGTGCGCGACGCCGAAGCGCTGCTCTTCGTCCACGATGACGACGCCCAGGTCGCGGAAGCGAATGTCTTTCGAGAGGATGCGGTGCGTCCCGATAACGACATCAATCTCGCCCGCCTCGATGCTTTTGGCCGCCTCCCTTTGCTCCTTCGGCGAGCGAAAGCGCGAGAGCAGGTCGATCTTGACCGGAAAGGCCGCGAAGCGCTGGCGGAACGTCTCGTAGTGCTGGTAGGCGAGCACGGTCGTCGGCGTCAGGACGGCGACCTGCTTGCCCTCCATCACGGCCTTGAAGGCGGCGCGCATCGCCACCTCCGTCTTGCCGTAGCCGACATCGCCGCAGAGCAGCCTGTCCATCGGGACCGCCTGTTCCATGTCGCGCTTCACGTCTTCGATGGCCGTCTCCTGATCCGGGGTCAGGACGTACTCGAAGCCTTCCTCGAACTCCGCCTGCCAGGGGCTGTCGGCGGCGAAGGCGAAGCCGCCGACGAGCTTGCGCTCGGCGTAGAGACGCAGCAGCTCGTCGGCCATATCGCGCATCGCACGCTTGGCCTTGGCCTTGGTCTTCTGCCAGCCCAATCCGCCCAGACGATCAAGCTGCGGCTGGTGGCCTTCAGCACTGGAGTAACGCTGAACCAGATCGAGCCGCTCGACCGGCACATATAG
>DASVWH010000204.1:0-21479 GCA_036389715.1 Pyrinomonadaceae bacterium | reverse complement strand
GTCGGAGTAATCTCTGCGAGGCGTTCCTTGACGGCGTCGGCGACGGCGACCGTGTTCTGCCCCGACTGCTTGGAGACGACGAGCGTGACGGCAGGCAGACCGTTCAGGAGCGCCTGCGTGCGCTGCTCTTCGCCGCTGTCCTCGACGTAGCCGATGTCGCTGACCTTGACCGTGTAGGAGCCGCGCGTGGCGACGACCAGATCATTGAAGCTGGCCGGGTCAATGATGCGCCCCATCGTCCTCACGGTCAGCTCGCGCGTCCCTTCGTTGACGCGCCCGCCCGGCACTTCCATGTTCTGCTGGCGGACGGCGGCCGCGACCTCCGCGACCGTCACGTTGTAGGCGCGCATCTTGTCCGGGTCCACCCAGACCTGTATCTCGCGGTTGCGGCCGCCGATGATCTGGACCTGCCCGACGCCGTTGATGGCCTCGATGCGCTCCTTAATCCGCTTATCGGCAACGTCTGTCACTTCGCGCAGGCTGCGCGGGGCCGACAGTGCGATGCGCAGCACGGGCGCGGCGTCCGTGTCCAGCTTCTGGACGATGGGCTTCTCGGCCGTCTCCGGCAGGTCTGCGATGACCAGGTCAACCTTGTCGCGCACCTCCTGCGCGGCGATGTCCGCGTTCTTATCCAGAAGGAACGTGATGAAGACCTGCGAGACGCCTTCGACCGAGGTCGAGCGCAGCTCGTCAATGCCGCTGATGGTATTGACTGCGCCTTCGACCTTGTCGGTCACCTCCGTCTCGATCTCCTGCGGCGACGCGCCCGGATTGACGACCGTCACGGTAATGGTCGGCAGGTCAATCTTCGGGAAGAGGTCAACGCCGAGCGCCTTGAAGGAGAAGAGGCCCACCACCGTCAGCGAGAGAATCAACATCGTCGCGAAGACGGGACGGCGAACGCAGATTTCAGCAAGTTTTTGCATAACTAAAAGTTTGGACCCGGGAGTTCAGGGCTTCTGTGGGCCAGGCGCTCGGCAAGTCGAGCGCTTCAAGACCCCGCGCCCCGAACTTAATCATTGCCTGACGGGAGTGCCGTCGCTCAAAAGTTCGATATTGCTCGTGATGACCTGCTCGCCCTCGGCGATGCCGGTCCTGATTTCGACCAGGTCGCCCTCCGCCTGACCGACCTGCACGATCCGCTTTTCGGCGCGACCATTATTGACGACGAAGAGATGGCTCGTGCCCGCTTCCGTGTGCACGGCGCGCGCCGGGACGAGCAGGGCCGCGGAGGTCTGCGGCTCCAGGATTCGCACGGTCGCAAACTGCCCTGGCCGCAGGACTCCGTCGCCGTTCTCGACCTCGGCCTCGACCGTCATCGTCCGCGAGTTGGCGGTGACGTTCGGAGAGATGCGCGCGACGCGCCCGCTAAACGCCCTCTCGGGATAGGCGCTGACGCTGACGGAAACGCTCTGTCCCTCGCGAATGACGGCGACGGCCTGCTCGGGGATGTCTATCCGCACGCGCAAGGGGTTGGTCCGCACGATGGTGACGAGCTTGGAAGAGGTCGTCACGTATTCGCCCACGTCGGCCTGGCGGTCGGAGACGTAGCCGCTGATGGGCGCGGTGACGACGGCATCGGCGATGGCCTTGCGCGCCTGCTGAATCTGCGTGCGCGCCGAGGTGACGGCCGCGCGCGCCGTCTCGACCCCGGCATAGTTCTGCCTGGCCTGCGTCACGGCGGCCTCATACTGCTGCTGCAACTGGTCGCGCTGGGCACGCTGCTGGTCGTAGGCCGAGCGCGAGACATCGCCCGTCTCGATCAGCCGCTCGTAGCGGCGCAACTGCTTTTCGGCCAGCTCCAGCGCAACGCGCGCAGACCCGACCTCCGCCACCCGCGTCGGGTCGAAGTTCTGCCCAGAGCGCAGTCCGATTCGGGCCTCGGCCTGGCGCACGCCAGCTTCCGATTGCGCGACCTGCGCCGATGCCTGCTCAAGGCGAATGCGTGCGTCGCGGTCGTCCAGGCGCACGAGCACGGCCCCGCGCTGGACGAAGCTGCCGAGGTCAACGCCGACGGCGACGACCTTGCCGCCGATGGCCGGAGCGACATCCGTCTGCTCGTCGGCGGCGAGACTGCCCGTCGCTTCAAAGAAGCGCGGGAGCTGGCGCATGATGGCCGGCGCGGTCGTCACTTCGACGGCCGGAGGCGGCGCGGCCACGTTCGCATTTTTGGAGTTAGATTGAGCTTTCGAGCCGCCGCAGGCCGCTGCCAGCAGAGCGGCGGCCAGGAGCGTCAGGGCCAGCGATAAAGTCTTGGCTTGTGTTCGGGAGATCATCTCGGTTGCTTCTTATCTGGATTGCTTCTTCTTGGCGATAACCTTGTTGGAAGAGACCGCGCGCCTAGCCGTCTCGCGGGGCGGCTCTGTGACGGCAATGCCTCTCAGTAAAATATCCGTGAACTCTCGGGCCGCGCGCTCCGAAGGGATGTCCAGCAGGCTGTGCCCTTTATCGAAGAGCAGGTTGACCAGCGAGTGATAAATGAGCATCCCGATGAAGGCGCGTCCGGCTACCGTCGTGTCAACGCCGCGAATCGTCCCGGCCTTCTGCCGCTCGCTAATGTAGCCGCGCAGCAACGTCGCCATCTCGCGCACGTTGCGGTCCCAGAACATCTCGTGCAGCTCATGGCCTTCGAGCGCCGAATAGAGCAGCAGCCGGAGAAACTCCTCGTCGCTCTCGTGATGGCTCAGGATGGCGCGGGCCAGGCTCTCAAAGACGGCGCGGTCGTCGTCGCAATTGATGCTCTGCTCGGTCGTATCCTTGACCTGGCGGCAGATGTCCGTCATCCCGCCCGCGCAGGCTTTGCTGTCGAGGATGGCCGTGTAAAGCTCTTTCTTGGTGGCGAAATGGCGGAAGACCATCGCTTCGGAGATGCCTGCGGCCTGCGCTATCTCCCTGGTCGTCGTCCCGCGAAAGCCGCGGCGCGAGAAGAGGTTCATCGCGATGCGCACGATCTGCTGGCGCCGCTCCTCGCCAGCCATCCGGCTCCCGGCCACGGGCGGCTGGCCGGTCTGGGCGCTAATCTGTTTATTCATCACGTACCTGTTTCCGGCGCGGGCCTCTATTAAGTAAGTACGTACTTACTTACCATCTCCGTAAAACGAAGTCAAGGCGGCCGGGGTTTCAATAAAATGCCATCAATTTACCTTAAATTCTTCACCAAATCCGACGCAAAAGCCTGTACTGTTCCCGACCTTTGCGTTACAGTAGCACGTACCTTTTCGCAACGAGATTGGGGCAGCGACGACAGCCGGGGCAACCCTGCTGGCAAGAGCGTCTTCTTTGACGGGCATGGTTTGCCTGCAATTGCATCGCCGGGATGGGTGTCGGCACGTTGTTTGCTCACTTGCGGCGGGAGGAGCGTTTTAAATAACTCTCGCACGAACATCCATCAAACGGGTGAATACTATTTTTAAGGAGAATACGAAATGTCACAGAACTTCAATACAGGCGGCGGAAATACGGGCGGCGGAGCTTCAGGCGGACAGGGCGGACAGGGCTCAGGCGGAGCGGGCACGGGCGCGACCGATGCCGGAACCACACGCGCGGCCGATGCCGGAACGTCGACGGGCGCGACCGACGGCGGCGGCGGACAGAGCCTCGCGGCCAGCGCCGGAGCGCAGGGCACGGGCACAGGCGCTGCGGGCGGCGTGCTCGGAACGGTCAAAGAGTACGGCTCGAAGGTTGCGGACGCGGCGACGACCGCCAAGGATTACGTCGCCGACCGCTTCACGGACCTGAAGAACACGGATGTCCGGGAAGTGGCCAACCAGGCGAAAGACTACGCGCGGCAGAATCCCGGCCAGGCGATCATGATCTCGGCCGCAGCCGGGCTCGTCCTCGGCCTCCTGATTCGCGGCAGCCGCCGCTCATAAAGTTTCGAGTTCGGGGTTTCGGGTTTCGAGGCTGAGAGCTCGAAGCCCGAAACTCCGGGCCCCGAAGCCGGAACTTGATTACGACAAGGAGGCATGAGCGATGGCTGATTTAGAGAAAAGCACGGGAGCCGCGCCCGCCAGGAATGCCGAGACGCAGACCGACATTGAGAGCCTGCCCGCCCTGATGGGGCGACTCGGCGACGACGTGATGACGCTCGTTGATACGAAGCTCAGTCTATTAAAGGTCGAGCTTAAGGAGGACGCCGGCGCTTATGTGCGGGGCGGAGTGATGATCTCGCTCGGGGGAGTCATCGCCGCCGTCGGCTTTGCGATTCTCAACGTGGCGGTGGCCCTCTTCGTCGGCGCGCTCTTGCCCGACACCATGAGCCCGGCCGTCAGGTACGCGCTCGGCTTCGTCATCACGGGCGTGCTCTACCTGATTATCGGCGGCATCATCATCATCACCGCCAAGAACCGCCTGGCAAAGCGCAACCTCGTGCCCAACAGGAGCGTTGACGAACTGAGAAAGGATAAGCAATGGCTGAAGAACGAAATGTAGCACTGGCGCGCGCTTCTGAGACGACGAGCGAAGAAGAGGAGCTGAGCAAAGAGGAGCTTCAGCGGCGGATGGAGGAGGCCCGCTCTTCCATTACTCAAACCGTAACGGAGATCAAGGAAACAGTGACTAATCAATACTACTCGATGAAAGAGAGCGTCACGGAGGCTCTCGATTGGCGGCAGCAGTTTCGCAAGCGTCCCATCGTTTTCAGCGTCGGTGCGCTCTCGGTCGGCTTCGTCGTCGGCTATAGCATCGCGGGCGCTCTGCACGGAGACGCGGACGAGAGCCGCAGCGCCGACAGCTCGCTCTCGCCCGAACAGAGCGACATCTTTACACGCACGGGCGCGAAACCCGTCAAGTATGAGGGCGAAGGCAGGTCGTCGAAGAACGCGGTCGTCTCGGGCAGCTCTGCCTACGCCGCGCAGGGGATGGGCGGCGGCGGCGACTACGGCTCTTCGGAGCAGGCGCTGTACGTGGCGGATGATTCCGAGCAGAGAGCCGGTTCCGCGGCGCAGTCTTACTCCGGCGGCACGGCGGCCGAAGGGCAGGAGGAATCCGACAAGCCCGGCCTGATTGATCGCTTCAAGGGCACTGCGGCCTTCGACCGTCTCCAGGACGAGGTCTCGAAACTCGGCGACCGCTTCATCGGCGAACTGTCGAACGTCGGGCAGAACGTCGTCCTGCCCGCGCTCTTCAATAAGATCAGGGACATGTTCGGCGTTGACCTTTCCGGCAACCAGGGCCAGCAGTCGCAGGGCAGCAGCAGCGGCAGCGTTGGCAGCGCCGCTTCGTCTCTCGCGGACGCTTCGCGCGGCGCGGCCTCATCAGGCGCGGCAGCGGGCGCGGGCGGCGCAGGGGACCGCGACCAGACGTTGACGGGCAGGGGAGCGGCCAGCAGCAGCGCTGGCGGCAGCGTCACGTCATACGGCACGAGCGAGAATCGCGGCTACGGCCCGCAGAGCGACGGCCCGCAGTAGGAGAGCCGTCCCCGCGTTCGCGCAAGAGACCGCCCGGCAGTGATGGACGGGCCGGGCGTCCAGGGCACGAAGGCTCTGTGCGGGCGCGCGTCAATCCTGCAACTATCGGGAAAGGGCGAGTATCAAGCTCGCCCTTTCTGATAAGCTCCGGGGCTTTTTCCGTTGAGGACCGGAGACGCGGCGCATCCCGGGCGGACGGCAAGCAGCGCACGCCGCTCGCTTTCACCTGCTCGACCGTGCATCCGGCGAAGGGATGATTGATGGTTACTGGAATCGAACCGAGGACAAGCTGAACCCATGCCCTCGCATCCGGCTGTTATCATCAACGCCACTTCGGGCGCAAACGACAAGGAAGAAGCACGGCGGCGTCTGGCAAAGCTGTTCGCCGCGGAGGGCGTCGAGGCGCGCATCTCGCTGGCCGAGAGCGGCTCGGAGATCATCCGGCTGGCCGAGCGTGCCATCAAAGACGGCTGCCAGCCGATCATCGCGGGCGGCGGCGACGGGACGATCAACGCCGTCGCTTCCGTCACGGCCGGGACGGACCGTGTGCTCGGCGTGCTGCCGCTCGGGACGCTCAACCATTTCGCCAAAGACCTGAAGATTCCCCTCGATCTGGAAGGCGCGGCGCGTGTCTCGCTCGGCGGCAGGGAGACGCGTGTTGACATCGGCGAAGTCAACGGCCGCATCTTCCTCAACAATTCGAGCCTGGGACTCTATCCGAGCATCGTGCGACACAGGGAGAAACAGCAGCAGCGATTGGGGCGCGGCAAGTGGACCGCGTTCGCCTGGGCCACGCTCTCGGTCCTGCGCCGCTATCCATTCCTCAACGTTCGCCTGAGCACGGACGAGCAGCGGCTCGTTCGTCATACGCCCTTCATCTTCGTCGGCAATAACGAGTATCAGATGGAGAGCTTCGACATCGGCGCGCGCTCGTGCCTGGACGCGGGGCAGTTGAGCCTTTACATGGCGCACGGGACGGGCAGGCTCGGGCTCCTGCGGCTGGCGTGGCGTGCGCTCTTCGGCGGGCTGCGCGAGGAGAATGATTTCGACGCGCTCTGCACCAAGGAAATCTGGATCGAGACGCGGCGCAGCCGCCGCCTGCGCGTCGCCACCGACGGCGAAGTCACAGTCATGCAGACGCCGCTGCATTACCAGGTTCGGCCCGGCCAGCTGCGCGTCCTCGTACCCGGGGAAAACGAAAATGGTCAATAGTAAATCGTCAATCGTCAATAGAAGCACGGGGCGTTTCTCTCACGATTCTTCTCTTATCCATTGACCATTTACTATTCACCATTTGACGACCGACGATCTACTATTCACGATTGACGATTGACGATTTACTATTGACCCTTGAACGTGAGTTTTTATGCGCACACTCGTACATCTTTCCGATCTGCATTTCGGCCGGGTTGACGAATCGCTGATCGAGCCGGTGATTAGCACTGTGACGGGGCTCAAGCCGGATGTCGTCGTCGTCTCGGGCGACCTGACGCAGCGCGCGCGCAGCCACCAGTTCGAGGAGGCGCGGGAGTTTCTGGACGCGCTGCCCTCGCCGCAGATCATCGTGCCCGGTAATCACGACGTGCCGCTGCATAATGTCTTCGCTCGTTTTTTCCAGCCGCTCGACAAGTACCGGCGTTACATCACGGACGACCTCAATCCGTTTCACGCCGACGAGGAGCTGGCGGTGCTGGGCATCAACACGGCACGCTCGCTGACGATCAAGGACGGACGAATCAACGAGGAACAGATCGGCAGCATTCGCCAACGGCTGTGCGAATATCCTGACGAAGTGACGAAGATCATCGTCACGCATCACCCGTTCGAGCTGCCCGAAGGCCATCACAGGGAGGAGGATTTGGTCAATCGCGCGGAGCTGGCGATGGAGGCACTGGCGCGCTGCGGCGCGGACGTGCTGCTCTCCGGCCACCTGCACCTGAGCCACACGGGCTTCACTTCGACGCGCTACAAAATCGCCGGGCACAGCGCCCTGATTATCTCGGCCGGGACGGCCACCTCCACGCGCGGGCGCGGCGAGACCAACTCCTTCAACCTGATTCGCATCAAGCATCCATTCATCAACGTCGAGCGGCTGAGCTGGCAGCCCGAGCGCGGCGTCTTCGCCACCTCCTCGTCCGAGCATTTCAAGCAGACGAGCGAGGGCTGGCAGCGCGTCCCGGACGAGATGGCCGCCGATATTGTTTACGCTGAAGAGACGGCGGGCGACGAAGCGCGGCTCGGCGGCGAGCGGACCAGGACGCAGGATTAGGGCTTTGCCCGGACTCGTTGACACCGTCAGCCGCCAGGTCATAGACTTGCGCCTTCACACGTCTCCCCGACCATTCATTAACAGAGGGCCCCGGCCTCCCCAGGAGGGATACTTTCATGCTCCTCAAGCCACTTCTTCCCGCGCGGCGCAGCACCTTTCGCCCGGCATCCTGCGCGCTCGTCTTAATCACTCTGCTCATCTCTGCCGCGCCGCAGGCTTTCGCGCAGGAGCAGGATAGCTACAACGCCGAGAGGGCGCGCGCCTTTCAACTCATCAGCGACGGTAATTTCGTCGAGGCCCAGAAGAGTTTTGAGAAGCTGGCCGCGGCGAACCAGTCGGACGCCCGCGTCATGTTCGGGCTGGGGCTATCAATTCTCGCCAACTCGAAGAACATCAAGGAGGATGAAGCCAGACGCCAGGCACGCCTGCGCGCACGCCGCAGCCTGCTCCGCGCAAAAGAACTAGGCTTCCAGGACGATCTGCTGGAAGTCGGCCTCGCCTCGATCCCGCCCGACGGCGGTGAAGGCAGTTCGTTCTCGCGCAACGCCGAAGCGCACAAGGCCATGGAGGAGGGCGAGGCCGCCTTTACGCGCAGGGATTACGACCAGGCCATCGCCGCCTACGAGCGTGCGTCGCGGCTCGACCCGAAGCTCTATGAGGCCCCGCTTTTCATCGGCGACATGTATTTCCAGAAGCAGCAGTGGGGCAAGGCGGCCGAGGGTTATAGCCGCGCGATAGCCATCAACCCTGATCGTGAGACGGCCTATCGTTATTGGAGCGACGCGCTGCTCAAGCAGGGCAAGCTGGAGGAGGCTTTCTCGAAAGCCATCGAGGCCATCATCGCAGAGCCTTATAACCGGATGGCCTTTCGCGGCCTTCTCCAGTGGGCGCAGGTCAAACAGGTCAGTCTCGGCCATCCAAGGATTGACCCGCCCAACGCCACGCAGAGTAACGGCAACCAGACGAATATAACCATTGACCCGAAGAGTCTGAACACGGCCGACGGCTCAAACTACTGGCTGCTCTACGACCTGACGCGCGTCTCCTGGGCCAGGACCGATTTCTTCAAAGCGTATCCGGGCGAGAAGACTTACAGGCACAGCCTATTGGAGGAGGCGGCGGCGTTGCGGGCCGTGGCCGCGGCCGCCGGGAAAGATGCGAAGTCGGGCAAGATCAAAACTCTCAACCCGGCGCTTGAAAGCCTGGTCAAGCTAAATGACGCGGGCCTGCTCGAAGCCTACATCCTGTTTGCGCGTCCAGACGAAGGCATCGCCCGTGATTATGAGACCTACAGGCGCTCGAACCGCGAAAAGCTGCGGCGCTACTGGACGGAGTTGGTGGCGAGCACGGCCAAATAGCGGGGCGAAGGACCAGGGGGTTTTGAGAGTCAGGGAAAGCACGGCGGCGCTCGGTTCAAAAGCTGAAAACCGAGCGCCGCCCTTCGTGTCGTCACTTTCGTCCCTGGCCCTTCCCCTTGTTCCTTTCTTTGAACACTCTTTCGCCGCCCGTTTGGCCGAGCGGCTGGCCCGTCGGCGCTGCGGCCGGAATCGAAGGCGTGTTAGAGCGCGGCGTGGCCGCATCCGCGCCCATGTGCTGCGACGATTCGTCGGCAAACATCCGGCTCTCTTTTTTGCGGCGGCCGCGCAACGCCGGGGTATCTTTCATCGCCTCGCGGTTCTGGTCCTGGTCGTCGCCGCGCCCCATCTCCTGCCCGCGCGGCGTCTCTGCAATCCCGGCCTTGTGCTGATCTTTCTTCCTGCTCATCCTTTTGTTCTCCCGTTTCGATCAATATTGAGCCTTAATGCGAGATGCGCTCCGAGGCTTCCTCCGCAATCTCACGAAAGGTATCAGTAGACTCATCCTGCTCCGGCGCTGTGGTCCGCGCCAGCGCCCACTTGAGCGCGGGCGGCGTGACCAGCGTCGTCACGATGACCATGATGACGACCACTCCGAACGTTCCGGGGCTGATGACCGGCTCGTTGACGCCCTCGGCGTTGGGCAGCATCAGCGTCGCGCCGATGCCAGCGAAGATCAACCCGACTTCGCCGCGCGGAATCATCCCGAGCCCGACGGCAAGGCGGTTAAGCCCGCGCTCCATGACCGCCAGCGAGCAGACCTGCTTGCCGATGATCGCGGCCAGCGTCAGCGCGGCGGCGAAGCCGAGCAGGTCCGGTCGGGCGAAGGCGCCGAGCTCCACCTTGAGGCCCATCAGGACGAAGAAGATGGGGACGAGCACTGTGCTGACCGGCGTGATGAGCCGTTGCAGGTCCTGCTTTCCACGCTCGGGGAACGTCTCGAAGTGTACCTCGTCGAGCACCAGCCCGGCGGCGAAGGCTCCGACAATCGGGGCCAGCCCGACCATCGCCGCCGCCCACGCCAGCAGGAAACAGAAGGCGATGGAGAGCGCCAGCAGCACGCCGCGACTCTCGAAGCGGCCCGCGCGCTGAAAAAGCTGCGGCGTCAGGTAATGCCCGACGGCGACGGCGCCGACCAGGAAAGCCACTGACTTGCCCGCGATAATGGCTACGTCCGCGACTGAAAGAGCGCCCCCGCTGGCCGTCGCTTTGATGGAGCCCGCGACGACCGCCAGGATCAGCAATCCAAGCACATCGTCAATCACGGCCGCGCCCAGGATGATACGCGACTCGCGCGTCTGCAACCGCTTCATGTCTTTCAAGACGCGCGCCGTGATGCCGACGCTCGTCGCAGAGAGCGTCGCGCCGATGAAGATGTGTCCGAGCCTCGCTTCGCCGGGGATGAAGTAGGCCGCCACGCCCCAGCCGAGAAGGAAAGGCACGACGACGCCCGCCACCGCCACCGCCAGCGAAGACCATCCGACCTCCAGCATCTCCCCCAGGTTCGATTCCAGCCCGACTTCAAACAACAGGATGATGACGCCAAGCTCGGCCAGCGCGTTGATAATCACGTCGGTCTTGAGCGGCTCGGCCGCGGTCAGCCCGGCGAGCGAAAGATTGCCGATGAGGATACCGATAATCAGCTCGCCGAGGACCGCCGGCTGGCCGAATCTCTCGAAGACTTCGCCGCCGAGTTTCGCGGCGATGAGGATGACGGCGACACCCAGGAGCACACGCGGCTCAAGCCCGTGCGCCGGGCCGCCTTCCACGGCGTCGGCAGCGCCGCTGCCGCCACCCGTACTCGCCAGCAGCGTGCGGGCGAGGCCGAAAATCAGGGCGCAGGCCGGGACGATGAAAACCAGGCTGCGTCTCATGCCACCGGCCTGTGCTCGCTCGCGCATCGGGTTATCCTGTTCGAGGGTGTTGATTTGCCGCCCATCGGATGAAAGCGGCGAGAGGGCACGCTTCCGGGAGCTTCATCCGCGGAAGCGCGCCCGCGCTGACTAACGATTCACCGGGGCCGCATTGTGACCGGCAACGGGCCGCGAAGGGGAGCGCCAAAGCGATGGCCTCATGCTTCGCGGACCCTGAGCGGCTCGGCTTCCGGCTGCCTGTTGGCCCGTTCGGGCGCGGCTTCCGCGGGCGGCTTCGGCAGCGGCGGCGGGCTTGAAACAACCACTTCGAGCGTCGCTTCGATGGCCTCGCTGATGCGGGTCACAGGGATAATCTCCAGCTCTTTTCTGACATCTTCGGGAATCTCTTCCGTGTCGGGCTCGTTGCGCGCCGGTAAAACGATGCGGCGCACGCCTGCGCGATACGCGGCCAGCACTTTTTCCTTGATGCCGCCGACGGGAAAGACCAGGCCCGAAAGTGTTATCTCGCCCGTCATGGACGTGTCGGGCCGCACCCTTCGTCCAGTGTAGAGCGAGGCCAGCGCCGCCGTGATGGTCACGCCCGCGCTCGGCCCGTCCTTCGGAATCGCCCCGGCCGGGACGTGCAGGTGCACGCCGTAGCCCTTGAACATCTCCGGGTCGATGCCGAACTCGGCCCCGTGCGCCCAGAGGTAGGAACGCGCGGCGCGCGCCGACTCCTGCATCACTTCGCCGAGCTGTCCCGTGATGGTCAGACCGGACCCGCCCGGCAGCAGCGTCGCTTCGATGAAGAGGACTTCGCCGCCCATCTCCGTCCAGGCCATGCCGGTCGCAACCCCGGTCGGCAGCTCCTTGCGCGCCTCTTCGGGAAAGAAGCGCGGCGCGCCGAGGTACTCCTTGATGTCCGGCGCGTCAACCGCGACGACCGTCACCTCCCCTTGCGCGATTCTGAGCGCCGCCTTGCGCACCACCTGGCCGACGGTGCGTTCCATCTGGCGCACGCCCGCCTCGCGCGTGTAGCGCGCCGCGATCAATTGCAGCGCCGCGTCCGTGATACTGAAGCGGGCTTCGTCCAGCCCGTTCTCCTGAATCTGTCGTGGGACCAGGTACTGCCTGGCGATGTGCAGCTTCTCCTGGTCCGAATAGCCCGCGAGCCTGATGACCTCCATGCGGTCGCGAAGCGGCGCCGGAATCGGCCCGAGCTGGTTGGCGGTCGCGATGAAGAAGACCTTCGAGACATCGAAGGGCAGGTCCAGGTAGTGATCGCGGAAGGTATTGTTCTGCTGCGGGTCTAGAATCTCCAGCAGCGCGGCCGCCGGGTCGCCCCTGTAATCGGCGCCGAGCTTGTCTATCTCGTCGAGCATCATCACGGGATTATTGACGCCCGCGCGCCGGATTGACTGGACGATGCGGCCGGGCATCGCGCCGATGTAGGTCCGGCGATGGCCGCGCAGCTCCGCTTCGTCGCGCACGCCGCCCAGCGAGAGGCGCTCGAACTGGCGTCCGAGGGCGCGCGCAATCGAGCGCCCGAGGCTCGTCTTGCCGACACCCGGAGGGCCGACGAAACAGAGCATCGGACTCTTGGCTTCGGGGCGCAGCTTGATGACGGCCAGGTGTTCGAGGATGCGTTCCTTGATGTCTTCGAGCCCGTAATGGTCTTCGTCCAGAATCCTGCGGGCCTCTTTCAGGTCCAGCTTGTCTGCGGTCGCTTTCCGCCAGGGAAGCTCCAACACGTATTCAAGATAGGTGCGAATGACGTGATAATCGGGCGCGGCGGCCGGGAGCCGCTCCATGCGCTTCAACTCGCGCTCGGCCTCTTTGCGCACGTCGTCGGGCAGGTCGGTCGTCTCCAGCCGCTCGCGGAGCATCTCGGCCTCGGCCCGCTCGCCGCCCTCGTCGTCGCCAAGCTCCTTCTGGATGGCCTTCATCTGCTGGCGCAGGATGTAATCGCGCTGCGCCTTGTCCATCTCGGACTGCGCTTCCGAAGCGATCTTGGTCCGAATCTGCATGATCTCAAGCTCGCGCGCCAGGTAGCCGTAGGCTAGACGCAGCAGCTCGTCCGTCGTATCGGCTTCGAGCATCTTCTGTTCCTGCTCGACGCCGAGGTTGAGAATCGAAGCGAGAAAATATGCGAGGCGGATGGGGTCGCTGGCCGCGACGACGGCGCTGCGGACTTCGGCCGGAACCTGCGGCAGCATCGCCAGCGCCTGCTGAATCAACTGCTGCACGTTGCGCTTGAGGGCTTCGACCTCTTCGGCGTCAACCGTCTTTACGTCCGGCAGGATTTCGACGCGGGCGCGCAGGTGCGGGTCTTCCCGAACCCACTCAAGCACCTTGATCCGGTCAGTGCCCTGGACGATCATGTTCATCGAGCCTTCGTCGCGCATCATCCGCTTAATCATGACGAGCGTGCCGACCTGGTAGAGACCCGACGGTGTGGCATCAGCGCCGGTCGTCTCTTCGGCACGCGCGCTGATGCAGCCGAGCAGCTTCTCCTCGGTCTCCAGCGCGGCCTCGACAGCGGCGATGGAGCGCATGCGCCCGACCGCCAGCGGAATGACCGTCTCTGGAAAGAGCGTCGTGTTCTGCAAGGGCAGGATACTGATCTCGAAGGGGACGCGTTGGCCCGCCTGCTCCTTCTCCGCGAGCGCGTCTCCAGGCTTCTCCGTATTTTCCTTATTCTCGACCATAATCAGAAGCGAGGAAGAAGGGATTTAGCCATTGATTCATTTACTCGTCTAGTCATTTAACAATTCACCGAGCGGTTCAATGAATCAATGAATCAATCTCTTCCCTTCCTCGCTCTTCACTCCTTTTCCTGACAATTTTCTTCGCTCCGCAGGTGTAGAATGAGCAGGCCGTCGCGGTACTCGCGCACTAGATGCACGTCTTGCAGGGAGCAGGGAAAGTCCAGCCTCTTTTCAAAGCGACTGTACGTGATTTCCAGTTGGTGATAGCTGACGCCCTCGCCGTAGAAGGTGTCGCGGCGGCATCCGGCGATGCGCAGACTGCGCTCCTCGACCGTGATCTCAAGCTCCTCAGGGCTGACGCCCGCGAGGTCAACCTTGACGATCCAGCCGTCCCTGGTTCGATAGACATCAGCCGCCGGACACCAGAGGCGCGCAGACGGGCGCGACCGCCCCCCGGCGGGCATCAAGCGAAAATAACGATTGACCGATTCAGCCATAAGAATAGTGAGCAGTAAGCAGTGAGCAGTGAGCAGTCCGGCACGGGCGGCGAGCAGTTCGGCGGCGAGCGATGAGCAGCCAGCAGTTTCTTTCTTTTACCGCTCACTGCTGACTGCTGACTGCTGATTGCTCACTCTCTTCTCATCCGAATATCTTGCTCCAGAAGGATGCGCCGCTGGAAATCTCTTCGAGGGCTTCGGCCAGCTCGCGGTCCTCTTCCGTCTCCAACGCGACATCGGCCATCGAGATGATGCCGCGCAGTGTGCCCTGGTCGTCTACGATGGGGATGCGTCGCACCTGCTTGTCGCCCATCTTGCGGATGGCGTCAATGACGCGGTCATTGGGCTGCGCCGTGTGAATATCGGTGGTCATCACCTCTTCGACGCGGGTCGTGCGGGCGTCCTTGCCTTCGGCGAGGGCACGGACGACCACGTCGCGGTCGGTAATGAGTCCGACCAGTTTGCCGTTGCCCTGCGTCCGGTTATCGCTGCGCCGCGTATCTTCGGCAGCGGCTCCGGCTGTCGCGGCGGCATCCGTTGAAACCTCCTGGCGCTCGACGACCGGAATCACGCCGGTGTCTTCGTCGCGCATCAGCATGGCCACTTCCTGAAGCGTCGTCTCGCGGGTCGCAACCGTCACGTCGCGCGTCATAATATCGCGGCAGCGCAGGTGCGAACGCGAAGCGCCGCGTCCGCGTTCCTCGTATTCCGGGCGAAAGAAATCATCGCGGTCATCAAAGGCGGAGTGTCTCTCGGCGGCGCGCTCGTCGTCTTGCCTGCGTCGTCCGCGCCGCGCTTCGACGTAATCGCCGTGGCCGCGCTCCTCGTAGCCCCCGCCCATGCCGAAGCCTGCGCCGCGACCGTAATCGTCACGCCCCGGATCACGCTCGCCACCGGCGCGACTGCCGCGCGCTCCGTAAGATTCGTCGTAACCGAAATCCCTGTCGCGCATCGCGCCGCCGCCGTGGCCATAATCGCCGCGTTCCGGCTCGTAGCGTTCCTCGCCGCCGCGGCCTCCCCTCGGGCCGCCGCCGAAATAATCCCTGTCATCCCTGCCGTAACGATTCCTGGACATGATTCTCCTCCCTGGCTACTCGACCGATAAGATTTCGACTATGTCTCTCTGCGCTGCGCCGGGAAAGCAGACGAAGGCGAGAGTGGGGCGCGTTTCCGGCCGCCACAACCGGCCGGGCCGTCGCCGGATTTATTACTATTTATTACCATTCAGGGGAACGTGAGGGAATTATACTCGCTTCAAGAAAGATTGCCAGTGCGGGCGGGTGCAGTGCCCTTTGACGGATAACTCGCGGGCCGCAGCCTGTGCCGGAAAGCGTGCGACCAGCGCCGACACTGCGCGCCATCAGCGAAAGCCGTTTCGTCTCTACCTGTGATTCCTCTCGATAAACAGCCGGTGCGCCCCTCCGGTTGCGCGCAGGGAACTGCGCGCCGTTAGCCAGAGAGCGGGCCATTTGCTAGGATGCCCCGGTGCAGCCAGAGAATCCCAGGTTCGGCAAATTCAAGAGACCGGAGCGCACGGGCGAAAAGGTCAGGGTCGGCCGTGTCGAAGACGTGCCGCCGGGCCGCGGCGCGACCGTAGAGCTGTTGAACGGCACGGAGCTGGCGCTCTACAACGTCGGCGGCGAGTTCTACGCCATCGAAAACTTCTGCCCGCACAAGGGCGCGCCGCTGGCCGACGGCAGGCTCTGCGGCCACGCGGTCGAATGCGACTGGCACGGCTGGCGCTTCGACCTGCGCACGGGCCGGTGCCTGACCAACGCGAGCGCGGTCGAATCTTACCAGGTCGTGATCGAGGACGGGTGGATAAAAATCCTGATTTGACTCTCAGGAGCCGGAGGGCGCGAGTGGCTGTAAGCTGGCGGGGCCGGAAGTGGGTCGGACGCTTTAGAAGGCTTCGAGCGAGAGTTACCAGGAGCAGGAATCCATGCAGCGGCGCTGCCTTGTAGAGCTGCCTGCCGCGTTCTCCTCTTTAGCCGTCATTGCCGATAGCTTCGACGGGGCAGGCCGAGAGGGCTTCGTCGCACAGCTCTCGCTCTTCAGCGGTCGTCGGCTGCTTATAGACGAACGAATAGCCGTGATTGTCCGAGCGTGTGAAATTATCCGGCGCGGTATCCCGGCAAACGTCGCAGTCTATGCACTGTGAGTCAACGTAGTATGTGCCGAGGGCATTCTCCGCCACCCGGTCATTCGGGTCAGCCACTAAACGCTTCCTCCCTGTTCCTCTCGGTCCGGCGCAGCACGGAGAGACCAACCATTTGTTCTCGACGCTGTGCACACGATTCCGTGATTGACTATTTAATCGCCAGCATCCGGTCGAGGGCGACGCGGGCATCGCGGGCCGTCTCCTGCGGCACGCTAATCCGGTTGACGACCTCTCCGGCCAGCAGGGATTCGAGCACCCAGGCCAGGTTCTGCGGCGCGATGCGATACATCGTCGCGCACATGCAGAGGTCGGGCGCGAGCAGTTGAATGTGCTTGTTCGGAAAACGCTGGATGAGACGATTGACGAGGTTGACTTCTGTCCCGATAGCCCACTTCGAGCCCGCGGGCGCTTCTTCGAGCGTCTTGATGATGAACTCGGTCGAGCCGTTGAGGTCGCTCTGCCGGACGACTTCGTAAACGCATTCGGGATGCACCAGGACCTTGATGCCGGGCACTTCGGCGCGGACCTGTTCGACGTGCCAGGGCTTGAAGCGGCCATGAACGGAGCAGTGGCCCTTCCAGAGAATCAGCCGGGCGCGGCGCAGCTCCTCCTCCGTATTCCCGCCAAGCTCCTTGAACGGGTCCCAGACGACCATCTCATCGAGCGGGATGCCGAACTTGACGCCCGTGTTACGCCCGAGGTGCTGGTCCGGGAAGAAGAAGAGCTTGTCGGCTTCGCGGAGGCTCTTTTCAAAGAGCGGGACGGCGTTTGACGAAGTACAGACGATGCCGCCGTTGCGCCCGCAGAAAGCCTTGATCGCGGCCGTCGAGTTCATGTAGGTAATCGGCATGACCTTGAACTCGTCGTGGAGACCGATGGCCCGCAGCTGTTCCCAGGCGTCTTCGACCTGCTCGGCCGAAGCCATGTCGGCCATAGAGCAGCCCGCGCCGAGGTCAGGCAGAATCACCTGCTGCGCGCCCGGCTTGAGAATGTCGGCGGATTCGGCCATGAAGTGAACGCCGCAAAAGACTATGAACTCTGTGCGCGGGCGCTCGGCGGCCAGCTTCGCCAGCTTAAACGAATCGCCCGTAAAATCGGCGTGGCAGATGACATCATCGCGCTGGTAATGGTGGCCCAAAATCACCAGCCGCTCTCCGAGCTCGCGCCGCGCGCTGTTGATTCTCTCGGTCAGCTCCGCATCCGAGACGCGAAAGTAATCTTCGAGCGCAGGAGCTTTAGTCTCAAAATCCAGAACGTTCATGCTTATCCTCCGGCGCGCCTGCCAGCTGGTGCTCTCTCTGCCCGGTGGCTGACGGAGAGCCGCGCGCCAAGCCCGAAACTATCTCACTTTGAGAAAAGAAGCGCAAGCGAGCAAACAGCGCCGCGGCCCCTTCTCTTCCCGCCCGGGCGCGACCTGATTCTTGTAGCCCCGCCCGTCCAGATTTAGATGCGAAAACGAACCCGCAAGATGCAGAAAAGCGTGCTGGCAGGACGCGCAGCCCGCCGGGTTCGGACGCCCGGTTCCGGGCGCTTCACGGCCTGGTCATCTCTTCGGGCTTGAGGTAGAGGTCAAACTGCTCGCCGGTCAGGAGGCCGAGTTCGATGGCGGACTCGCGCAGGGAGATGCCCTTGCGGTGAGCGTGCTTGGCGATCTTGGCCGCGTTGTCGTAGCCGATGTGCGGGTTCAGTGCCGTGACGAGCATCAGGGAGTTGCGCAGGTGCTCGTCAATGCGCGCGCGGTTAAGCTCTATCCCGACGACGCAATGCTCGACGAAGCTGCGGCAGGCATCATGGAGCAGTCGAATCGAGTGGAGCAGGTTATGAATCATCACAGGGTTAAAGACGTTGAGCTCGAAGTTACCCTGCGAGCCAGCGAAGCCGATGGCGGCATCGTTGCCGAAGACCTGGACGGCGACCATCGTCATCGCCTCGCTCTGCGTCGGGTTGACCTTGCCCGGCATGATGGAAGAGCCGGGCTCGTTCTCCGGCAGAATCAGCTCGCCCAGTCCGGCGCGCGGCCCCGACGCCAGCCAGCGAATGTCGTTGGCAATCTTCATCAGCGACCCGGCGAGCGTCTTGAGCGCGCCGCTGGCGAAGACCAGCTCGTCGTGCGCCGAAAGCGCGGCGAACTTGTTCGGGTGCGACTTAAACGGCAAGCCCGTCAACTCCGCGATCTTGGCGGCGGCGCGCTCGCCGAACTCCGGGTGCGAGTTGAGACCCGTGCCGACGGCAGTGCCCCCGATGGCCAGGTCATAGAGTCCGGGCAGGACCAATCGCAGCCTCTCCGTGTCGCGTTCGAGCAGGCTGGCCCAGCCGGACATCTCCTGCCCGACCGTCAGCGGCGTGGCGTCCTGGAGGTGCGTCCGGCCGATCTTGACGACATCGGCGAACTCCACGGCCTTGGCGTTGATGGCCTCCCGGAGCCCCTCTACGACCGGGATGAGCCGGTTGAGCTGCTCGGCGGCGGCGATGTGCATGGCGGTCGGGAAAGTATCGTTGGAGGACTGCGACATGTTGACGTGATCGTTCGGGTGCACGGGCTGCTTGCTGCCCATCACTCCGCCTGCGAGTTCTATGGCGCGGTTGGAGATGACCTCGTTGGCGTTCATATTGGTCTGCGTGCCGCTGCCCGTCTGCCAGACGCGCAGCGGGAAATGCTCGTCGAGCCTGCCATCTATCACCTCGTCGGCCGCGCGGACGATCAACTCGGCCTTGTCCGCGGCCAGCTTGCCCAACTCCTCGTTGACGAGCGCGGCGGCCTTCTTCAAGACCCCGAGGGCGCGTATCATCTCGCGCGGCATAGTGTCGTCGCCGATGTCGAAATGAATCAGCGAGCGTTGCGTCTGCGCCCCGTAATACCTGTCGGACGGAACCGCTATCTCGCCCATCGAATCCGTCTCCGTGCGCATCCCCGCCGCCTTCTCGGTCCCCTGCTTCATCGCTTCCAGTGCCATAAAAGTGCCAGTCCTTTTTTCGTCTAGCGGGCCCGCGCCCCGCCCTCTCGCGGAGCCGCCGCGCCCTGAAGTTTGATTAAGAGCCGTCCCTGCGATTAATTGTACACCCTAGCCCCGCGCCGCGTCAGCGAGACGGGAGCAGAAGACCTGGCGGCGATCGAACCAGCGGAAATCCTTACAACGCAATAAAAGTTTGAGGACACGGCAGGCCCGGCCAGAGCTTTGATACGCCCTTCGCCAGCATTCCTTCCGTGTCCTCTCTCTGGCAGGCTGGCGAATCTGGCGGAAAGAGTGCTTGCTGACGGCCCTTCAGCCGAGCGTGTAGAGGAATCTTTCGAGGCGCTCGCGGACGCTGTCGTTGTGTTTCGTGATGCGCAGGCCGACGAGGTATCCCTCGTCCTTGTCCTCTCTGTCGAGGCGCTGGATGCGGACGGGGCTGGCCTCTACTTCGACGTGGCCGGTGGGCAGTTCCAGTTGGACGAGGAGCGTCTCAAAGTCTCTCAGCGAGCGGTGGCCGATGACGAAAGTCGAGAGGATGATGGCCAGGCCGGACGTGCTCAGGTCGCGCGTGTAGCCCGTCATGGTCCCAGGACCGCCCGCGCTCTCGTCGGCCAGCCCGGCATTCGGCGTCGAGATGCGGCATAAGAGACGCGCTTTGTATCGAGGAGCCGCGCGGTTGTCGCTAAATTCCCACATAGGTTGAGCACCCGTCCAAGCAGCTTAAGAGCCGTTAAAGCTCAGGCCACCGATAAATCACATGCTTGTAACTCTGGGCGCAAGGCATGAGTGAGTGTCCTGTACGAGCCACGTCAGGCCCGCAGTGAAGAAGCAGAATGTGAGAAAACCGGCTCGTCGCTTCCGGGTGCGAGGGCCACGGCGGCGCTTTCCCGAAAGCCTTTAATCCACGTCACCCGCACCGCACCGCCGCCAAAGCCCCGGCCAAAGGGGCTGCCCGCAGGCGAGCGCGTCTCAGATAGAAAGTCCTAATCGTCAACTTATTCCAGGACGCGCGCCTTAGATTATACAGCCTCTTGCACCCGCCTGTGCAAGCCTCTCGCCCGGCCCGCCGGTCGCGCTCCGTTTCTCTCGCTCGCCCGGCGTTTCTCTCGCTCACCCGCCTTCGGTCGGGGCGGCGGCCTCCAGCCAGGCCTTCCAGCCCCCGGCCATCGAATAGACGTTGGTGTAGCCCATCCGCTGGAGCGCTTCGGCCGCCAGCGCCGAGCGATAGCCGCCGCCGCAGTAGAGGATGATTTCGGCGCGCTTGTCGGGGATGGCCTGCTCTATGTCGCGCTCGATGATGCCCTTGCCGAGGTGCTGTGCGCCGGTGGCGCGGCCCGCCTCCCATTCATTATCTTCGCGCACGTCTACGAGGTACACGGCTTCGAGCGAAGCCAGGCGGGCGCGCGTCTGTTCGACGCTGACCTCGTGAATGTGCGATTTGGCCTCTTCGACCAGTTTCAGGAATCCTTCATTATGCTTCATTTGGTCTCTTCCGTCCGGGTTTGAACTTCCGAGCGCGGCCGCTCGGAGTGGATGAAAGCTGCGCGAGCGATTATAATGGCGCTCTTTTGGAAAAGCACAGATAAAGCGCATATACTGGCTGTTCTCCGGGAACCGGAGACAGGGGATAGGGGTCGGTTAAAGCACAGGCGCTGCTCCGATGCCGGTCCCTGTCTCCCGTCCCCGCATCAGACCGAAGGGAGAAAACAGACTTGGCTACGGAACAGTTTGACGTGACGGTGATCGGCAGCGGGCCGGGCGGTTATGTGGCGGCGATACGCGGGGCACAGCTGGGCCTCAAGGTGGCGATAGTCGAAAAAGACAAGCGGCTCGGCGGGACCTGCACGCTACGCGGCTGCATCCCGACCAAGCAGCTTTTGATGTCCGCGCACGTCTACGAACAGATGCAGCACGCTGCCGATTTCGGCGTCCAGGCTTCGGGCATTCAGCTCGCCTTCGCGGACGTGCAGAAGCGCAAGGAGAGGGTCGTCACCAAGAACTCGAAGGGCATAGAGTTCCTGATGAAGAAGAACACCATCACGGTCTTCAAAGGCAAGGGCCGGCTGGCCCTGCCCGGCCGTGTCGAAGTGACGGGTGACGACGGCCAGCAGGAAATAATCAACACGAAGAACATCGTCATCGCCACGGGCTCTGTCGTCCGCCCCATCCCGGGTTTTGAGGTCGACGGCGATAGGGTCGTCAACTCGGATCAGATTTTGGAGCTGAAGGATGTGCCGAAATCCTTAATCGTCATGGGCGCGGGCGCCGTCGGCG
>DASVWH010000203.1:0-23350 GCA_036389715.1 Pyrinomonadaceae bacterium | reverse complement strand
GCGCGAATGTTGTAGCATTCGCGCGCGGCTCTTTTTGTTGAACCTCTCAAGCTAAATTCGCCCGCCCTCTTCGCGTCAGGTTGACTTGTCCGTCAGGGCTGGATGCGGATGGTAAAGCTGCAAATCTCGATTTTATCGTCGGGCGAAACCCGCGTCGCCTCTTCACGCGGCAGCTCGCGGCCCGCGACCAGGGTGGGGTTGCGTCCCTTCGGCGTGAGCCAGTACTGGCCGCTCTCATCGCGCCCGAGCGTGGCATGGATGCGGCTGACCTCCGGGTCGCCCTTAATCGGCAGGTCAACCGTGACGGACCTTGAGCCGCGGCCAATCGTGATCTCCGGCTTGGTGAAGGGGACGACGGACTGGCGCACGCCCTGATGCCAGACCTCGACCGTAAAGAGAGTCATGGCGGTCGTCGTCACGCGGGGACGAACGACGGTCGAATCCTCTTCGGGCACGCCCGGCACAGGCGTCGGCTCGTCCGCCGTTTGAGCGCCCCCTGCGGCAACGCCGCCCGGCAGCACACCGGGCATGGCGGTTTGCAGCAACTGGTCGCTTGGACGCGCTGTGACCATCGTATGGCCGCTCTCGGTTTCGTCCCAGACGGGCTGAACGCGAAACTCGCCCTTGTTGAGAGTGCCGTCAACGCGCAGCTCGACGGCGAAGGACTTGGTGGCCAACTGCGTCGAGCCGCCCAGCTCGCGGGCACGCTCCGAGAGCACGTGGAAAAGCCCCTGCTCAAGGCCGCGCCGCTTGTCGCCCTGCCATTCCCGGTCGTCGTCGTTGCTTAAATAGACTATGTACTCGCGCGGGATATAGGTCGGCCCGCCGGGTGGCGTGAACATCTCGCGCTGCATGACGGCTTCGACCTCGCGCGCCACCTTGACGAGAAATTCTTCCCAGACGCGCCGCGGCCGAGCCTTTTCGTCCGCCGCTGAGAGCGGATCGTCAGCGCCTTCGCCGTCAATCCACCGTCTAATGGATTCAATTAAACCCACGATTAGTGCCTCTCCTCTCGATAGGGCCTTGCTCTTAATCCAAGTCTATATTCTTTTTTCCCATCCAGCCACGTCTGGCCAGACCGGCGTCCGGCGAATCATTATCAGCTAAAATCTCCACCTCGTACCAGAAATTATTATCGCTGACGCTCAGGATTCGCACCCGCGAGCCCTTTTCGACGGTGCGCAGCGGCGGCGTGCTGCTCATGCTCGGATCACGGCGCAGGTAGACACGGCTGGTCGTCGTGCCCTGATGGCCGATGACCGACGGCCCGTTGTTGACGGGTGTCGCCGTGCTCAGGGCCCTGCGGCTCTTGACGTAAAAATGCGTCGCCAGCAGGATACCGGCGAAGGCCAAAATCACGAGCAGGGTAATGAGAGCGCGAAGCCCCCTGCGCCCGACCGCCTGTGTCGAGACCTGGCGGTAAGGAGCGACGGGCGGCGCGGCGACAGGCTGCGCAGCTATCGCATGGGCCAGCGGCGGCGCTTGAAAAGGCTGCTGTTTCGGCGGCGTCTGAAACTCCGGCCGAGGCAGCGTGACGGGCACGACAATCCGCGGGCGAGCCGCGCCGTTGCCCTCTATTCGTCCCTTCCTTTCAATCACACTCTGGGTCTCGAAGCGCGCGCGGGGCGGGGCTTCCGTCGCCAGTAATTCGGCCTTGCCCTGTAGGCTGGAAGTGATTTTCGGCCGCGCGCCGCCGTCCGGCGTCTTGAGCAGCTGCGTCGGGGGAAGCGCGGCGTCGGCTAACTCTTCCCAGAATTCCTGCACGGTTTGATAACGCTCTTCGGGCGGCGTGGCGGTCGCGCGCCGGAGCACGCGGAGCACGGACTTCGACCAGCTCTCATGAGCGAGCGCTGCGGGCAATTCCGTGATCGGGTGATGAGAGAAACGGCGCGGCGGCTCGCCCGCGAGCAGCGTGTAGGTGGTCTTGGCGAGCGAGTAGATGTCGGCCGCGGGCGTCAGGTACGACTTGGTCATCGAGGCCGAGCTCAAATTCAAGGGGCCGGTCGTGACCAGCGGATTATGCTCCGGCGCGGCGTAGATGTTCGTCCCGACGCGCGTGATTGCGCCCTCCGTGGCCTCTATCTTGGCGACGCCAAAATCCGCTATCTTGACCGTCTGGCCGTCTGCGGTCAGGAGCAGGTTCTGCGGCTTGATGTCACGGTGAATAACGCCGCACTCGTGCGCGTGCGCCAGGCCCGAGCAGACCTGTTCGAGATAAAAGAGAGCGCGGTCGAGCGGGAAAGGCTGGTGGCGGCAGCGCGCGCCCATGTCTCCGCCCGAGAGATATTCGAGGACCATGTAATGAAAGGTCGTCCCGGAAAGATCAATGGCCGTCCCGTGGCCGAGGCGGCTGATGATGTTCGGGTGGCGAACGCGGTCAATGGCAACGGCCTCGTTCTGGAAATTCTCGATCAGGGTTCGTTCCAGCTCGGCATCGGGAACGCCTTGCAGCAGGACGTTGAGGGCTTTGATGACGACGGTTTGCGGCTCGCCGTCGGCCGCGGCGATGTCTCGCGCGACATAGATTTCGGCGTAGCTGCCGCGCCCGAGGCAGTCGAGCACATCGTAACGACCGTCGAGCCTGCACTGTTGAAGTTTGAGTTCCGTCATTCGTCAGCGCTTCCAACAAAGCCTTGCGCAACCAGGTTTAGATGCCCGTCAATCCCTTACTGTTGCGGCCTTCGGGGCGGCAATCCTGCCGGGAACACCTGCCCTTAACTCCGGCGCGGGCAGCAAGACTGTCTCCTACTGTGGCGGCGGAGCGGCGTTCGCCTTATTGCTCAACTCTTCGAGCGCGCGCGCCGCCCGCTGGTCGGCATCGGGCAGTTGTCCCCTGAGCCTGTGCGCCGTCGCCGCAATCGCCAGCCTGGATTCGACCTTCAGCTTTTCCTGGAGCGGGGAGGACCCGTCTCCGATGCTGGTGCTGGCGTGCTCGAAGGCCGTCATGGCGTTGGCGTAGTCGCCGGAGAGCAGCAAGGCGCGGCCATAGAGATAAAGGAATCCCGGGTCGGTCGAATCGAGCGGGTTCTGCAAGCCCTTGCCCGTCGCCTCCGTTCTCAAGTCGTTGGCCATCTGCGCGGGCGCTCGGTCCACGCGCAGGCGTCTCTGCTCAAACTCTCCGACTGAATCGAGAGGCGCGGGCGCGGCCGCCGCAGGGGCATTGTTCGGGTTAGATTGGGCGATGTCGGTCTGCCTGCGCTCGAAGTAGCCGCCCGCGTAGAATGCTGCCGCGCCGACGGCGGCCAGCAGCAGCAGGAGGCCCAGCGTGCGGAGCAGAGAGGCCGCGCGGCTCGCCCCTCGACGGCGCGGCTCGGGAAGCGGCGCGGCGCTCGGGACGGGCGCGGCGCTGGCGGCCGGAAGGTCAACTTGTGTCATGGGGGGCTGGGGAGCGAAGACCACCGGGGATGCTGGCTGCAAGTCGCCGTTAGCCTGCGGCATGGGCGCGGCGCTGGCGGCCGGGACGGGCGCGAACCCTTGTGTGGTATGGTCCGCGCCGGAGATGGCTGCGGCCAGTGCTCCGCGCTCGGAGACGATGGTCGCCTCGTCGTCATAGCCCTGGCCTCCGGTTCCTCCCGTCCCTTCGCCGATGCGGACGATGACGGCCGTCAGGTTATCCTCCGCGCCGCGCTCGTAGCAGCGCCGCTTCATCTCTGCGCAGACCTCTTCGAGGTTGTTGCTGCCGCTCAGCAGCTCGCGCAGCTCGTTATCGGGGATGTGACGCGTGATGCCGTCCGAGCAGAGCAGGAAAGCCGTCCCTTCTTCAATCTCGATGGTCTTCATGTCAACCTCGACGGTTGATTCCGCGCCGAGGGCCCGACTGATGACGTTGCGGCTCGGGTGATGCGCGGCCTGCTCGGGCGTCATCCGCCCGGCGCGCACCTCCTCTTCGACCACGGAGTGATCGTTGGTCTCACGCAGCAACTGGCCGTCGGGCTTGAGCCTGTAGATGCGCGAGTCCCCGACGTGGCCGATGGTCGCAGTGTTGCCGTCCAGGTGCAGCGCGACGACCGTCGTCGCCATCGCGGAGAATTTCTGGTGCTCCTGCGCCATCTTGTAGATAGAGTGGTTGGCGCGCTGGATGGCGATCTCCATCAGGTCTTCGACATCCGCGCCGTCCACCTGGTGACGGAAGGCTTCGTCGAGGACTTCCATCGCCGTCTGCGAAGCGACTTCTCCGGCCTGCGCGCCGCCGACGCCGTCGGCCACGGCAAAGATACGACGCTCCGGGTCCGAGAGATAGGAGTCTTCGTTGAGCGGGCGCTTTTCGCTCAGCCCGCGGTCGCTGACAACCGCCACCCTGGGCATACTGCTGGTTGTTTGCTCTCTCATTGCACCGCCTCCGGTAGTGCGGGATCATTGAATTTACGTACCGTCTGCACGCCCGCCCGTGCGTCGCGCGCGTTGCGGTGCGAAAAAGCCATCAGCATTCCGAGCATGGCAAAGCTGGTGATTAGACTGAAACCGCCGTGACTGACGAAGGGCAGCGTGATGCCCGTCATCGGCAGGGCGCGGGTCACGCCGCCGATATTGACGAGCGCCTGGAAGCCTATGAAGGCCGTCAGCCCGGCCGAGCAGAGCTTCGTAAACATATCACGCGCATCAATCGAAGTCCGAACCCCTGCCCAGACGAAGACGATCAGCGCGAGCATAATGATCGCTCCCCCGGCAAGCCCCATCTCTTCGGCGATGGCCGCGTAGATGTAGTCGGAGTCGGCCACCGGAATCACCTCGGCGAATCCGAGCCCGAGCCCGCGCCCCGTGTTGCGACCGGCGGCGATGCCGAAGGTGGCCTGCGCCGGTTGAAACGCCACGCGGTCGAACCAGACATCAACGTTGACGGTCTTCTGCATGGCAGGGCTTTCCTCGGCCAGCTCGCGCATCTTCTGATTCTTGCCGAGGGCCTCGTCGTAGTCCTTCTTCCACCACTTGACCTCCGGCGAAGGAGGGTCGAAGCCGTCTAGCCAGAGATGGAAACGCTGCTGGATACGGTCAGGCAACGCAGTCTGGACGGGGCGAGCCAGCGTCGGCAGGAAGGGGACTTTCTCCTGCACGTCGCGCGGCAGCGCGCCGACGACGAGCACGCTGACGACCAGCAGGAGCGAGCCGACGAAGAGCAGCAACTGCGGCCAGCGGCGCACCGCGACCAGATATAGCGTCGCGTAAGCGCCGCTGAAGACGAGCATCTGCCCGAAATCCTTGAGCACGAAGAAGGGGATAAACGGCATCACGGCCATCGCCAGCAGCGGGACGATGTCACGCGCGCGCGGCACGCCCCAGTAGGTCCGCGCCAGCTCTTTGTAGCGCGCCGTCAGGATTCCGGCGAAGCCGAGCAGGAAGGGAATCTTTGAAGGCTCCCAGGGCGTCATGTTGCCGCCCGCCTTGCCGAAGCGCGACGTGGCGACGGCGACGCCGAGCGGAATCAGCGTGATGACGACGATGATGAAACTGTGCCGCTGAACCCAGAGCAGGAAGCGGTCGCGGACGCAGAAGGAGAAGGCGATGGCGAAGGCCAGGAACGACATCAGCGGAATCCAGGTGGAACCCGACGCGAGCGCATTGCCAACCGAGTAGCCGGACTTGATGGCTGGCTCTTTGTCCAGGTCCGAGGGCGCGGGCGGCGTCTCCGGCAAGCCCATCAAGCGCTTCTTGGCGGCATCGTAATTCTCGTTGATATAGCGCATCCGCAGCGTCTCAGTCTTCTGCGCGCGGGCCTCGGCCTTGTTGCGGGCGTTATATTCCGGGTCGCTGTAGAGACGGTATTGCACGAGCATCCCGATGGAGAAGAGCAGGATGGCCGTCGTGTACAGCGTCCAGTTGCCCGCGAACTTGTGAACGCGGGTCAGCCAGAAGACGAGAAAGACTACGGGGACGTACATCAGCAGGTCGCGGATGCCGCTCACCCAGGAGGTCTCGTAGCCGCGAATCAGGGCGGCGCGGTGGACTGCGTAATAGCCCACGACCTCGAAGCCGATAATCAGGAGCAGTGCCAACAGGTGCGATGATGCGCGATTCTTCATAAGTAGATACCGGGCGGCCGGATGCCGGATGTCAGATGCTGGTTCTCTTAAACGAAAGCGAGCAGAAACAGTGCCTGGCGCTTTGAGCGTCTCTCATCTCTCTAAGGCAAGCGCCCGGCCTCTGCCATTACTGTCTGGGCGGCCGCGCAGGCTGTTTGCCCTGGGGCCTGGCCTTCGGGTCGTTACTGTTCGGAGCAGGCTTCGTCGGCGCGTCGCCCAAAAGGCCCAGCTCGCGGGCCTTGAGCACCAGCGCGGCCGCGACCGGCGCTGCGGATTTCGAGCCGTACCCGCCGCCCTCGATAATCACGGCCATCGCCAGTTGCGGCCGTTCGAGCGGCGCGATGCAGAGAAACCAGCCGTCAATCCGCGGCTCGGGCGCGAGCACGATCTGCTCATACTGGCGGATGATGTTGCCCTTCGGGTCTTTCTCGACCTTCATTCGCTTGACCACTTCGCCCGTCTTCGGGTCGTAGAGCGGCACATCCTTTTGCGCCGTCCCGGTCTTGCCGCCGCTGGTGATGCCAGCGGCCTTGACCGGCGCGAAGACGCCGCGAGCCGTGCCCTCCGGCCCGCCCGTGACGAGCCCCATGATGCCGCGCAGGGCGGCGGCGGCCTGCGCCGTCAGCACCTGGTTGAAGGGTTCGGGCGGGCGGTCAAACTCGATCTTCGGCTTCATCAGCTTGCCCTCGACGTTGCCGATTGTCGCCGCCAGGAGCGCCATCTGAAACGGCGTCATCTGTCCGGCGTAGCCCTGGCCGTAGCCTTCGAGCGCGAGATCGAACTTGTTGAACTTCGGGCCGAGCTTGCCCGTCACCATCGTCGCCTCGCGCGGGGCCAGCGCGCGCTTGACGGCGTCGGAGCTGGCGTTCCAAATCTCCGGCTCCTTGCGCCCGAGCGTCGTCTCTTCGGGCGTCTCGTAAGCCCCGATGCCGACGAGCTTGGCCGCCTCCCTGAGCCTCTCCGGCCCGAGCTTAACGGCCATCTGCGCGAAATACTGGTTGCACGAAACCTCATAGGCGCGGTCCATCCCCAGCTGGCCATGCACTTCGCCCGCGCCGCCGTCGTCGAAAATCGGTTTAGCGCCCGGCATGGCTATATACCCGCCGCCGCTACAGACGAACTGCGTGTCCTGAATCCCGGCGCGCTCGGCCGCGATCATCATCATGGTTTTGAAGGTCGAGCCGGGAATGTAATAAGAGCCGAGCGCGCGGTTGACCAGGGGCTTATCGCGCTGGTCGGCGTCGAGCCTGATCCAGTTCGATTCGTCCTGGACCTCCTTGAGACTGTAGGAAGGGTTGCTGTACATCGCCAGCACGTCGCCCGTCTGCGGGTTAAGGACGACGACGGCGCCGTGCTTGCCCTTGAGCTGCTCGACGGCGGCCTGCTGCAAGTCGCGGTCAATGGTCAACCGGACATCACGGTTGGCCTTCTGAATCATGTTCTCGCCCATCACGACTTGCAGGGCTTCGGGCACTTCGCCGCTCTGCACGCCGAAAAGCGAACGCTCCAGGCCGGGGTCGCCGCGGTCGGAGCCGAAGATGTGCGCAAAGGCCACGTCTACCGGGTAATCGCGGATGATGCTGCCGTCGCCCTGCCGTGTGTAGAGGGCCAGAGCCTTGTCGAGCTTGCCGGAGCGGTCTAGAATCCAGCCGCGCAGCGTCGCCTCCGAGAGACGGCGGTTGCGCAGGTCCTTATAGCTCAACTCCTGAAAGCGGTCGTTCTTCTCGACGGCGAAGCGCGCCCAGTAAACGTGAAAGCCGAAGACGGCGCAGGCCAGCACGATGAAGAGCACGCGCAGGACCCGCAGCCCGCGGTTGGTCGTCGTCGAGCCCAGCCGCTCGCGCACCTCGTCCGGCAGATCGGCGGCCGCGACAGCCGCCAGCGCCGAACGCTGCCTGCGATTGCGAATGAGCGCGACGATCAGCCAGAGCACCATCAGCGCCAGCCCGCCCATGTAGATCAGGCTGAGGAGCGCGGGCTGCTTTTCGAGCGAAGGACTACCGGCGTTATTTGCGGTTGTTTGGAGAAGCAGTATGAGTGACATATCAGGAACTAAGTTCTGCGGAAACGAACCTCAACGTCGCCAAAGCCGACAACGTCACCTTCTTCGATCTGGCGGGCCTCGCCGTACCCGATTCGACGCCCGTTGATGAATGTCCCGTTGGTCGAGCCCGTATCGGCGACGAGCAGCGTGCCCTGCTGGTTCATCACCAGCGCGGCGTGTATCTTCGAGATACTGCCGTGGTTGACGCACAGATCATTGTCCGTGCCGCGCCCGATGCTGATGCGCCGTCCGCCGGGCGTCAGGACCAGGGGTATCTCGCGCGTTCCGTCCGGCAGGGTCACGCGGGCGACCATCTTCACATCCTGCACCCTGGATTTAGGAATCAGGGGCGAGCCCAATTCCTGCGCGCGCCGCTTCGCCTCGTCCTGCTCCCGCAGTTGTTCCTCGAACTCTCCGAAGGTCGGGTCGACGGAAACGCCCGTCGTGAAGATGTCAATCTCCGTCTCAATCGCGACGGGAGCGAGCGTGCGATAGCGATTGTCGTTGATATGGTCGATGGCCGCCGCCAGCAGCTCGTGCTCAAGCTCCTGGATGATTTCCGGCGGCGCTTCGGAATGTGTGCCCCACTCGACCTTGAGCTTCAGGAGATGCGGCGCGATGCGCGGCCCCTGGTCGTCGTCGCGCGCCCGCTCGTCAATCAGCCGCTTCATTCTCTGGACGAGCGCCGTGGTCGTCAGCCCGCCCATTGATTGCGTGTCGCGCCCGAGGCCGCGGTCAACCGCCGCACCCATCCCCTCAAATACGCGCCGCAGCAGGCGCTCCGGCAGCGCTTCCTCGCGCTTCTGCTCCGGCTTTTGCTCTGGCTCTTTTTTCATAAGATGTTTGGACCGCATGGCGGCAGCGCCTGTGCCGCCGCTGCCATCAGCAGTCTTCGCCTTTCGGACGCCGAATTATGACCTCAAGGGGGAGAAAATTGAAATAAAATTTACGCTAAGCCATTCTAGCCGAAATAAGTGCAAGGATGAAGGCTGAAAGAATGTAATCATTGATTCAAGTGGTGATCGATTCATCGAACAGCCGGGTCAAGGAGTAAAAGACTGAATGAGTAAAGGTTACATGACTACGTCGATCAATTCTTAACCTCTTTCGTCCACAGCTCTCGCTGGCGCGCGGCTTCGTAGAGGACGACGGCGGTGGCGACCGCGACGTTGAGGCTCTCGACGGGGGCACGCATGGGGATTCTCAGCGCCTCGTCAGCGGCGGCGATTTCGTCCGGTCGAAGCCCGGCGGCCTCCGCTCCGACGATGAGGGCGCGCGGTGCGGTCCACTCAAGCTCCGTGTGCGAGAGCCGCGCGCCGGGGTCTGCGCAGACGGTGCGGATGCCGTGCTCCCCGCACCATTCGAGGACTTCCGCCCATCGTGCGCCCGCCCAGACCGGGACGCGAAAGCTCGAACCCATCGCCCCGCGCAGCGCCTTCGGAGAAAATATATCCGTTGTCCCTTCAGTCAGGACACAACCCGTGACGCCCGCCGCCTCGGCCGTCCGCAGAATCGCGCCCGCGTTGGAGGGGTTGTTGAGCCTGTGCATGACTATCAGGAGCGGGACGGAGGCAGCGGCGCGCTCCAGCGCCTCCCGCCCGGTAAAAGGTCTGGCGGCGAGCAGCAAGATGCCCTGCGGCGTCTTCGTATCCGAAAGGGAAGCGAAGACCTCTTCTGTGACGAAGGAGAGGTGCGCTGGCCTGTCGCTTAAGGATTGAAGCAGTTGAGCGCCGCGCTCGTCGCGTGCGAGCTTCTCCGTACAGATTACCTGCTCGACAGAGAGAGCAGAGCGCACCGCCTCTTCGCACAGCCGCACGCCCTCGACGAAAATCTGTTCGCGTATCTTTCCCTCGCGGACGGCCCGCGCGCGGCGCGCCAGTTGATTGTCGCGGCTCGTAATCATCATTTCGCCCATCACTGCCCGGCGGCCCGCCGGTCGTCTAGTCCAATCTCGACCCAGACGGGCCAGTGGTCGGAGACGCCCAGGCTGCGCGCCACGCCCCATCGCCGCGCTTCGAGCCCGCGCAGGAATATCCAGTCGGTATGAAGGCGAATCAGCCCGGCACGCCAGGTCGCCTCTCCAGTCCTAAAAGGCGTCGTGTAGCCGCGCGCCTCCAGGGCCGCGCGCACCTGCTGGCAGGAGCGCTTCGAGAGCGTGTTGAAATCGCCGAGCAGGATGCGCGGGCCGGTCAATTGCTCCGCGAAGTCGAGGACGGCTGTGTGCTGTGCGAGCTGCTGCTGAAGCTCTGCGTGCGGGTCAATGTGTGAATTGAAGAGGTGTATGTCCTGGCCGCCCGCGCGAAAGGTGGCCGCGATGGCCAGTCGCGGACGCCAGGCGCAATCGCCCCCGGGCAGGTCCACCCGCGCGACCTTTTGAAAGGGCAGGCAGCTCAGCAGGGCGACCCCCGTAGCCCCTCCGCCGGAAGCCGTAAGGTGTTCTTCAAAATCGAGATACCACTGTTTAGCCGGCGGCTCTTCGTCCCCGGGGATGGCTGCGGCGGCGGCGTGCGCGTAGTGCATCCGCAGCTTCGCTGCCAGCTCCTGCGCGACGTGGTGTCCTCCGGCGCGGGCCGTGCGCCTGTCGGCCTCCTGCAATGCTATGATGTCAACGGCGGGCAGGCGCTCTCCGTCTGATAACGCCACGGCTGCCCTGCGCAGGTGGCGCTCGATCAGGCGCGGACGACGGCCCGGCATGGTCAGCCCGAGGCGGCGGCAGAGGCTTCCCGTTATCAGGAAAGAGCCGACGCCGTAGCGTATGTTGTAGGAAGCGATGACAAGCGAGCCGCGTTCCGGCCGGGCGATTCCCGGCGGGGCGAAGCTGCCAATCTCGACTTCGCCTGCCGCGCTGCCGAAAAAGCCCTCCGGGGTTCTTTGACTGGTGGCCATCGCGCTCTATCTTTACGCGATTCGAGCCGTCATTGCAAAGCCCTCGGCCGCTTTAACTGCCGGTCAGTCATAAAGGGAGAGCGAAATCAAATGGGCGGGTATGTTATAGCAGCCGTAGACGACATCTTCTTTGCGTCGAAGATTCGCGCGACGGCCGCACACCTGGGCCTCGACGTGCGCTTTGCGCGCAGCGCCGACGCCGTCGTCGAGCTGGCGCGAAAGCAGAGGCCCGCGCTCGTCATCGCCGATCTCCACTCTCGAACCTGCGATCCGCTCGGCCTCGCCGAACGCCTGAAAGCGGATGCAGAACTGCGCGCGCTGCCGCTCGTCGGTTTCTTCTCTCACGTCCAGACCGCGCTCCGGCTGCAAGCACAGGCGGCGGGCTTCGACCGCGTTATCCCGCGCTCAGTCTTCACCAAACATCTGTCCGAAATTCTCGCGGGCGGGACCGACGGCGCGGGCGCTCAGTCCGACACGCCAGACTGAAGACGCACGGCGCGAAATCGTTGACTCCGGCAATCCCCGTCCTGACAAGAGCTTTCCGCGCTCGGCAGGCATCGGAAGGGCCCGCCAGCGATATACATCCAGCGCCCGATAATGTTAGACTTCGTCGCTCTTAGTCGCTCTTACCTGGTAATCCCGCGGGCCGGGCATCCTGCCACCCGAAATTTGCGAAGCCGGTCATGGAGACTCCTTTGTCAACAGAACTTAATCAACAGAACTCTTTTCTTGAGCAGACGGGCGGGGACACCCCGCCGGGGCACTTCGCGCCGCGCATGGACTGGACAGTGATGGGTGAGACGGAGCACTTCGTCCAGTTCTACGAGGCGGATGCTTTTCTCCTGAACTCGCTCGGCGAATATATCTGTGCGGCCATCAAGGCGGGCGAGGCCGCAATAGTCGTGGCGACCGGGGAGCATCGCGCGGAGCTTGAGCGACGGCTGCGGAAAAACGGGCTGGATGTCAACGCCGCCCTTGAGTGCGGCCAGTTGGTCTTACTCGATGCCGCCGAGACCCTCTCGAAGTTGATGTCGGACGAAATACCTGACCCCGGTCTCTTCGCCGAAATCATCGGAGACGTGATCGCGCGGGCGGGACAGGGGCGGCCGCGCGTCCGCATCTACGGCGAGATGGTCGCGCTCCTCTGGACGGAAGGCAATTACGACGGGGCGATATGCCTGGAAGAGCTCTGGAACGACCTTAAGCGGCAGCATTCCTTCGCGCTCTTCTGCGCTTATCCGATGAGCGGTTTCGCCGGTGAGGGGCCGACACACAGGCTCGTGGACGTGTGCGCAAAACACTCGCGCGTCATCCCCGCAGAGAGCTATACGGCGCTCAACGATTCGGACGAACGCCTGCGGGAAATCACTCTGCTGCAACAGAAAGCCAGGTTACTCGAAGCCGAGATTGCGGAGCGCAAGAAAGTTGAAGAACTGCTCCTCTCGGCACTTCAGAGAGAGCAGGCAGCGAGGGCTGAAGCCGAGTCGGCCACCCGCCTGAAGGATGAGTTTCTGGCCACCGTCTCGCACGAGCTGCGCACGCCGCTGAGCGCCATCCTCGGTTGGTCAACCATGCTCAGAACCGGCAAGTTCAACCAGTTGGCCGTTGACCGGGCGCTGGAGACCATCGAGCGCAATGCGCGCTCGCAGGCCCAGATTATCGAAGACCTCCTGGATGTCTCGCGCATCATCACGGGGCGGCTCAGGCTCGATCTACAGCCCGTCAATCCGGTCGCCGTCATCGAGGCCGCCGTTGAGAGCGTCCGCCCGACGGCCGAAGCCAAAGGCATCAATCTCGACTTGATTTTAGATGAGAGCGTCGGCCCTCTGCTGTGCGACCCGGCGCGGCTCCAGCAGGTGATGTGGAACCTGCTCTCAAACGCCGTCAAGTTCACGCCCGGCGGCGGCCGCGTGACGGTCGGCCTGCGGGCCAACGCTTCACGCATCCTGATTAGCGTCTGCGACACGGGGCAGGGCGTGAGCGCCCAATTCCTCCCCTTCATTTTCGACCGCTTTCGCCAGGCCGACGGCTCCTCCACGCGTAGGCATGGCGGGCTCGGACTCGGGCTCTCCATCGTCCGCCACTTCGTAGAGATGCATGGCGGAAGCGTCAGCGCCGATAGCCAGGGCGTCGGGATGGGCACGACTTTCACCGTCGAGTTTCCCGCCTAAGTTTAGCATTCTGAACAGCTTGCTGGCGCAGGCGGGACTTTTAAACGGGCGGGCGAAAGCGGCGCAGGCGCAGGCTGTTGGCGACGACCGAGACGCTCGACAGCGACATCGCCGCGCTCGCAATAATGGGCGAGAGCTGCCAGCCGGTGAAGGGATAGAGCAGTCCGGCGGCGACGGGAATGCCGATGATGTTGTAGATGAAGGCCCAGAAGAGATTCTGCCGGATGATGCGGATGGTCGCGCGCGAGAGCGCAATCGCGGTCACGACCTTTCGCAGGTCGCCCTTGAGCAGCGTGATGTCGGCAGCCTCTATGGCGACATCCGTGCCCGTCCCGATGGCGATGCCGACATCCGCCTGGGCCAGCGCCGGAGCATCGTTGATGCCGTCGCCGACCATCCCGACGAACCGTTGCTCCTGCTGAAGCCGCCTGACCTCCTGCGCCTTACCTTCGGGCAGCACCTCTGCCAGGACGCGCCCGATGCCGACCTCCGCCGCCACCGCTTCGGCCGTCGGACGGTTATCGCCCGTCATCATCACGACCTCCAGCCCCATTCTCTGCATCGCAGCCACGGCCTCTTTCGATTCCGGCTTCAATTCGTCCGCGACCGCCAGCAGCCCCGCGACGCGCCCGTCGATGGCCGCATACATGGGCGTCTTGCCCTCTGCCGCCAGCGCCGACGCACGCCCGGCGTAACCGTCAATCGAGACCTCGCGCTCGCGCATCAGCTTGAGATTGCCGAGCAGCAGTTGACGGCCCTCCACCTCGGCTTCGATGCCGTGCCCGGCCAGAGCCTTGAAGTCGGAGGCACGCGGCAGTTCAAGCCCGCGCACCTCGGCCGCACGAACAATCGCTTCGCCGAGCGGATGCTCGCTGCCGTATTCGGCCGAGGCGGCGAGTCTCAATAACTGTTCTTCCGAGCCGTCGCCCGCTTGATTGCCCGCGATGATGTCCGTCACGGCGGGTCGCCCGCGCGTCAGCGTTCCAGTCTTGTCGAGCACGATGGTTTGCAGCCTGTGAGCCATTTCCAGGGCCTCGCCGCCCTTAATCAGGATGCCATGCTCGGCGCCTCTGCCCGTCCCGACCATGATGGCCGTCGGCGTCGCCAGCCCGAGCGCGCACGGACAGGCGATAATCAGCACGGAGACGGCATTGACCAGAGCCGCTGTGAACCGCGTGCCCGCAGGGGCGAGCGCGAACCACGTGACGAACGTTGCGATGGCGATGCCGATGACGACGGGCGTGAAAATCCCGCTGATGACATCTGCGAGGCGAGCAATCGGGGCCTTCGAGCCCTGCGCCTCCCTGACCAGCTTGACGATCTGCTGAAGCGCTGTCTGCTTGCCGACCTTCGTGGCCTTAAACTTGAACGCGCCGGTCTTGTTGATGGTCGCGCCGAAGACCGCATCGCCCGGCCTCTTTTCCACCGGCAGGCTCTCGCCCGTCAGCATGGATTCGTCTACGGCCGACGCGCCTTCCTCGATCAACCCGTCGACGGGAATCCTCTCTCCCGGTCTGACCATGATTAGCTCGCCCGGCATCACCTCCTGGACCGGAACGTCCGCCTCGCCGCCGTCTCGAATAACGCGCGCGGTCTTGGCCTGCAAGCCGATCAGCCTGCGAATCGCCTCGCCGATTCGTCCCCTCGCGCGCGCCTCCAATAACCTGCCGAGCAGGATCAACGCGATGATGACGCCCGCCGCCTCGAAATAGACGGGCACACCGCCCGCGCCGTTCATGCCATTCATCCCGTTGATGCCGCTCATACGGGAATCATTCGGTGTCGCGGAAAACAGCCCCGGAGCAATGGTCGCCGCCGCCGAATAGAGGTAGGCCGCGCCAGTGCCGACCGCAATCAGCGTGTTCATGTCGGCTGCAAGATGACGCAGCGCCGCCCAGGCCCCGCGATAGAACTGCTGGCCGCAATAGAAGACGACCGGCGTGGCCAGCGCCAGTTGAAGCCACTCGACGCCCCGGAAGTTGAAGAGCTGGATGCGCCCGTGAGACATGGCTATCAGGAGCAGCGGGACGGAGAGCGCGGCCGCTAACCGGAACTTACGCCGTAACTCGCTGTCCTCGGCGGCGCGCGCAGCCTCTTCCGAATCTTCAGCCGTCGCTTCATCGCCCGCTCCGAGCACCTCGCGCACGCCGTAGCCGAAACCTTCTATCGCCCTTCGTATCGCCCGGCCATCGGTCGCGCCCGGCAGGTACTCGACGTGAAACTCCGTCATGCCCGGATTGAAGCCCGCCTTGACGACGCCGCTCAGCCCGTTCAAGCGCCGCTCCAGCTCGACGCTCGATGCGGCCGGGCTCGCCTGATGGCCCAGGATGAAATCGGCGCGCGCCGTCTCTCCCGTTCCGTATCCGACCTCCCTGACCGTCTGCATCAGTTGACGGAGGTCCGTCGCCCGCGCATCGTACTCGACCGTCGCGCGCGAGGTGGCGAAATTAACCCCCGCCCGGTTGACACCGGGAACCTTCGAAAGCTTGCGTTCGATGCGCCGCGCACAGGCCGCGCAGGTCATGCCCGTAATCGGCAGGTCAACGCGCTCGCACGCGCCCTCCGTCACAGTGTCGCCGCGCCGCTCGGACGTGTTTGCGGCTCCCTGGCTCGCAGGAAGGGGAAGCATCACTTCTGACGGTCCTTCTGCTGGCGGCCCGGCCGTGAAGCGCGCGGGGTCGGCATCGAACTGCTCCCGGCACGTCGCCGAGCAGAAATAATAGTCGTCTCCGTCGAAACTGCTCCCGGCGGCGACGCTTTGCCGGTCCACCTCCATGCCGCAGACCGGGTCAATTATCTTGCTTCCGCTCATCAAAACTTTTTCTCTCGACTCCGGGCGGCCTGGAATTCGGACGCGCGCACAGGCTCGGCCGGAGAGCCTTCACCCGAGAGGCTCTCAAACAATTTTCTCACAAATGAAAAGGGAAGGCATCGCTGCTGATGCCTTCCCGCAAATAGTTTCGAGTGAACGAGAGATTGAAAGCGAGCACTCCCGGTTGATCCCCGCCGACCGGCAATCAACCGACGGGCGCGGGCGTAATCACCTCATGAATAGCGCGCACTTCGTCAATCAGTTGATCGTACTGCTTAAGCGTCAAAGCCTGTGCGCCGTCCGAGAGGGCGCGCTCCGGTTGATCGTGGACTTCGATAATCAGCCCGTCCGCGCCGACCGCGACGCCCGCCCTCGCCAGCGGAATCACCATGTAGTTCTTGCCAGTGCCGTGCGAAGGGTCAACCAGGACCGGAAGGTGCGAGATGCGGCGCACAGCCGGGACGGCCGAGAGGTCCAGCGTATTGCGCGAGTGCGAGGCAAAGGTCCTGACGCCGCGCTCACAAAGGACGACGTTGTAGTTGCCCTCGGCCATGATGTACTCGGCGGCCAGCAGCCATTCATCGAGCGTTGCGGCCATCCCGCGCTTGAGCAGGACGGGCAGCGGAGAGCGGCCCGCGCGGCGCAGCAGCGAAAAGTTCTGCATGTTACGCGCGCCGATCTGAATCATATCGCCGTAACGCTCGACCAGGTCAATGCCGGATTCGTCGAGGGCTTCCGTCACGATCTTGAGCCCGTAAGCCTCGCGGACATCGGCCAGAATCTTCATGCCCTCTTCGCCGAGTCCCTGAAAGGCGTAGGGCGAAGTGCGCGGCTTGAACGCGCCGCCGCGAAAGAATCTAGCGCCGCTTCTGCGCACCGATTCCGCGATGGCGAAGGCCTGCGCGCGGCTTTCGATGGCGCAGGGGCCAGCCATGATGGCCAGCTCGTCGCCGCCAATCGTTGCGTCGCCGACGCGGACAATCGTCTTTTCCGGGCGCAGATCGAGCGTAATCAGCTTATACGGCTTGCTGACGCGCAGGGCTTCGGCGACGCCCGGCAATAGTTCAAAACGCGAAACATCAACCGCGCCCTGGTTGCCGGTGATGCCGATGGCCGTGCGGGTTGCGCCGGGCATGACGTGCGGGCGCAGGCCCAGTTCATTGACGACGCTGACGACGCCGTCGATGTCGCCTTCGGTAGCGTCGGCTTTCATAACGATGAGCATCTATTTACTCCGGGTTAAGACTGACGGGTAACAAGGGCGGAGGCGGTTGTTAGCTTGCCGCCATCATCTCCTATCGGCCGCCAAAAGTACAGTTCAAATAGTCGTTTACCGCACAATGCGGGCTACATTCTTTCCGGCACGCCGATGCCTAAAGCGGCCAGCGCGGAGGTCAATTGACGCCGCACCAGCTCGGCGACGGTGATGAGCAGGGCGCGGCGCGTTGCGTCCTCTTCCGAGATAATCTTGTGACGGTGATAGAAGAGATTGAAGGCCCGCGCCAGGTTAAAAGCGTACTTGGCCAGCAGCGAAGGCTCGGCAGCGGCAGCCGCCTGGCCCGTCACTTCGTCGAGCCGCGCGGCCAGCGTCACGAGCGACCAGACCTCATCGCCGCCCTCGCCGTCGAGCAGGGCCCTGAGCACATCCTGAACCCGGCTCTCGCCGCTCGCGGCACGCGCCATCAACTCTGCCGCAGCCTCGCGCGCGCCCGGCTCCAGCTTGCGAAAGATGGAGTTGGCGCGCACGGCCGAATACTGGCAATAAGGCCCCGTCTCGCCTTCAAAAGAGAGTGCTTCCTTGAAATCGAAGGCGATGACGGAGGTGCGCGTGAACTTGAGCAGGAAGTAGCGTAGCGCGCCGACGGCGATGAGGTGAGCCGTCTCGCGTTTCTCCTCTGCGGACAACTCCGCGTGCCTGCTCTCGACTTCGCGGAGCGCGTTTGCTTCGAGCCGGTTTATCAGATCGTCGGCCTTGACGCCCAGGCCCTTGCGCCCGCTCATCTCGATAAAGGGGCGCGCGCGGTCTTCGTCGCTCAAGCGAATGCCCAGCTCTTCGCAGGCCGCGACGGAGAGCGCCACCATCTCGTAGGCCAGATGCACGCTCGCCTCCTGGCCGACTTCGGGCGCAACCCCGGCCACGCCGCGCCGGACCACGTCCTGCGTGTAAGACTGGCGCGAATCAATCACGTTATAGACGGTCGCGCCGCCCCCGAAATGCGGCAGCACATTCGACCCGGGCTCGCAGGTCTCGACCGGCTGCGGCTCGCTCGTCGTCATCCAGGTGACGTGCAGGTCCGGGTAGCTGCGAAACGGCTTGTAGTAAAAGTCCAGGTCGAGCTGCCCGAGTTTCCAGAGTTGATAGGCGATGTCCTTGCCCGTGTAGGTCACGGTCCCGTTCGAGCGGACGATGATCTTGTCCGCCTCATGCTCGTCCGTCCCCGTGTGAGACTCGAAGGGCATGACCCAGCAACCCTTGTTGCGCCCCTCATCCTGAAAGTGAATCGCGCCCGTCTGCTTCATCCGCTCGAAGGCGCGCTCCCAGAATCTGAGCCGCAGAATCTCAGACTCGCGCGGCAGCACGTCGTAGCGTATGCCGAGCCGTTCCATCGTGTCCAGAATGCACTCGACGTTGCGCGTGGCGACATAATCGGCCAGCTCGGCGGTCGGATTATCGCCCTCTTCGATCAGGTGTAGAGTCTCGGCGCGCAGCTTCAGCCGTTCGGGATTCGGCGCGCCGTTCGGATCGTCGTCGCGATAGAAGAGGCCGACCCGCGTGTAGAGGTCCCAGCAGTAATAATCGAAAGTGCGCGCGGGCGCGAGCGAGCGGTCAAGGGCTTTGATGTCGTCCAGGCTCATCCCTTCGATGTGCAGGAAGCCGACGACCACGTCGGCGACCTGCACGCCCGTGTTGTCAATGTAGTTCTGGACTTCGACGCGCTCGCCCGCCGCCGAGAGGATGCGGACGAAGGTGTCTCCGAGGACGGCGTTGCGGACGTGGCCGATGTGCGCGGCCTTGTTCGGGTTGATGCTGGTGTGCTCGACCATCCGCTTCGGGCGCGTATCCTGAGCTTCAGAGGTTGCGGCGGCGTCCGCGCCTTCCGAGAGGCCGGAGAGGAAAGCGGCGCGATCAAAAAACAGGTTGAGGTATCCGGCCCCGGCCACTTCGACGCGCGCGACGCCCGCGGAAGATTGCAGCACGGCGGCCAGCTGCTCTGCGATTGCGCGCGGCGCTCGCTTCTCTCCGGTCGTTTGCTTGATGCGCTTGGCCAGCTCGAAGGCCAGCGGGAAGGCCATGTCGCCAAGCTCCGTGCGCGGCGGAACCTCTGCCGCCACCTGTTCGAGCGCGATGCCGAATAAATCCTCTGCGGCCTGGCGCACGCGGCCGCGCAGGGCCGTTTGCAAGTCTCTCAAATTCACGCTGTCTGGTTTCATCTATTCATCTCTTCGGGCACACGTCCGGGGCAAAGCAGGCAGTATAGCCCAGCCGCGCGGGCTCCTGCTAATCCGCGCCGGTTATTCATGCTTGACATCTTTGCGGCCCGCTCTGCTACCATCGCTCTTCTTAGACGACTGACGATGAGCGAGCATGACCCGGTTTCCGCCCCGGCTGCGGCGATGCTTTGTTGTGCGGGTTGCGCTTTGCCAGCGGAGTCCGGCCGATTCTTTTAAGGTTTAATGAGAACACTCTACTTCGACTGTTTCGCGGGCGCGAGCGGCGATATGATTCTCGGCGCACTGGTGGGCGTCGGGGCCGACCGGCGCGCGCTGACGGAGCAACTCGGGCTGCTCGGCATCTCTGGCTACGAGGTGGAGTTCGGGACGGTTGACCGTGCGGGCATCAGCGCCACGCGCGCCAGCGTTCGGACGGCGCACGAGCATGCTCACCGCCATCTCGGCGACATTCTGAAGATCATCTACGGCTCGCGGCTCGGCGACGGCGTCAAGGAGCGTGCGGCGCTCATCTTCTCGCGGCTGGCTGAAGCGGAGGCGCGTGTTCACGATGTTCCGGTCGAGCGGATACACTTTCACGAAGTGGGCGCGCTCGACGCGATTGTTGATGTCGTCGCCGCCTGCATAGGCTTTGAGCTGCTCGGCGTTGAGCGCTTCGTCAGCTCGGCGCTGCACGTCGGCAGCGGGATGGTCGAGATGGCTCACGGGCGCTTTCCGGTCCCGCCGCCCGCCGTCGCAGAGCTTTTACGGGACGCTCCCGTCTACGCTTCGGATGTCAGGGGAGAGCTGGTCACACCGACGGGCGCGGCCATCATCAGCACGGTCTGCGGCGAATACGGCCCGCTGCCGGAAATGAAGATCGAGCGGACGGGCTACGGCGCGGGCACGCGCGAGTACGAGAAATTCCCGAACGTGCTGCGCCTGATGCTCGGCGACGACGGCGCGGGCCAGGGGTTCGGGCATGAGCGGCTGCTGATGGTCGAAACCAACATCGACGACATGTCGCCGCAGGTCTTCGGCCACCTGATGGAGCAGGCTTTCGTGCGGGGCGCGCTCGATTGCTACTTCACGCCCGTCCAGATGAAGAAGAACAGGCCGGGCGTGCTCGTCTCGATTCTCTGCCGCGGGTCTGAGCTGGACGCCTTGTGCGAGCTGCTCTTTGCGGAGACGACGACGCTCGGCGTGCGTTATCGTGAAGTGGAGCGGCGTTCGCTTGAGCGCGAGACGGTCCGGGTCGAGACGCGCTACGGCGCGATTGATGTTAAAGTGGCGCGATTTAACGGGCGTGTGATTAAGGGGATGCCGGAGTACGAGCAATGCCGGGCGGCTGCCGAGAGCGCAGAGGTCACGCTGCGCGAGGTCGAAGCGGCCGCCGACGAGGCTTTCAAAATGCTGGCAAGCTCGCCGGGCGGGCGCTAACCGGGAAGGGAATCGAAGAAGATGGCCGCAAACATTTCAAACACGGAAAATGAAGAGCAGTCGCCGGGGGCACAGCCGAAGATTGACCTGGAATTGATCGCGCGGGGCGTGCGATTGATTCTCGAAGGCATTGGCGAAAACCCGGAGCGGCCCGGCCTGCAACGCACGCCCGAGCGTGTCGCGGAGATGTACGCAGAACTGACCGCGGGGATGCACGAAGACCCGCAACAGCACGTCGTGCCGCTGCCCGGCGATACGCACGACGAGATGGTCATCGTCAAAGACATCAACATCGCCTCGATCTGCGAGCATCATCTTGCGCCGTTCGTCGGCAAGTGTCATATTGCTTACATCCCGAAAGACGGACGCATTCTCGGCCTCTCAAAGTTGGCCCGCCTGGCCGAAGTCTTTGCGCGTCGCCTACAGGTGCAGGAACGGCTGACTTCAGAGATTGCCAACACTCTCTACGAGGGGCTCAACCCGCTCGGCGTGATGGTCGTCATCGAAGCCGAGCACACCTGCATGACGCTCAGGGGCGTCAAGAAGCCCGGCGCTGTGACCGTCACGTCGGCCGTCCTCGGCGGCTTTCGCCATGACCCGCGGACCCGCGCCGAAGCCATGTCGTTGATTAAAGGACATAGTTAAGTGGAGATTTAATCCTTGATTCATCCGGTCATTGATTCATTTAACAACTCGATCAGCAGTTCAATAAATCAACGATGAAATGACTAAATGATTAAATCAATGAACAATCAATTCTTTCGCCGGGGAGGCCGGGTAAACCTATGAGAATAAGAAACTTACTGGCAAGCGTCGGGCTTCTCTGCGTGCTCTTTGCGAGCGCACCGGCGCAGCGCCCCGTGGCCGCGCCCGGCCCCATCAGCGAAAGCACCCTGCGCGCACACATCAAGTTTTTAGCTGACGATCAACTGGAAGGACGCGGGCCCGGCACGCCCGGCGGCGAGCTGGCGGCCAAGTACATCGCGGCGCAATTCGAGGCGCTCGGACTGCGCGGCGCGGGAGAGCGCGGCAGTTTCTTCCAGCCCGTCTCGCTCGTCGGCGTCAAGGCCGACCCCGCGACAACGCTGACCATCACGGGCGGCGAGCGGCGCGAGACCTTCAGGTTCGCGGACGAGTTCGTGGCCTTTACGGGTGCGCAGGCGGCGGAGGCGGACGTTGACGCCGAGCTGGTCTTCGTCGGTTACGGGATTGACGCGCCGGAGCAACGCTGGAACGATTACAAGGGCGACGCCGCGTCCTACCGCAACAAGGTGCTGGTCATGCTGGTCAACGACCCGCCCGCGACCGCCGCCGAGCCGGGCCTCTTCGGTGGCCGCGCGCTGACCTACTACGGGCGCTGGACCTACAAATTCGAGGAAGCGGCCAGGCGCGGCGCGGCGGGCGTCATCCTCCTGCACACTACCGAATCGGCGGGTTATCCCTGGAGCGTCGTCCGCACCTCTAATAGCTCCTGGCGCTATGACATCGCGCGCGGTGAAAATGACCGGACGCCCTATCTCAAGCTGCGTTCCTGGGTCACGGACGAAGCGGCCAGGCGGATGATGCAGCTCGCCGGGCGGAACCTGGACGAGCTGCGCAGGCAGGCCGCTTCGCGCGACTTTCAGCCCGTCGCGCTCAACCTCAGGGCCGCCATCAACATCAAGAGCGAATTGAAGCGTGTCAACTCGAACAACGTCGTCGCCGTGCTGCCCGGAAGAGTTCCCGCCATCCGCGATGAGTACGTCATCTATTCCGCGCACTGGGACCATCTGGGCATCGGCCAGCCGGACAAGTCAGGCGATAAGATTTATAACGGCGCGGTCGATAACGCGACGGGCGTCGCCGCTCTCATCGGCATCGCCGAAGCTCTCACGCGGCTGCCCGATAATGAGAAACCGCAGCGCTCCATCATGTTCCTGATTCCGACCGCCGAAGAGCAGGGCCTGCTCGGCGCTGAATGGTATTCAAAGCATCCGCTCGTGCCGCTCAATAAGACTGCGGCCAACGTCAACCTGGACTCGATGAACATCCTCGGCCTGACGCGCGACTTCGTGCCGCTCGGGGCCGAGCGCTCGACCCTGAATGCCGTGGTCCAGGCCGTCGCACGCGAGCGCGGGATGACGGTCGTGCCTGACCCGCGGCCCGAGCAGGGCTCCTTCTATCGCTCGGACCATTTCCCGTTCGCCAGGGTCGGCGTCCCCTCCATCAGCCTCAAGGAGGGCAACGACTTCGTCGGCCGTCCGAAGGGTTGGGGCGAGCAGCAGTTCAACGCCTACAACACGGCCCATTACCACCAGCCCTCGGACGAATACCGCGACTCCTGGGACTTTCGCGGGATGATTCAGGAGGCGGAGATCGCGCTGGCCATCGGCCGCCGCGTCGCCGAGATGAGCGAGCTGCCGCGCTTCAATCCGGGCGACGAGTTTGCCAGGGTGCGCCGCTAGAGACCCGCGCGCGCCGCTGAAGACGAGTTGAGTTACAACCAAAACCGAATGCCGACTTTCTACGTCACAACACCCATCTACTACGCCAACAGCCTGCCGCATCTGGG
>DASVWH010000202.1:0-42608 GCA_036389715.1 Pyrinomonadaceae bacterium | reverse complement strand
TGGCAAACGGGCGCTCGCCTATTTCATGTACGTGCCGCATCGCGCGGCGGCCGAGCAGCGCGTCGAGCAGTTGTTCGACCGGCGCGGCCACGTCCTCATCACCGGGTTCGAGCTTTCGACGCGCTTTCCCTTCGGCTTCTTCCGCCGCCGCAGACGCCTGCGCGCGCGCGACGTTGACATCATCGTCTATCCGAAGCCGGAGCCACTCGGCGACGAGCTGCACCTGCTGCCGATGAACGCCGGGCGGATGACCTCTCAGCGGCGCGGCGCGGGGCACGACCTGCTGGCCCTGCGCGAGTACCAGCCGCAGGACGACCTGCGCCACATTGATTGGAAGGCGACGGCGCGCTCGCGCCGCCTGATCGTCCGGCAGTTTACGGCCGAAGACGAGCGCCGCGTGACGATTGCGCTCGATACGAGGAGAAGCGCCGGACTCGAAGAGCAGGACTTCGCCCCGCGTTTCGAGCGCGGCGTGACGCAGGCCGCTTCGCTCGTCGCGCATTTCATAGACGAGCGTGCCGAAGTCCGTCTTGTCCTGGGCGACGAAGGAGGGCGCTACGGCGTCGGCCCGGAGCATCTTTACCAGTGCCTGCGTCGTCTCGCGCTGGCGACGCCGGAGTCCGAGACGGCGCAGGGCGACGGGCCCGCGGGGAGCCCCGGCGGCCTGGACGCCTCGACGCCCGCGGCCTCCGATGGTAACTACGTCATCCTCCTGACGACGGCCGCGCCCGGCTCAATCCCTGCTAATGTCTGGCGGACATCTCATGTTATATATCTCTAAGCTCGATTATCTCTCTTGAAGACCGAACATGCTTTAAAGATTGCCTTTGAGCAAGAGGAAACGGACGTATGAAAAGATGCCCCTCCTGTCAGCGGACCTTTACGGATGATTCACTGGGCTTCTGCCTGGAAGACGGCTCGCCGCTGGTCGGCGCGAGCATTCAGCCCGACCTTCCGGCGACCGTCATCATGCAGGACCCGCGCGCCACCAACCAGGGACGCTCCGCCGGTGCTTACCCCACTAATCCGGCGACCGCACCTCCCTACAGTATGCCGCCGCAGCCGGGATGGCCGCCGCCCGCAACGCAGCCGCAGCATGCTCCTGCCGCGGCAGCCGGGGCCGGGCGGGCCATCGGCATCATTTCGCTGATTGCCGCCATCCTGGCCTTCATCCTGCTCATCCTGACGTTTGTCCTGGCGGCCTCCAACGATGTTGATAAGAGCACGGTCGGCGGCATCTTCCTCTTCAGCCTCCTGGTCGGCCTGGTCGGAGCCGTGCTCGGGCTCATCGCCCTCATCAAGAGCAACCGGAATCCGTCCGCCCAGGCCAACCGCGGACTGTCCATCGTGGCGCTCGTGCTCAACGTGCTCTACCTGTTGATTACCTTCACCATCCTGATCTTTGGAGTGGTAGCCAATTCTTAGCCGGGCCGCGCGCTGAGACTCGTAAGGGAGAGAGACCCGCGTGATAGACGCAGCTACGGCGAGCGCGAGCCCGCGCCGACAATCGCAAGCCTATTCGGAGAAGAGCCTCTGGCTAATTGCCGTCTGCTTCATCCTCTCGGGCGCGACGGGCCTCATCTATGAAGTGCTCTGGGCGCGGATGCTCGGGCTCGTTTTCGGGGCAACGACGTTTGCCATCAGCGCGGTGCTGGCGGCCTTCATGGGCGGGCTGGCGCTGGGCAGCGCAGGGGCCGGGCGGCAGGCCGCCAGGCTCGACAGGCCGCTCAGGACTTACGGGATAATAGAGCTTGGCATAGCCCTCTATGCGCTCGCCGTCCCGCTCATCTTCGGCTGGATAGATTACCTCTACGCCTTCATCTGGGAGCAGTTCCACCCGGGCTTCTATGCCTTCAGCCTCTGGCGCTTCGTGCTCTCGTGTGTGGTCCTGCTCGTCCCGACGACGCTGATGGGCGCGACGCTCCCGGTGCTCTCCGCGGCGCTCCTGCGCTCTCGACGCCGGAACTCAACGGCCGTCGCACGGCTCTACACCTGCAACCTGGTCGGCGCAATCTTCGGGACACTGGCCGCCGGATTTCTCCTGCTCCCTTCCTACGGCATTCGCGCGACGATCTTCACCGCGGCCGCAATCAATTTCGCGGTCGGACTGGCGGCGATCATCATCGACGCGAGGGACGCGAAAGCCGCTCGGCCGGGCGCGGCGGACGAGCGGGCGGAAACGGCGGTCGAGAGCTTGCAGCCGGACGCGGCCGCAGAGTTGCAGGCGGCGGAGACCGGGGAGGCGCAAGCGGTTGACCCCTTGAGAGCCGAGGGCTCGAACGGGTTCTGGCTGCTCTGTGCCGCCGTCTCGGGCTTCGTCACGATCAGCACGCAGGTGGCCTGGACGCGCGTCCTGACGATGGTCATCGGTTCGAGCACTTATGCCTTCAGCATCGTCGTCGCGCTCTTCCTGCTCGGCCTGACGACGGGCGCGTACCTCGTCGCCAGAAAGAGGGTCGCCAACCTGCGCCGCTCGATCATGAATGTCGAGCTGGCGACCGCCGTGACGCTCTTTCTGAGCATCTGGATTACGAACAAGATGCCGGAAGTCCTGATTTCGATGGGGCTCAATCTACAGGTCAACTCCTGGCTCGGACTCCTCGGCTTACAGGTCATGGTCGCAGCCCTGCTGGTGCTTCTCCCGGCGATGCTGATGGGGATGGTGATGCCGCTCGTACTGGTCTGGGCGAGCAATAATGGGGCCGAGGGCGCTCGCGTCCGCCTCGTCGGGCGCAGCTATGCCGTCAATACTCTGGGCGCTATCGCGGGCGCTTTCATCACGGGTTTCATCCTGATTCCGATGCTCAGCACGCGCTTTACCATTCTCTGCGCGACGGCTCTCTGCATCCTCCTGGCCGGTTTGGCCTACAGTCCGGCGCGCGAAAATGCTGACCCCGCTCTGCGCCGCAGCCTGGCCGTCGGTGCGACCTGCGCGCTGCTCCTGCTGCTCCTGGCCGCGCCGCGCATGAATCTCTACAATCTCTCGAAGGGCGCTTATGACCTCTTCGTGCGCCTGCGCGCCAATCCGCAGCTAGTGCAGGGAACGACGGGCGGCCAGACTGAGTCCGCCGCGACCAACCGCCTGCTCTGGTACAGGGAGGGGCCGACCGCGACCGTCTCCGTGCGTCAGGATTGGGGCATCACTTCGATGGCCATCAACGGCCGGACCAATGCTTCGGACCGCGATGATATGCCGACGCAGGTGATTCTCGGCCAGTTGCCCGTTCTGCTCGCGCCGCGACTGGATAACGGCCTGATCGTCGGCTACGGCTCGGGCGTCAGCGTCGGTTCGATGCTCCAATCGCCGCTCGGGGCGCTCGAATGCGTCGAGCTTGAGCCAACGGCGATTGAGGCCGGGAGGTTCTTCAATCACGTCAACAACCAGCCACAGGCGGACCCGCGGCTGCGCTTGATTATTGACGATGCGCGAACTTACCTGCGCGTCAACCCGGCCCTTTACGACGTGATCGTCAGCGAGCCGAGCCATCCCTGGGTTCCGGGCGTCGCCAACCTCTTCACGCAGGAGTTCTTCACGCTCGGGCGCAGCCGCCTGAAAGACGACGGCGTCTTCGTCCAGTGGGTGCAGATTTATCAACTCTCGACGGAGAGCCTGCGCTCTGTGCTCGCCACCTTCAAGAGCGTCTTTCCTCACGTCATGATGTTTCGCGTCGGCGGCGCAACCAGGGGCAAAGACCTGATTCTAGCGGGCAGCCGCCGCCCGCTCACCTTCGAGCGCGCGAACGAACGCCTCGGTGATGAGCGCGTCGCGGCAGAGCTTGGCCGCATCAACCTCCAGAGCCTGGACCAGCTTGAAGAGTGGTTTGTCTGTGACGAGCGACAGCTGGGACCTGCCGTCGAGGGAGCGGCCATCAACACGGACGACAACATGCGCATCGAAAATCGAGCGCCGCGCGAAGCCTTTCTCCCGCTGATGGAGGCCAACGCCGCCTGGATAGAGGCGCTCGCAGCCAGTTCGCGCAATGCGCGCCCGTCACAGCCCTGAGAGAGCGTTCGTCAGTTCATCGGCGGCCCGTTCGCCGCTGCGGATGCAGTCGGGAATGCCCGCGCCGCCGTAGGCGTTGCCCGCGAGCCCGAGCGTCGGCAGTGCGCCGAGACGCTCCCTGATGCGACCGACCCGCTCGATGTGTCCGAGATGATACTGCGCCATCGAGCGCGGCCATTTCGAGACCTCGCAGAAGAGCGGCGCTCGCTCAATGCCGAGCAGCTCGCGCAGGTCGCGGCGCACGGCGGCGAGCATCTGGTCTTCGTCGAGCGCAAAGATTTCCGGTTGCAGTGCGCCACCGGCGAAGGCTCTCAACAGCACATGGCCCGCGGGCGCGCGTCCCGCAAATTTGACGCTGCTGAAAGTACAGGCCAGGGTCGCCCGCCGCTCGCTGAACGGGACGACAAACCCAAAGCCGTCAAGGGGATGCGGGATGTCCTCGCGCCTGTAAGCGAGGTTGATGGTAGCCGTCGAAGCGTAGGGAATCGCCGCCAGCTCGTCGGCGAGCGGCGCGTCAATCGCTCGCACCAGGTCGGCCGCCGCGTAAGCCGGAAGCGCCAGGCAGACCGCATCGGCGTGGATTGTTTCGGCCCCGCCCAGCGGAATCCTCCAACCCTCTCCTGCGGCATCGAAATCGAGCGATTCTGCTCTCGCGTTGAGCCGGACCACCCCGGCGGGCAGCCGCGCCGTCAGACCTTCAACCAGGGTTTGGAGCCCCTCTTCAAAGGAGAGAAAGAGGCTGTAGCGCGCGCCGCTCGTCCCGCGCGTCTCTGCTGCGCTCAACTTGCGACGCTGCCGCCACATGGCGCGGATAAGGCTCCTGTGCGTGCGCTCCATCTCCAGAAAGCGCGGCATCGTCGCGCGCAGCGAGAGGCGCTCCGGGTCCGCCGTGTAGATGCCGCCGACCATCGGCTGCGCCATCCGTTCGAGTGCTTCGCGCCCGAGCCTGCGCCGGACAAATTGGGCCAGGCTCTCGTCGTCATTGCCGTTGGCGTCCGCGCGTCTGGGCAGCAGCAGGTCCAGGGCCATCCGCGCTTTCCCGGCCCAGCTGAAGATGGGCGTCGTGACGAAGGGCCAGAAGCGCGAAGGGGCGAGCAGTTGAAAGCCATCCGGCACGGGGTGCAGCCTTGCGCCGCGGACGATGAAGCTCCTGCGGTGCGCCTCGTTCGTCTCGATTAAGCGCGGGCCGAGGCCGAGACGCTGCGCCAGCGCCAGGGCTTCCGGCTTCTCCGAAATGAAAGAGTCCGGCCCGGCTTCGAGCAGAAATCCGTCTCGCCTTCGCGTCAGGATAGTTCCGCCGACCCGTGCAGAGGCTTCGAGCAGGATAACTTCAGCCGGGGCGTCCTGCCGCGCGCCTTGCTCTATGAGGCGATGAGCAGCGGCCAGACCGCTGATGCCGCCGCCGATGACGACGACCCGCCGCGGCCGTTGACGCTCAGTCCCTTTAATCATCAGTTGAGAGCTTCCGTGCCGGAATCGCCCCGCTGCAAATCGTGCCAGGCTCGCAGCAGTTGCCGCTCCTTCGCGGGCTCAAGACCTGCCAGGCGCTCTGTCCCGGCCGTGCGCGTCCTCTCCCACCGAAGCGTGTCACGGATTGTTTCGGCCAGCGGGCGAAAGGTCAGACCGGCGGCCAGCGCACGCTCGAACCCAACGGTATCGTCCACGCCCGGAATCCAGAGCGGGACTTCGCCCCAGGGTTGAGCGCCCCGGGCCAGCAGAAAGTCTTCGTCGGGCCAGGTGAAAACGGCGTCGCTCTCGCTGACACGCCTGCATTCTGCGAGGAGGTGTCGCATCGAAAGCGGGTACTCTGGCCCCGTCGCGTTGTAGACGCCCGTTTGCCGTCGCTCGGCCATCCGCAGCGTCCACTCGGCCAGGTCGCGCACGTCAATCATCTGGACCAGCCTTTCGGGGCGGCCCGGCGCGAGCACTTCGCCGCCCTGCGCGACGCGCGCGACCCAGTAGCTGAAGCGGTCGCTGTAATCATGTGGGCCGACGACGAGGCCCGGGCGCACGTTGAGCACGCGGCCCGGCATGGCCTCTTCCGCCGCGCGCTCGCAGAGAGCCTTGAGCCCGCCATACATCTGGCCGTAGTTGGCGGCGATAATCGGATTAACCGGCTCGATGCGTGCGGCCTCTGCTATCTCCTCGTCCGTCAAAGCAGAGACGGGAGAGCTTTCGTCAATTCCGGGCCGGGCGCGCTCAGGATAGACCGAAATCGAGGAGATGTATGTGTAGTGCTCGACCGCGCGGGAGAGCATCCCGGCTGAGGCGCGCACGGCCTGGGGCAGATAGCCGCAGGTATCTACAACGGCGTCCCAACGCCTGCCGCGTAACTGGCCCAGATCGCCATTGCGGTCTCCGCGTAACTTTTCGACCTCCGGGAACAGCTCCGTATTGCGACGGCCGCGATTAAAGAGCGTCACTTCGTGCCCGCGTTCGAGCGCAGCCGCGACGAGGTGACGCCCGAGAAATGCTGTCCCGCCGATAATCAGGAGTCTCATGCGGTTAATCTGAAATGCGTCTGAAATGCACCAGCATCCTTCGATGAATAGTCAGCGGTCGAAGGTAGTTGCGGAACCGGGCTGCGCGCCCTGTCTGTCCGGTTCTTTATCTGCCCGTGCGGCGGGCGGCGCGGCATCTGCTTTCCGGCAGCAATCGGGGGGGCACACGTCATGGCCCGGCCCTCTCGTGCCGAGGAAGCGGCGCACCGGCTCAACCGTCATCCGCTCAAGAATCAACTCCCGAATCATCTCGATGAAGCGGGGATGCGTGCCGACCGTCGAAGCGCGGACCATGTTCAAGCCTAGCCGGTGCGCCAGCTCGCGCGCCTCCGTGTCCAGATCGTAGAGCACTTCCATGTGGTCCGAGGTGAAGCCGACGGGAGCGATGACGACATCCTTCGCGGCCGCCTCTCGCAATTCGATTAAGTAATCGCGGATGTCCGGCTCAAGCCAGGATTGATGCGGCGGGCCGCTGCGGCTCTGGAAGACGAGCCGCCAACGCTCGTGTCCGGCACCTCCGGCGACCAGGCGGCAGGCTTCCAGCAACTGCGCCTCGTAAGCGCAATTGGCCGCCATTGATTGCGGAATACTGTGAGCCGTGAAGGCAATCTCAGCCTGCGCGCGCCTCTCTGCGGGAATCCTCCCGAGCGCTTCGCGCACGTGTTCGACGTTCGGCTCGATGAAGCCTGGGTGATTGTAGAAGGCTCGCAGCTTCTCGACGCGCGGCGCGTCCCGGCCCACCTCCGCCTGCGCCCGCGCGATGTCTTCGAGATACTGGCGACAGCCCGAATAAGAGCTGTAAGCGGAAGTGAAGAAGCCGAGCGCACGCCGCACGCCATCGCTAGCCATCTGCCGCAGCGTGTCTGCGAGCAACGGATGCCAGTTGCGATTGCCCCAGTAAACGGGGAGCCGCGGCCCGTTTGCCGCCAGCTCCTCTTTGAGCGCGGCGATGAGCGCCCTGTTCTGCGAGTTGATGGGGCTCACGCCGCCGAACAGTTCGTAGTGCTCTGCGACGGCGCGCATCCTCTCGGGCGGCACGTTCTTCCCGCGCAGCACGTTTTCGAGGAAAGGCATCACCTCGTGCATGCCCTCCGGCCCGCCGAATGAGACGATTAAGATTGCGTCGAAAGGCTGTTCCATAAAGATGGGCTCGAACGAACCGGGCGCGCGCCGCCGGAGCAGCTAACGGCTTTCAAATGGCGGCGCACCCCTGACGGCCAGGGCTCAAAAGCGACTACCCAAACGATTATCCACGGCTCATTTCATGCACGCCGTCGATGAGTGCGATGACGTTGTCAACAGGGGTTTCGGGCAGGATGCCGTGGCCCAGGTTGAAGATGTGGCCGGGCCGCCCGCCCGCGCGTTCGAGGATGCGCCGGGCCTCGGTGCGGATAAAATCCGGGCTGGAGAAGAGTGCGACCGGGTCCAGGTTGCCCATCACGGCCACGTCTCCGAGCCTTTGCCAGGCTTCGTCCAGCTCGACGCGCCAGTCCAGGCCGATGCAATCGCCCCCGGCTTCGCGCATCAGTTCGAGCAGCGCGGCCGTGCCCGTCCCGAAATGAACGACGGGCGTGCCGGGCTTGATGCTTTCGATCACGCTGCGGGTGTGCGGCAGCACGTAGCGGCGATAGTCTTGCGGGCTCAGGCAGCCGACCCATGAATCGAAAAGCTGTACGACCTGAGCGCCCGCCGCAATCTGCGCGTTGAGATAGCGAGCGAGGCCGCGCGAGATCAGGGACATCATCGCGTGCCACGCGCCGTCGTCGGCGTACATCAGCGACTTCGTGTGAATGTAGTTTCTGGATGCGCCGCCCTCTACGATGTAAGAGGCGAGCGTGAAGGGCGCGCCCGCGAAGCCTATCAGCGGCAGGCCGGGAGGCAGCGCGCGGCGCGTCCGGCGGATGGCCTCGAAGACGAACGAGAGCGCTTCGACCGTCTCTATCTCGCGCAGGCGCTCGACATCCTGACCAGAGCGGACGGGATTATGAATCGTCGGGCCTTCGCCCTTCGCAAACTCCAGGTCAATGCCCATCGGCTCGACTATCAGCAGGATGTCGGCGAAGATGATGGCGGCATCCACGCCCAGGCGCTCGGCGGCCGTGACGGTCACTTCGGCCGCCAGGTCCGGGTTTTTGCAGAGTTCCAGAAAGCCGACGCGGGCGCGCACCTCCCTGTACTCGGGCATGTACCTTCCGGCCTGGCGCATCAGCCAGATAGGGGTGTACGGGACGGGCTCGCGGCGCAGCGCACGCATGAACGGGCTCTCGCGCAGCAACCTCGCGGCATCCGGGCCCACGGCGCTCGGCTCAGCGTTCGAGTTCGAGTCGGCGTCCGAGCCCGCCTCTGCCGCGTCCGGGCCCAAGACAGCCGGGTTCGCGGCGTCCGAGCCCGCGTCAGCGCCCGCAACGGCCGTGCTCGCGGCGGCCGCGCCGTTCTTCGTTTCCTTTGATTCGTCCCTCTTTTCGCTGCTCACCCGTCTCTGCTTTCCCGGTCCGGCTTCCGGTCGAACTCCGGCGCTCGATGGCTCGTTCATGGTTCTGATTGCAGTTGCGCCCGGCCTTTTGGAACGGCGCGGGCGGGATACGACCAGACTACAACATGAGGCGGCCCGAGCGTTAGCGCCCGAAACTGTTCCCGGCGGGCCGGTTTTATCCGCACAGCGGCGTTAATCCGGCCCGGAAGCGATAAACCGGAAGCCCGCGAGAAGATTTCTGCCACAAAAGAGAGGCAGGCGGTGTTTTTGCTTAGTGAACGGGCGAAAGTGTGCTTGGCGGGCAATCATCCTGATGAAAAGGGGATAAAGGGGCTGAAACTGCTCTTTCAGAACTTCACCCGACGAGACCCGTAGAGATAGCCGTCGCCACGTTCAAAGGGGCTGCGAGCCGGGCCCAGGCCAGGCAGGATTGAGCTTCGCTGAAGAAGCGTGCGGCGGCGCTTAAGTCAAACCGCGATGAGGCCCTATAATGGACGAACGAGCGGGCTTGGCAGGGAACGAGGGCGCTGATTTTTGCCACAAGACGGCCTCCGGCGGTGTTTACAGTGATGAGAGCGGCGATATGAGCGGAAGCGCAAGAGCCTTGACGGACTCTATGCCAAAGACGATGGAGATAGCGGAAGCGCCGCCGGGCTTCGACGAAGCCTTCATGCTGCATCACCGCGCCGTTTTCCGCACGGCACGCGCGCTGGTTCGCGATGTCGGGCTGGCCGAAGACGTGACGCAGGAGGTCTTTCTCAGGCTCTACCGAAATCTGGACTCGACGCCCGGCGAGGATTTGCTGCGGGCCTGGCTGCTGCGGGTGACAATGAACGTCGCGCGCAACACGCTGCGCGGGCAGACGCGCTCGGCCGCCCGCGACGAAGAGTATGCCAAGCAGGCGGAGATGACCGGATGGTTTACTTCGGAAGCGCCGGAGCAGGAGTATGAGCGGCGGACCGAGATTGAAGAGGCGCGCCGGGCGCTCGATAAGATTAAAGAGCCGATGCGCAGTTGCCTGCTGCTCAAGCAGCAAGGGCTCTCTTACAAAGAGATTGCGACGGCGCTCTCCTTGAACGAGACGAACGTCGGCAGCCTGATCGCCAGAGGGCGGAAGGAATTCATCAGAGTGTACGGCAAAATCGGAGGGACTCGATGAGAGGGTGCGTTGAAGAAGGAATCCTACAGGGCTACGTGGACGGCGAACTCTCCCCCGAGATGACCGAGACGGTGGCGACGCATCTGGCCGCCTGCGCTGCGTGCAGCGAGGCCGCCAGCCAGGCCGCCGAAGAGATGTCGTTTTTCGTGACGGCGCTTGAGCCGGAGCTTTCGCTGGCCGTGCCGACCGAGCGGCTGCGCGAGCGTCTCGACACGGCGATTGCCGGGATGAGCCGCGCGGAGTCCTTCGTGCCGTCACGCGGCCGAACCCTGAGCGGCTGGTTTGCCTCGCTCGCAGAACTCTTTAGACTGACGCCGCAACGCGCCCTCGGCTTCGCCAGCCTCGTCGCCGTCGTCGCCTTCGCGCTCATCTTCGCGGCGATACAACAGCGGCAGCCCGGAAACGACGGCAACCGGCTGGCGGCAATCGCCCCCGGCCAGAGCCATTCAAGCTCGACCCATCACGCAATCGTGACCGGCTCAGAGCCGACCGAGACGACAACGCCGACATTGACGCCGAAGGAAGGCAGCGGCCCGAACAGCGCTCGAATTAAGCGCGGCGCAACCGTCACGGGCGCAAATATCCCCGGCGCAGCCATCTCGCAGGCCGGTTACAGGAGACAGCGGAGCATTCGGAGCGCACAGCCAGCGCCCGCAGCGGTCGCAAATAACCGGCCGCTCAACGCCGAGCCCGCAGCCGCGCCGCTGCCCGGCGAGCAGAGCTACCTGAAGGCTATCGCCACGCTGACGACGGAGATAGAGGCCAGCGGCGAGACGGCCCTGCGACCGAGCCTGCGCGCCGAGTACGAACGCAATCTGGCCGTCGTAGACCAGGCCATAGATTCGACGCGGCGCTCGGCGCGGCGCAATCCGAAAGACCCGGACGCCGCAGCCTTTCTTTATTCCTCTTACCAGAGCAAGCTCGACCTGCTCAGTGCGATAGCAGAACAGGCCAGGCCGAGCATCGCGCTCAGATGACAGTTGATTGGAAATCATCAGGCATGAAATTGAACTCTCTAATAATAAGTGCGGCGCTCTTCTGCTCCCTGGCTTTTGCGGCGTCCGCCTCCGCCCAGAAAGCCGCGGGCGGTGAGGCCCAGCCCGGCAACGAGCGCACGGTCACCGCGGCCGAGAGCGTCAACGTCACGGTCTCGACGGGGACGGGCAAGATCATAGTCCACGGCTGGGACAGGCAGGAGGTGCGTGCGCGTGTCGAAGATGAGGACGCGCGTGTCGAGCTGCGCAACACGGACGGCGCGAACGGCACTGGCCCGGCCCTGCGCGTCGAAGTCCTGGTCAGCGATTCGGCCGACGAAGAGCCGCAGTACGGCGTCAGCATCGCCAGCGCGGACGTGCAGGTGGATGTCCCGCGCGGCGCGACCGTCTATTTGAAGACGCAGGACGGCGACATAGAGGTGGACGGCGTGGCCGAAGCTCGCATCGAGACTATTGACGGAGAGATAGAGGTCGTGCGCGTGGCCAAGGCCATTGACGCGACGAGCGTGGGCGGCGATATGACGGTCGAGAATTCGGCCGGGCGTGTCCGCCTGAACTCCATCGGCGGCTCTATCTCAGCCCGCGAGATTCGCTCGACCGAGCCGAGCGATTTTCTGAAGGCCAAGACCGTGAGCGGCGATTTGACGCTCGACCGCATCGGCCAGACGCACGTCGAAACCAACACCATCAGCGGGGAAGTGAGGCTCAACGGGCCGCTCGCGCGCGGCGGCAGCTATGATTTCACGACGACGACGGGCGACATCACGCTCGCCATCCCGAATGATTCTTCCTTCAAGATCAACGCCAGGGTCTCCGAGGGCGGCGAGATCATCACGGAATTCCCGCTTCACTACAAAAGCGAGGGCCCGCCCGCCGCGAGCATCCTCCAGTCGGGCCGCCTCTCCGGCTCTTTCGGCACCGGCGACGCGACCATCAACCTCATCTCTTTCAGCGGAACGGTGCGCCTGCGGCGCAAGTAAAGCCTGCACGGGCCCGCCCCGCTCTCAAAGCAACAGGCATCCAGACGCGCAGAGGTCGCGGAGAGCGCCTGGAATCGGGCGAGCCGTTTTGTGCTCTGTTCATCTTCTGAATGCTCGCGCAGCCGTCTCCGCATCCCGGAATCGCTTTGGCAGGTGACTCACGGGACGGCCCGAAAATAGTTGCCACAAAGAAAATAGTCGCGGTGTTTTTACATTAGAGCGACGAGATTAAGACAGGCTCGAAGGGGCGGCCGAGAGTAGGGAAGACGAGGCGACGGTCTGCTTTAATCAACCCGGAACCGCCCGCAGGCACGGGCATGACGATAGCGCTGCTAAAGGATAAAGGTGATCGAGATGAGATCGAAGATGCTGACGACTTTGATAATCACGGCGTTAATGATGACGGCCTCGCCGTTTGCGCTGGAGCAGTTGAACAGGCTGACGAGCGCCGCCGAGAGTTGGACGCGCGTGCAGGTTTTGCAGAGCGTCCTGGCCGCCTCCGCGAGCGAGCGGGAGACGCAGAGCGTCGCGCCGGTCGCGCCCGTGGCGAACCAGGATTTTCGCTGGAGCGGCCGCATCGCCGAAGGGCGCGTGATAGAGATTAAAGGCATCCTCGGCGACGTTCACGCAGAGCCTTCCGCGGGCAATGAGGTCGAAGTCACGGCGACCAAGCGCGGCAGCAAGAGCGATCCCGCCGGAGTCGAAGTACGCGTGCTCGAACATGCGGGCGGAGTCACCATCTGCGCCATCTACCCGAGCAGCAATCCGGGTCGCCCGAACGGATGCCAGGCGGGCGATAACTGGGAATCACACGTCAGCAACAACGACGTGCGGGTTAACTTCACAGTCCGCGTGCCGCGCGGCGTCCGCTTCAACGGCCGCACCGTTAACGGCGACATCGAGACGGGCCGTCTCGACAGTGACGTTGACGCCTCGACCGTCAACGGCAGCATTCACATTGCGGCCGCAGGGGTGGCGCACGCCATGACCGTCAACGGCTCAATCACCGCTTCGATGGGGAACGGGGCCTGGACCTCCCCGCTGGAGTTCAAGACCGTCAACGGCGCGATCACGCTCGATCTTCCCGCAGACACTAATGCGGAGGTCAGGGCGCAGACCATGAACGGCGACATCTACAGCGACTTTCCGCTGACGCTGACGGGCCGCATCAGCCGCAGGCAGATGAACGGCACTATCGGCGGCGGCGGGCGCGACCTCTCTCTCAAGACGGTCAACGGCGACATCCGTCTCCGGCGTCTCTCCTAAAAGAGCCCATCGTTTTGAGAGGGCGGGCAAGAGCGCCTGCTTAACGAAAAAAATCTACCGGCGCGAAAGAGAAATAAGAAGGATAAGTGATGAAGCAGATGCAGATGATGCTTAAGAGAAGAATGCTCCCGGCCGCCCTCGGCGTGCTGGCGCTGTTGACGACGGCGGCGAGCAGCGTGATGCCGCAACAGCAGACCGAGCAGCTGCGCGAGGAGTTTCACCAGACCTATGCGCTCGGTCCCGACGGCCGGGTGAGCCTGGAAAATATCAACGGCGCGGTGCGCGTCACGGCCTGGGAGCGCAACGAGGTGCGGGTGGACGCCGTCAAGAAGGCTTACCGGCGCGAGCGGCTCGCCGAAGCGCAGATTAAAATCAACGCCGACACGAACGGCATCCAGATTCGCACAGACTACCCGGACCAGACGCAGACCTTTACGAACGGCGAGGGGCGCTACAACAATCCCGCCATCGTCGAATACACGCTGACCGTCCCGCGGGGCGCGCGCATCAACTCCATCGAGCTGATTAACGGCAACCTGGACCTTGAAGGCTTGACCGGCCCCGTTAAGGCTTCGTCCATCAATGGCCGCGTCACAGCGCGCGGCCTCAGCGGAGACACCAAGCTTTCGACCATCAATGGGAATCTCGACGCGACCTTTAACCGGCTCGACAGCGTAGGGCCGATCTCGCTCGGCTCGATTAACGGGACGGTCTCGTTGACGATTCCCTCCGACGCCAACGCCGAACTCAAGGCCAGCACGGTTCACGGCGGCATCAGCAATGATTTCGGTCTGCCCGTGCGTCACGGCGAATACGTCGGCCGCGACCTCGCAGGCCAGCTCGGACAGGGCGGCCCGCGCCTTCGCCTGAGCAACGTCAACGGCAATATCACGATTCGCCATGCCGCCGACGGGCGTGCGCTCAATCGTGCGACGAACCTGCTGGCCGAGCCCGGTAAGGATTACGACGACGACGCGGAGGAATCGAGGATCGAGGCGCGTGAGGCCGCGCGCGAAGCCCAGCGTGAAGCGCAGCGCGCCCAACTCGAAGCACAGCGCGCACAGCTCGAAGCGCAGCGCGAGGCCCAGCGCGCACAACGCGACGCACAACGCGAAGCCCAACGCGCACAGCGCGAAGCACAGCGTGCGCAGCTCGAAGGGCAGCGCGCCGCAGAGGAGGCCCAGCGCGAAGCCCAGCGTGCCCAGGAAGAGGCCCGCCGCGCGCAGTTGGAAGCACAGCGCGCCGCGCAGTTAGGCCAGAGGGAGGCCGAACGCGCGCAGCAGGAAGCCCAGCGCGCACAGCGTGAAGCACAGCGCGCACAACTCGAAGCGCAGCGCGCACAGCGCGAGGCCCAATTAGAGGCCCAGCGTGCGCAGCAGGAAGCACAGCGCGCACAACGCGAGGCACAGGTCGAAGCCCAGCGCGCCCAGGTCGAAGCGCAGCGCGAAGCCCTCCGCGCCCAGCGCGAGGCTCAGAAGGCGCAGAAAGAGATTGCGAAGGAGTCTCGCCGCACGCGCATCGAAGTGGGGCGCGGGGAAACCGTCATTATTGATAATGATTCCAACGGCCAGCGGCTCGTCGAGCGCGAAGTCAAATCCTTCGCCGTCGGCGGCTCGCCGCGCGTTAACCTGCAAACCTTCGACGGCGCGATTACAGTTCACGGGTGGGATAAGCCAGAGGTCCAGGTCACGGCCAGCAAGCGCGCGGGCACAGAGCAGCAGATGCGCGGCATCAAGGTCAACATCGAGCAGAGCGGCTCGGCCATCAACGTCACGTCGGCTTTCGATCAAACCTTCGCGCGCCGCATCGGGAGCGTCACCTTCAACAATGCTTCGGTCGGCTTTGAGGTCTTCGTCCCGCGCACCGCAACGCTGCGCCTTCAATCCGGCGACGGCCGCCTCCTGCTCGACGGCGTCAACGGGAGCCTGGACCTGCACACGGGCGACGGTCGAATCGAGGTCCGCGACGCGGGCGGTCAATTGATCGCCAAGACGGGCGACGGCCAAATCCTGGTGGATAATTTCAGGGGCAGCGTGCAGACGCAGACGGGCGATGGACGGATTAGCCTCGACGGGCGCTTCGCTCAACTGACGGCGCGCACCGGCAGCGGCACTATCTCGCTGGCCATCCCCGCCGATTTCAACGCGACCATCGAGACGGACGCCGAGCTGATCTTCGACGGTAACATGGCCGTCACGGTCGAGCCCGGCTCGGCCAGGGGCCTCAGGCGCTGGAAGATCGGGAGCGGCGGCACCCTCATGACGCTGCGCACGGGTGACGGCCGGATCATCCTCAGACGCTCGGAGCGCCAGCCTTAATCCCGCCGCCCCGGTCTCGACGCTCGCGCGGCCTGACAAATGCGCAACGCTTGAGTGTCGAGGCCCAATGATTACCTGTGAGGTTAACGATTGCCGCCTCCCTCGCGTCTTTATTCCACTCAAGCGAGTATCCACTTCGAGTGGCCGGAGGCGCGGCGGGCGCAGAGCAAACTTTACGAAACTTTGAAAGCGGGGAGCGCGTATGGGTTTTTTTACTCGCGCTCACAGGTTAACAAGCCACCGAAAATTGATTGTCGCCGCTTCCGGCGGTCTCACGTATTGGAGGAGTCACTTGTCATGAAGCAAAGACTGCCTTTCGCCGTCGCCCAGCCTGGCGCAGTCAACTCGTCGTCATCTTTCAAGCACCTGTTCGCCGAGACCTTCGTGACCCTCCGCCCGTCTTCAAGACGCGGCTTGCGGCCGACGCTCGGCCTTCTCTCCATTCTCGCCGTGTTAATCTGCCTGGCTGCCGCCGGGACGAACGCGCAACAGCCCGCGCTGACCTCTGCCAAAGCAACCAAGCCCGCCGCGAAGCCCGGCATCGTGCTGCCCCCCGAGAAGGCCAACCCTGTGCGCGTCGTGCGCTTTGACAAGCCGCCCGTGATTGACGGCAAGCTCGACGACGAAGTCTGGAAGCAGGCCCTCGTCCTCAAGGATTTCTACCAGGTTCAGCCCGGCGACAATACCGCGCCTTCAAAGCCGACGGAAGTTCTGCTCGGCTACGACTCGAAGTTTCTCTACGTGGCCTACCGCGCCTTCGACGAGCCGGACAAGGTCCGCGCGACGGTCGCCAAGCGCGACAGCATTTTCAACGACGATTACGTCGGGCTCTTCTTCGATACGTTCAACGACCAGCGCAAAGCCTACGAGATGAACTTCAACCCGCTCGGCATCCAGGCCGACGGCGTGTTGACGGAAGGCTCCGGCGAAGACTTCAGCGTTGACATGGTGGTTGAATCGAAGGGCGTCGTCAACAGCGAGGGCTACACGGTGGAGGTGGCGATTCCGTTCAAGTCGCTGCGCTACGAGGCGGGCAAAGATAAGCTCTGGGGAATCCATTTCTATCGCCGCATCAAGCGCTTTAATAATGAGCTTGACATGTGGATGCCGCTCTCGCGCGACAAGACCAGCTGGCTCAGCCAGGCCGGACACCTGACGGGCCTCGAAGACATCTCGACCGAGCGCACGCTCGAATTGATTCCGAGCCTGACCTTCTCCGAGACCGGCAAGCGCGTGCATTCATTCAACCCCCCGCCCGCCGGGACAGACCCGGGACGCCTCGTCAACGAGCCAGTGAAATTCGACCCCGGACTGACGGCGAAGTTCGGCATCACGCCGACCGTCACGCTCGACCTCGCGCTCAATCCCGATTTTGCGCAGGTCGAATCAGACCAGCTTGTCGTCACGGCCAACCAGCGTTTTCCCATCTTCTTTGAAGAGAAGCGACCCTTCTTTCTCGAAGGCATCGACATCTTCAGAACGCCGCTGACGCCCGTTCACACGCGCGCCATCATAGACCCGGACGTGGCCGTCAAGCTGACGGGCAAGCGCGGGCGCAATACCTTCGGCATCATGCTGGCCAGCGATAACGGGCCCGGCAACTTCACGGGCGACGAGCGCCTGCGCGCGGGCAACCTGCGCTTTCTGGACAAGAACGCATACATCGGCGTGCTGCGTCTCAAGCGCGATGTCGGGAAGGATTCCAGCCTCGGCATGATTGCCACCTCCTACAGCTTTATCGAGAAGCACAACCAGTTGCTGGGCGTTGACGGGCGGCTGCGTATCGACCCGCAGACGACCTTCACCTTTCAGGCCATCGGCACAAACTCGCGTCGGTTCTTCTACAACCCGGACCTGGACCAGAGCATTTACCGGACCGGCAACGGCTTCGGCTACTACTACACGCTGAACAGGAGCGGACGCCACTTCACCTACCAGTTGCAGGGGCAGGGGCGGACGATTGACTATCGCGCCGATGTCGGCTTCACGCGCCGCCGCAACACCAACTATGAAGACTTCTTCATCCAGTACAAGTCGGAGCCGAAGCCCAAGCACAAGATCATCTACTACCGGCTCTTCAACAGCATCAGGACGAACTTCGACTGGCAGGCGCGCACGCAGGCCTGGGAGGACGAAGCGCAGTTCATGCTCAGTCTGCCGCGCCAGACCTTCCTCGGCGCGGGGATGGTGACGGGCTATGAGCGGCTCTTTGAAGAGGAGTTCGGGGCCCGGCGGACGGTCCGCCCGTGCTCGCCGTTTGGCCCTTCCGGCCCGAACGACCCGCCGCCCTGCACCTTCCGCGGCGGCCCGGAACGCTCGACCTATCAGCAGAGCCCTTACTTCTTCATCGAGTCGAACCCGAGCAAGACTTACTCGTTCAACGTCTTCGTCCTGCACACAAGGAACGCCTTTGACCTGGACTTCGGCGGCGGCGATAAATTCCCGCGCGTCAGCCCGGCCGCGCTCCTTGACCCTGACGCGCAACAGGACCCAGGGCCCGGCGGCGATTGGGAGGTGACGGCGGGCGCGACTTACCAGCCGACCAGCGCCCTGCGCGCGTCGCTCAACTACACGAAGAGCCGTTTGCAGCGTTACGATACGGGGCGCGTCGCCTTCGACGACAACATCTTCTCCCTGCGGACGACCTACCAGTTCTCGCGCTTCACGTTTGCGCGCGGCCGCGTGGATTACGATACGCTGGCGTCGAGCGTGCGCGGGCAGTTCCTGCTCGGCTGGACGCCCAACCCCGGCACGGCCTTCTATCTCGGCTATAACGACGATCTGAGCCGCAACGGCTTCAATCCGTTCACGGGTGATCTGGAGCCGGGCTTTCGCCGCAACGGTCGGACCTTCTTCATCAAGATGTCCTACCTCTTCCGCCGCAGCTTCTGAGCGCTTTTTGTCTAACCGGTCGAGCGCGCCGCCCGTGAGCCCGGCCGACCTTCGCAACCCCTTTGGAGCCTGACGTTATGATGCAACGGCCGCCCGGTTTATCTCATCTCGCCGGGGACGGGTCTGCCCGGCTCCGGGCGACCGTTTCCGCGTCTCGAAAACCGCGGCGCATGCGGCGTCGCTCAAGCGCTCGGCGCGGCAGGATTGATCTCCCGCTGGCCCTGCTTGTGCTCCTGGTCCTGGCCACCCAGAACGTCTCTGCGCAGAGCATGCAGCAGCAGCTAGTCGTCGCCGCGGGCAATGCCCTGGCGGGCGTCGTCTCCGCTCCTGCGCAACCCGGACGGCTGGCCTCTGTGCGCAGCGCCGGGATGCCGGAAGGGTCGCGCATCATCATCACCTCGGACGCGGCGCTCGGCGATTACCGCGCTTACATGGAGAACGGGCGATTCTGCCTGCTCATCCGCCGGGCGACAGCTCCGGCAGCGCAAGGCGAGTTGCGTGGGCGCGGATTTACGGACGCACAGCTCACACAGCGCGGCCAGGACGTGCTCCTCTCGTTCGGCCTGGAGGCGGGCACGAGCGCGCGCGTCAACCGTAGATTCAACCGCCTCGAAGTCCTCTTCGCCGTAGGCGATGCGAGCGGGAGCAGCGCGGGCGTCGAAACGAACGGCCAGGAACCGGCGGCTTCACCGTCAGCCACGCCGTCACCTTCGCCTGCTCCCGCGGCATCTCCCGCGGCCGCACCTTCCGCAGCGGCTTCGCCTTCGCCCTCTTCGCCCGCAGCCGTTTCTCCGTCCGAAGCCTCGCGCGCGACGACCGTTCCGTCGGCGTCTTCGGTCTCGCCGCAGACGGCCAATGCTCCGGCGGCTAACAGGGCGGGCATCGCCCTGCCGACCGAAAAGGCCACGCCGGTGCGCGTCCCGCGTTTCGATAAAGCTCCGGTGATAGACGGCAAGCTGGACGAAGAGATTTGGGCCAGCGCCGCCGTGCTCAAGGATTTCTACCAGATTGATCCGGGCGACAACACGCCGCCCTCGAAACCGACCGAAGTGTTGATCGGCTACGATGCGAAGTTTCTCTACATAGCTTTCCGCGCCTTCGACGAGCCGGACAAGGTGCGCGCGACGGTCGCCAAGCGCGACAGCATCTTCAACGACGACTATGTGGGCTTCTTCCTGGACACCTTCAACGACCAGCGCAAAGCCTTCGAGGTCTTCTTCAACCCGCTCGGCATCCAGGCCGACGGCGTCATTACGGAAGGACGCGGCGAAGATTTCAGCGTTGATCTGGTGATGGAATCAAAGGGCGTCGTCAACGCGAACGGCTACATCGTAGAGGTGGCGATTCCGTTCAAGTCGCTGCGCTACGAGGCGGGCAAAGATAAGCTCTGGGGCGCGCACTTCCTGCGCCGCATCAAGCGCATCAACAACGAGCTGGATTCCTGGATGCCCTTCTCGCGCAGCAATTCGAGCAGCCTTAATCAGTCTGGACACCTGACCGGCCTCGAAGGCATTTCGACCGAGCGCACCATCGAGCTGATTCCCAGCCTGACGCTCTCTGAGACGGGCAAGCTAGTTCCATCGTTCACGCCCCCGCCGACCGGCACAGACCCCGGCCGCATCGTCAACCAGCCCGTCGAGCTTGACCCCGGACTGACGGCGAAGTTCGGCATCACGCCGACCGTCACGCTCGACCTCGCGCTCAATCCCGATTTTGCGCAGGTCGAGGCCGACCAGCTGGTCATCACCACCAACCAGCGTTTTCCCATCTTCTTTCCCGAAAAGCGACCCTTCTTTCTCGAAGGCATCGACATTTTTCAGACCCCGATTCTGGCTGTTCACACGCGCGCCATCGTGGACCCGGACGTGGCCGTCAAGCTGACGGGCAAGCGCGGGCGCAATACCTTCGGCATCATGCTGGCCAGCGATAACGGGCCCGGCAACTTCACGGGCGACGAGCGCCTGCGCGAGGGCAACCTGCGCTTTCTGGACAAGAACGCATACATCGGCGTGCTGCGTCTCAAGCGCGATGTCGGGAAGGGCGAAAACACCGTCGGGATGATCGCCACGACCTATAACTTCATCGAGAAACACAACCAGCTGGGCGGCCTCGACGGGCGCTTTCGTCTCAACAAGCAGACGGTCTTCGACATTCAACTGCTCGGGACGAGTTCGAGGAATTTCTTCTTTGACCCGGAGTCGGGCGAGAATCGCTATCGCACGGGCAACGGCTTCGCTTACGCGACGACCTACGATGTCTCGGGACGCAACTGGGGCTGGCAGCTCTACGGCGAAGGCTACACGCGGGATTACCGCGCGGATGTCGGCTTCTTCGGGCGGACCAACACGAACTTCAACAGCGCCTACGTGCGCTACGACACAGACCCGAAGCCGAAGGCGAAGCTCATCAGCACTCACGTCCATAATTTCAGCTGGATCGGCTACGATTTCCAGGGACGGATTCAGAACTGGGAGAGCGAGTTTAACGTCAACTGGCGGCTGCGCCGCAATTCCAATTTCTCGCTCGGCTACGAGCCCGCCTACGAGCGGATTCTGGAGGAAGAGTTCGGGCAGACGCGCACCCTCGCGCACCCCTGCAAACCGTTTGGCCCCTTCGGCGAGAATGACGAGCTGCGGCCCTGTACCTTCTTCGGCGACGATTCGGAGCGTTCCGTCCAGAAGCACCATTTCTTCATCTCGGGCGGCTCGCAATACAGTAAGAAGATTTCGTTTAGCGGGCGCGCCGTCCTGCGCGTCAATCACCTGGACCTGGATTTCGGCGGCGGCAATAAATTCCCGCGCATCAGCCCGGCTGCGCTCGCCTACGGCGAGGATGCGCCGCTCGATCCGGGGCCGGGCAATCTCTTCGAGTTCAGCGGCGGCGTCACTTACCAGCCGACCAACGCGCTGAGGATGTCGCTCAACCTGGTCAAGAACAGGCTCGTGCGCAAGGACACCGGGCGCACGGCCTTCGACGTTAACATCTTCACGCTGCGGACGACCTACCAGTTCTCGCGCGCCGCCTTTGCGCGCGCCATCGTGGACTACAACACGCTCAACTCGCGTGCGCGCGGGCAGTTCCTGCTCGGCTGGACGCCCAATCCCGGCACGGCCTTTTATCTAGGCTATAACGACGACATCAACTACGGCGGGGTCAATCCCTTCAGCCGCCAGCTCGAACAGGGCTTTCGCCGCAACGGCCGGACCTTCTTCATCAAGATGTCCTACCTCTTCCGCCGCAGCTTCTAAAGCTCTGCCGCACCCGCCCGCGAGAAGCACACAACCTGAGCGCGTGGAAAACGCACGGGAAGCGTGCTATCGGGGCGGCGGGTTGAAGGAGTTGTCGGGCCGCATCTCTCACCAGACGATGTCGTCGGGGAATTCGACCAGGCCCCGGCCTTCAAATTCACCGGGCGTCGTCAGTCCCTCCTGTTCCCCGCCGAGCCAGCCTTTGTACTGCCGGTCCCAGAGTATCGTCGCGACTGCCGTCGCCAGGTTAAGGCAATGTTTGGTCGGGATCACGACAAACCTGTGGCAGTGACTGATATGTGGCTTCGACACGCTCCCGTCTTCCGGCCCGAACACATATACGGCATTCTCCGGGTGCTCGAAATTATGCAGCGGCTCAGAACTCTTCCGTACCTCTACCGCCACCGGGACAACATCCGCGAACTGCTCGAACGGGTAGTCGTAATTGATAATCTCAACATCCGCATACCCCTTCATGCGTTCTTCGCGCGGCAGGCGCTTCCTGTATGAAATATCCAGTGAGACCCGCTCGCCCGTGAACCAGACCTGGCTGAAGCCATAACAGGATGCCAGGCGCACAACCATCCCGACATTGTGAGCGTACTTGGGGTCGATCAAGACGATGGCCGGAGGGCGGCCCAGCGGGGCCTCCGACTTGTTTACTATCTTCGTTATGATCCGTCTGCCCTGCATCTTGTTTACCCCCTGTGCCATCCGGCCCGACGCCCGAATTAACCCGGCCCGCGCATGGAGTCTTCAAATATTATCGCAGCAGACAACGATGAAAGGAATGCTATCGCGGGGGCGGGTTGAATGAGTTGTTAGGTTGCGATGTTTAAGCGTGAGATGCCTCTAATAATACTTTTTCAACTGTGGCTGGCAGACGCACAGGATGAAAACGATTCGTGTCGAAAGCATAATCCTCTCCGCTTTCATCTATGACGCGAATCAACCCTTCAGCTTCTGCTTCCTTATCGGGAATGAAGCGGTACAACTTTCCAACCTCAAGCGAGGCTTGATAACCCTCATTATTGAGGCATATAACAAAATGCGCCGACTGTTTTTCTACTCTTTTCATGGCTAATCTAAAAACGGTAACTTTAACTTAAATTCTCTTTTCCCAATCCCATGCGCTTCATACCAATGGACTTCAGCCAGCCGTATCCTACCACTAAGCAGGCGCACCTTAGCAATACCTTTCAATTTGCGCCACCTGCCTCTGCCATACTGTTGACGCAAGCGGGCACGATCACGAACACCTGTACCAGCGGCAATGGTTTCAATGTTGGCAATTTCACTGACAAGCTCGAAGTCCATCGCAGACCATCATGCCAAGTGTTCATCTCAGATTCAAGGGAGCCGCTTAACTATTAGACCGGTCGGCTCAATCTCAGACAAGTGTCAGCGCAAGGGCGGCCGCCCTCGCGTTGACCTGTTTTATCCGTTGACCAGCGCAGACCTTCCGCCGGGCGTGGCATGAGGGGCGGAAGGTCTGCGCTGGCCGCAAGAGCTTTGCTGCGGATGACGGCTGCTCTATTGAAAAACGCGCTCGATGGGGACGATGGCCACGTCTTCGGGCTTGACGTTGATCCGGTAGCTTTCGATGATCGCGTCTTCGTCCGTGATCTCTTTGGGCTTCGGCGCGTTGTACTTGATGGGCGACGGGCGATTGCTGATGATCGCCTCACGCAGGCCCTCGGCGTCCTTCGTGACCATCACGATGCGCATCCGGTCGGACCGGAGATAGCGTTTGATGGCGTTGTTCACGTCCTGAAGCGTGAGCCGCGAGAGGCGGTCACGCATGTAGGTGTTGAAGTCGGGGATGCCGTAGTAGCGGCTGTCGAGCGCGTAGCCGAGCCGCGCGTCCTGCGTCTGCGTCAGGACGTTGACGTTCTTGATGAGAAAGTCGCGGGTCGCTTCAAAGGTCTCGGGCGTCATCCCGTTTTTGACCAGCCGGTCGTATTCGTAGAGGGCGGCGCGCAGGGCGAAGTGGCCGTTCTGCGGTTCGACCGGACGAATCCAGACCTGGAAGATCTGCTGCTGGCGTCCGAGGTTCGGGTCCGGCTGAAACTGGAACATCCCGCGCGGGAAGTATTCTATGTAGGAATAGTCGCCGTAGTTGAGGCCGCGCGCTTCCCGCAGGCGCTGGTACAGATAACTGTTGCTTGAGCGGTGCTGCCCGAAGTAAGAGGCGACGACCGCCAGCGCGGGCCAGTCCTGGCCGGAGCGGGTCGTGCTGATGGGAAAGCCGAGCGAGATGGCCGTCGAGCGTGTGTCACGCTTAATCAGCTCGATGCGCATTCCCGGCGCGACCGTCGGCGCGGCAATCTTCACACTCTCGGCACGCCCGGCCGGAAGTTTGGCAAAGTCCGCCTGCGCCTTCCTGACGAAGTTCGCGGGGTATCCGCCCGCCAGCCCTAAGACCATGTTGGCCTGCGTGTAGTGTGCCCTGTAGAAGGCGCGCAGGTCGTCCAGCGTGAGGCGTTCGAGCGCGCCGAGGCTGCCCATGTTGTGATGGCCGTAAGGATGCCCGGCGTAGATCGTGTTGTAGAGCTGCTCCTTGCCGAGTTCTTCGTCGTTGCCCTCGCGCAGCGAGACCTTGAGGAAGTTGATGGCCTCGGTCTTGAGGCGCGTGAAATCTTCCTGCCGGAATCCGGGGTCGAGCAGCATCTTGCTAATCAGCGAATAGTAGCGGTCGAGGTTGTCTACGTGCGTCGTCCCCGAAAAGACGGTCATCTCCTTGTCTATCTGGTAGTCGAAGGAGGTGGCCATCGGGTACATCACGTCCGTGATCTGGTCGTAAGACATAGTGCGCGTGCCGCCCTTGGCGAGCATCGCGGCCGTCAGAGCTGCGAGCCCTTCCTTGCCTTTCGGGTCGGAGGCCGAGCCCGTCATAAAGAGGATGCGGAAAGAGACCAGCGGCGAGCTGTTGGGTTGCAGCACGCTCGCGGGCCCGGCCGTAGCCTTGGCCGTACCAGCGCCGGATGCAGGCGCGCCCCCTTTCCCGGCTCTTCCTTTCTGTGGCTGTTTGCTCATGGTCGTAGTGGTAACCGTCGGCGGCTTGATACCCGTCCCTCTCTCCCTATCCTGGCCGAATGCGGCCTGCGTCGCCCCGAGCGCACAACCGAGCGCACAGAGGGCTGCCAGCGTGAACGTCCGGCCAAAGGCCATGAGCCGCGAGCTTTTCCCGTTCGAGCCTGAGAAGCGATTTCGCATCAACATTATTCCGCCCCTCCTTTATTTGCGGCCGTGCTTCTGAGCGTGACGATGGTCCGGTTGCGTTCGATGAAATACCTGGCCGCGGCCGCGCGGATGTCTTCGGGCGTGATGCTGTCATAAACGTCGAAGAGCCTGTTCATCGTCTCGGGCGTGCGGCGCAGCGCGACGAAGGGGGCGAGAACGCCCGCAATCGCGTCGGAGCTGTCCATCGAAAGCGCCAGGCTGTAACGCTTGCGCGAGCGCGTCGCGTCGAGCCTGGACTGCGGGATCAGCTCCGTCGTGTAACGCTTGAAGGTCGCCAGTATCTGGTCGCGGACGTAATCTAGGTCCTTCTCGTCCTTGACGCGGGCCTCGACGTAGAAAAGCTCGGGGTCAATGCGGCTGCTGAATGAAGTATCGAGCGAGTCCACCTTCTGCTCTTTGAGCACGAGCCGCTGGTAGAGGTCCGAGTTCTCGCCGAAGGCTATGGATTCCAGGAGGTCGAGCGCGGGCTTGTCCTTCGAGTCGTCCGTGTAGGCCGGGCCGCGAAAGCCGACATCAACGAAGGGCAGCGAGGGCGAAGACCACTTGATGCTCTCCTCGCGCGCTTCGGTCTGCGCCGGTTCGGCCGGTATCTGCGGGGCGTAGTTGCCGCGCTTCCACTCGCCGAAATATCTCTGCGTCATGGAGAGCACCTGGTCGCGCTGCACGTCGCCGACGACGATGATGGTCGTGTACTCGGGCCTGTAATAGCGGTTGTAGAACTGCCAGCTATAGTCGTACTGGTTGGGCATGTCCTCTATGTCTTTGATGTAGCCCATCGTCGTGTGCGAGTAGGTGTGTTTCTTAAACGCCGTCTCGCGCAGGACCTCGAAGATTTTCTCCGAGGGATTGGAGCTGTTCTTGTTGTACTCGCCGAGGACGGCGCGCGTCTCCGTCTTGTAAGCGTCGGGCGCGTACTTGAGCCGCTGAAAGCGGTCGGCCTCCAGCTTCATGATCTGGTCGAGATCGTCCTTCGAGAAGACCTCGTGATAGACGGTGCGGTCGTCGGTCGTGTAGGCGTTGGAGTCGGCCCCGGCGCGCTTGAGAATCTCGTCTCGCTGGGCGGCCGTGTAGTTCTCGCTGCCGCGAAACATGAGATGCTCGAAGAGATGCGCGTAGCCGCTCTTGCCCGCCTCGATCTCGTTGCGCGAGCCGGTCTGGACGACGATGTAGAGCGCGACGAGGTTCGGGTAGTCGGTCGGAACCGTAATCAGCCGCAGCCCGTTGGGCAGGTCGTCAATCTTGTAGTTATAGGGAAACAGCTTGCGCTCCTTGGGCGGGCCGCCTTGCGCCAGCAGGGCGCAGGGCAAGCAGAGCAGGAGCGAGACCAGTATCAGTAATCTCATGAGCGTGAATACTCCCGGACTTTGACTAGATAGAATGAGTGGAGACGGGCCTTAGTATACACAATCGGCGGTGAGAGGGCGACTGAAAGCCTCCGGCCGCAGGCCCGCGTCCGGTTGATGAGCGGCGCGGGCGCACCTGGCCGGGCCGCTTAATCCGGCAAGGGCTCGCTCAAACTCTCGCGGGCGGGCCGCAGGCAGGCTCTCCTTGTTTCGCAGGCAAGCCCTCCCTTGCTTAATTTTTTTCGCCCTCACCTCTAAAAAAAATCCCGGCCCGCGCGGGATGAAAAAAACAGCGTGAGGGCTCTCCGCGCCTTATCCAGGGCGAAATCGTAAGGGCAGCATTCACAGCACTTAACCCTCCGCGCATCCTTCGCGGAAAGGCATCCCGGGGGCGAAGGCGGGGGGCTCGCGGATGGCTGCCGGGCGGGGTTTGAGCGCGGGCCGGGGTTGAGCGCAAGTTTAACTCAAGTTTTTCTCAACCACCCGGGCTTAACTTGAAGCATGGCAGACAAGCGGCCAGTCAACCCTTATTTGGCGGTGCTCGTGAAGATGAAACCTTCGAGTTGTTCTCTCATGACAGGTGATTTCAGCGGCACGCACTTTTTCGCTCAGGCAGCCCCGGTCTCGCCGGGGAACATTTCTAACCCATCCAGCAGTGACGAGAAGGAGACCATCCATGCCTAGTAAGCTCCCTAAAGCTAAGAAAACTTTAAGACTTATCGGTTTATCCGGGATTCGCACGAGAATAATTTTCGCCTCCGTCCTGTGCGTCGTCGCGGCCCTGGCGGCGGGCCTTTCCGGCTCTGCTTCGAGCCCCGGCAGCGGCGTGCTCTCGGCCGCGACGCCGTCGCTGAGCTTCACGGGCGGGCCTTATCTGGCCGCCAATCCGACCTCGAACGTCCCGACCAACACGGGCCCGGTCTGCGATAACGTCACTCCCTGCGACGATTACGGGCTGACGGTGGACGTTCCCGCGGGGTATGACACGACACATAATATTCGCCTGACAGTCGCCTGGGCGCAGTCCAAGGCCGACTATGATATTTACGTATTAAAGGCTGATAATACAGCAGTTACGGATTCGGCCACGTCGGCCGACCCGGAAGTCGCCACTTTCCCCGCGATTGCCGGACAGTACAAGCTGAGAATCGTTCCTTTCGCTCCGCTCGGACAGACCTACAACGCGACGGTCGAGCTGGTGGAAAAGCCCAGCCAGCCAGCGCCGACAGCGCCCGGCCCGAGCACGCCGCGCTTCCAGAACTACACGCCGCCCAGGAGCAGCGGGATGGGAACGGACGCGGGCGAGCCCTCAATCGGCGTCAACTGGCAGACGGGGAGAGCCATTTTCCTGGCAGGCTCAGAGGCCCTGCGCGTGACCTTCGACGATTGCGCTTCACCGGCCAAGGCCCTGTGGGAAGACAAGAGCCCGCCGTTCGTGACCAGCCTCGACCCGATCCTTTTCACAGACCGCAACCGCACGACCAACGCTGGCCGCACCTTCGTCTCGCAGCTGACAGGCCAGGACAGCATCACTTTCTTTACGGACGACGACGGCGAGAGCTGGCTGCCGAGCCAGGGCGGCGGTATCCCGTCCGGCGTGGACCACCAGACCATCGGCGGCGGCCCCTTTAACGAGTCGGCCAGCCCCGCGCCGCCCCCGCATCCGCTCTACCCGAACGCCATCTACTACTGCTCGCAGGAGAGCGTGACGGCCTTCTGCGCGCGTAGCGACGACGGCGGCCTGACGTTTGGCCCCGGCGTCCCCATCTACACGACCGAGTGCTCGGCCATTCACGGCCACGCGAAAGTCGCCAACGACGGAACCGTCTACGTCGCGAATAAGAATTGCGGCGGCAAGGCTGGCGTCGCCGTCTCGACCGACAACGGCGTGACCTGGGGAATCAGGACCGCCCCGAACAGCAGCACGACCGGCTTCCTCGTTGACGCTTCGGTCGGCATCGGCGCAAACGGCACTATCTATTTAGGTTACCAGGCGGCCGACGGCAACCCGCACGTCGCCGTCTCGCATAACCGCGGCGACAGCTGGGTCAGCGACCAGGATGTCGGCGTCTCCTTCGGACTCAAGAACTCGACCTTCCCGACCGTCGTGGCTGGCGACGACGACCGCGCTGCCTATGCGTTCCTCGGAACGACGGTCGAAGGCAACTACACGGAGCCCGCGGAGTATCCGGCGGACGCTCCCTGGCATCTCTATATCGCGACGACCTTCGACGGCGGCCAGAACTGGACGACCGTTGACGCCACGCCCAACGACCCTGTTCAACGCGGCACGATCTGTAATCTCGGCACAGTGCCCTGCAAAGCCCATTCGGATGCCGGTATCCCGGACCGCAACCTGCTGGACTTTATGGATGCCGTCGTTGACGCGCAGGGACGCGTGCTGGTCGGCTATCCTGACGGCTGCATAGACGGCTGCGTCAGCGGAACGAAGAACTCCTACTCGGCCTTCACGACCATCGCGCGCCAGGCGGGCGGCAAGCGGCTCTTCGCACAGTTTGACCCGAACCCGGCAGAGCCCGTCGGCCCCGCCGCGCCGAGCGTCACGAGCGTCAGCCGCGACAGCGCGGGCATCGTTCACCTGAGCTGGGCGGAGCCGGACAACGGCGGCTCGGCCATTACAGGCTACAGGATTTATCGTCGCACACAGCCGGGAACCTACGGCGCTCCGCTGGCGACCATCACGGCCGATAAAACAACCTACGACGACGCGACCGCGACGGCCGCCAACACGGCCTACTTCTACAAGGTGACGGCCATCAACGCACAGGGCGAGGGCCTCAACTGCGGCGAGTTCCCGGTCGGCAGCAGCGAAGACCCGTGCTCCGGTACGGGGACCAGAATCCTCTCCGATCCGACCGGAGATTCGCTCGATACGCTGGCTGGCCACGACGTGCAGAGCCTGTCCATAGCCGAGCCGTATGGCATCGGCGCGGGCAAGATGGTCTTCACTCTCAAGGTCGCGGACCTGAGCATCGTGCCTGCCAACTCAATCTGGCCGGTCGAGTTTAAAGCTCCTAACGGCAGCATTTACGTGGTGCAGATGACGAGCACGACGGGTGCTTCCGACGTGGCTTTCAAGTATGGCAAGAAGGGAACGACGCTGCTCACCGCGGACCCGCTCAGCGGCTTCAGCGCCAACGGGACGATTACCATCGTCGTGCCGACCAGCGGCATCGGCAACCCGTCCGTGGGTCAGCGCCTGGAGCAGTTTTTGACCAGGGTCGCCGTCAACGGTGTGGCCGTGACGCTGACTCCGGATAACATGCCGGACGGTTTGGTGGGCCTGGGCCAGTACACGGTCAGGGGCAACGAAGCCTGCCGCCCGAACACAGCGCCGACGGCCGCTCTCTCGGCCAACCCGACTTCGGGCAGCGAGGGCCTCGTCGTCAACTTTGACGGCTCCGGCTCAAGCGACCCGGATACGGCGGCCCCGGCAGACACTATCGCCTCCTACACCTTCAACTTCGGCGACGGCACGGCGGCGGTGACCCAGCCCAGCCCGACCGTCTCGCACACCTACAGCACTGCCGGTTCTTACCGTGCGACTCTGCAAGTCACGGATTCGCGCGGGAAGGCCAGCAGCAATACTGTCTCGGTCGTGATCGAAGTGACCAAGCGCAGGGGGAAGAAGAAGTAGACACGGAGCACGGCCTTTCTTCAGGCGAGCAAATCCGCTCGAAGAAAGGCCGCACTACAATGGCTAAGAGCCGAACAGCCCGCCCGCCACTCATTGTAGAGTCGCGGGCGGACTGTTTTTGTTGGAAGAGAAGTTTGGTGAAAAGAAGGATGTAAAAACCGGCCAGCGGGCCCTCTCGTACTGATGAAGGGCGAAGAATCTGCCGCCTCAATTCCAGGCCCCGGCGCTGGGTTTTATTCCGGCCCGTCTTTGCCCGGCACGGGCCCCTGTCGCGTTGCGGAGATGTCAGCGGGGAAAGCCTGGGCGGCGAGGTGCTCCGGGAGTTTCAAGACCTCCGCCCATCCCGAATGGTCGCGGCGCATCCTCTGCGTCAATTCGTCGCGCAGCCCGCGCAGCCGTTCGCTGAGCGCGCAGGGATAATTGTTGATGTCCGTAAAGCGCACGCGTTGCTCTTCGACGAACGCTTTCTGCTTCGTGATCGAAGGGATGGCGTCGTGCTGGCCGTTCTCCCAGAAGGGAACGAGGAGGCGTTCGACCTGCGTCGCGCCGGGAATCTCAATCTCCTCGTCATCAAGCCCGGTGACATCAGCGACGTAGCGCCCGTGCGCGTCTATCCCGCGAAAGATTTGCAACCGGCCGGGCAGCGTAATCTTCTCCGGCGTGTTCGAGGCTTTGAGCGTCGGGCGTCCCTCGATCACACACTCCTTGAAGATGACGCCCGCGATGGAGCGGACTTCGCTCGAAAGTTTCGTCCCGATGCCGAAGCCCGCCGCCTGCGGAAACTCCTCGACTATCCGAGCCAACTTTTCCACGTCGAGGTCGCCCGTCAGGATGGGCATCAGTCCGTTCAGCCCGTTCGCTTCAAAGAAATCCAGACACCACTTACCAAGCTCTGCCAGGTTGCCCGAGTCAACGCGAAAGCCCTTGAAGGCGCGCCTGCGCAGCTCGGTCGAAGTGGCCGCCATCGCGGCGTGAACCGCCCCCATGTAAACGTCAATCGTGTCGAGCAGGAGAGTCGTCCCGTTGGGATTGGCGTCGAGCCAGCGCTCGAACGCGACCTGCTCGAAATGCTTGGGGCGTCCCGTGCGCGGCTCTGTCTCCGGCTCGTCCATGAATTCCATGTAGGACTGCTGCCAGTAGTGAGCCTCGGTCCCGACCGCCGGGATGTCTAGCCTGTGCGCGGCCTCCATGTTAGAGGTGTCGTTAAAGCCGCCGATGAAGGCGTAGGTGGCGACTTCGACAGCGCGCTCGATGTCTCCGTTGCGCCGCAGCGAAAAGTCCGAGAGCCAGCGCGAGCCCGCCGCCATCCGAAACTGCATGGCCAGGCTCGCCGTCGTCATCGGGAGGTCGAAGGCGTGCTCGAACTTGATTTCCTGCGCCTGTGTCAGGCCGAAGGGGCCTGTGATGTCCGCGAAAGGCTGGTGCGCGAAGACAATCGTGGCGGGCCGCACGGCACGCACCGCGCCGACGAAGTGCATGTCCTCGATGGCCTCTGCGAAGAGCTTGAGGCCGCCGCGGTCCTGTTCGAGAAAGCGTATCCGCGGACGATCAATCTGGCTCTCGATCAGTGAGCGCGCCAGCCGCTCATGGCCGAGGCACGGAGCGAAAGGCAATTTGCGCTGCGTGACGTAAAAGGTGGCCCGCGCCTCGCTCAGCAGTTTCCCGTGCAGCCGCGTCACGTCCTTGTAAGACGCGTCGCCCATCGCGGCGTGATAACGGTCAATATTCAGTGCACCCATTTTCAGTAAGCAGTGAGCAGTGAGCAGTAAGTAGTAAGCAGTCTACAGTAAGCAGTGAGCGGTAAGCAGTCGGTGGCCTGCGGGAAGCAGCAAAGCAACGAGCAGTCACGTTCTTTAGCTGCTCACTGCTCACTGCTTACTGCTTACTGCTCACTCAAACGATTTCCGCTCCGGCCCGGCGCATCTCTTCGAGGGCGCGCTGGCCGTCGCCGGGGCTGGCTTCGACGGCGCGCATGGCATTGGCCAGGGCCCTGACCTTGAATCCCTGGCGGAGCGCGTCGAGCACTGTGTTCTTGACGCAATAGTCCGTGGCGAGGCCGCCGACCCAGACCTCTTCGACGCCCTCCCGGCGCAGGCTCGCCGCCAGCTCGGTCCCGTCAAAGGCCGAGTAGTTGTCCTCATCGCCCATGCCTTTGGAGACGACCGTGATGCGCGGGTCGTCCAACAGCTCCGGGTGAAACTCCGCGCCGTGCGTTCCCTGTACGCAGTGGACGGGCCACGTCCCGCCGTGCTCCGCGAAATGTTTGGTCTGCTTCGGATGCCAGTCGCGGCTCTTGAAGACGGGCTCCTCGCGCGCCAGAAACTCCTCTATCAAGCCGTTGAGCGGCGCGATGACCTGATCGCCGCCGGGGACGGCCAGCGCGCCGCCCGGACAGAAATCATTCTGCACGTCAACGACGACCAGCGCCCGCTTCACCTCATTCGCCATACTGTCTTTCACCCCTCGGATAACCGTCCTCTTCAAACCAGCGCCCTCGCGCTCGCCGCCTACCCTCGCTGTCTCTTCTACAGGTTAATTGTTCGCGAATAAGTACACAAGCGTACAGCTTCGCTTCCGTAGCAAGTGCCTATCTTCTCTCTTGCGCAGTCAACCTTGCAGCTCGTCTTTCTCCGGCCTTGCAAGCTCGATACTGGAATCTCGTATGTCACGCTCAGCGCCGGGAGCCTGCGCAGGGTCGCCGTCGTCGGCCAGTTGCTCGAACCGCGTGTAGAGGTCACTGCTCATCGGCGGGACTCCGGCGAGCTTGCGCGCGGTGATGATTCCGGCCCAGACGGCCGCGAACCCGACTGCGAAGCTGAGAACGACGTTGAGCAGCGCCAGCACGTAGCCCTTCTCCTCGACAAGCCTGGCGGTCTCGTATTCAAAGGTCGAGAAGGTCGTGTAAGCGCCGACGAATCCGACGGCTACGGCGAGCTTCCAATGCGGGTTGATGCTGATGCGCTCGGTGACGAGCGTCAGGAAGAAGCCGATGATGAATGAGCCGCTGACGTTGATGACGAACGTCGCGGTCGGAAACGGCGCGGCCACCCGCGAGAGCACGGAGCCGCCCAGGTAGTAACGGAACATTGCTCCCATCGCTCCGCCGATTCCAACCGCCAGATACTTTGCCAGCGTCTCCACTTTTCTCTCCTTCAAACGAAAACCCCTAACCGGCCTTCGCCAGCGCAGAGAGAGAGAGCGCGTGCGCGAAGTGATTAGGAGTCATCAGCACGGACCTTGCCGTCAGCGTGCGGTTACAGGGGCGAACCCCATCGCCCTCGAATGATGCGCTGCATTCTACACAGTTCAAGGGCGCCGGGAAAGAATCAAACCGGCGTTTACTATCTCTCCGCTTGAGCCATAGATGCATTGACGCGGACGGGGCCGGGCCGGTGCGGCTGTCGCCCGCGGAACAATTCAGCCGGGCCGGTCGTAACTTTCAATAACCGTGGCTCATCCGAGGGAGGCATTATGTCTATCGAAAAATTTGTCGAAGAACAGATCAAAAAGGCCGTGGCAAAAGGGGAGTTCGATAATCTTCCGGGCCAGGGCAAGCCGCTCGACCTCAACGGCTATTTCCAGACGCCCGAGCATTTGCGCATCGCTTACTCGATCCTCAAGAACGGGGATTTCGTCCCCGAGGAAGTGCAGATGCTCAAGGAGTTAGAGGCTCTCAGAGAGCAGCTCGCCGCCTGCACGGACGAAGCGCAAAGGGGCCCGCTCATCAAAACGATTAACGAAAAGATGCTCAGCCTTAACCTGACGATGGAAAGATACAGGCGCAATAAGTAAAGGACGCGCTGCTGTCCGGCCCGGCCTGATGAACCGCAGCCGCGCCCCCTTCTGCAAAACGTTTCTCACCCGTCGTCTCTGAGGCCTGTAGCCCGAAGCCCGGCGCGGGCCGGTCTCCGACTACGGCGGGCGGCTGCTCGAAGTGGCGCGAGCATGTTATCGTGTCCCTGGTGTTTTAAGATTCTTTAGTTGTGTGAGGCGTAAAATGAGAAAGAGTTTGCTGGCATTGATTAGCTCGGTCGTCCTGAGCGCTGCTTTCGGCTGTGTGATTGCGGCCATGGCACAACAACGTCCGCCTATCGTCGGCGGATATAAAGAGGCCTCTCCGAAGTCGGCAGACGTTATCGCGGCGGCCCGGTTCGCCGTCGGCGAGCGGGCGCGCAAACGGGAGACCAAAATCAAGCTCATCTCCGTCGAGCATGCCGAGAGCCAGGTCGTCGCGGGCATCAATTACCGGCTCTGCCTGAAAGTAGAAGTGGCGGGTGAAGAGGACGAGGCCGATGTTATTCAGGAGGTCAAGGTGGTGGTTTTTAGAAGCCTCAAGAAACAGTATTCGCTCAAGAGCTGGGAAGAGGAAGCGTGTGGCGAAGATCAAAGACCTCAACCGTCAAACGTTAATCATTAACTATTAGTTGTTGAGCCTTGACGCTCGCCGCTTTAAGCCATCGCCGCATAGCAATTCGTTCCGCCGACCCTCCGGGCCTCTCTCACAATCAGGATACAGACCTTTTCCGGCAGCGTTAGTGTGACGGCCGGTCGCCAGGCGGCTCAAACCCCGGCGACGGGCCGCCATTTCTCAACGTCCGGCGGCCCGTTTTCGTTTCCATGCCAATTCTTGACAGCCCCGGTGCATTGGAATATCGTTGCACGAGTCCTCTTCATTAGACGAACTCGAAGCTCTGGACGATTCTTCACGATCATTCAATTCCGGCCGAGAGGTCTCCTCACGACAGCCGGAAGTGTCAATCATGTCAGTGCTCAAACCCGCTCACTTTCGCAACCCCTCAACCGCCCGGCTGTCGGATGCTTTCCCGCGGACAGGCGACTCACTTACGAAAAGGAGGAAGGTATGGCAACACAGGACAACTGGCGATGCTGTCACCAATGCCAGGGACTGTTCTTCGCCGGTAATCACTCACAGGGCTCCTGCCCGAACGCAGGTCTCTTCGGCGGGCCTCACAGCTTCACTGGCAGCAGCAACTACAAGCTGGTCCATAATACTCCGTCCGGGGGGCAGGAGAACTGGCGCTGGTGCAATAAATGCCAGGGGCTCTTCTTTGCCGGAAACTCTCGCGGCAGATGCCCGGCCGGGGGCACGCACTCGCCAGACGGCAGCGGCCGCTACACGCTCTTTGAAGACGCCGGGCCGGGTCAAAACAACTGGCGCCGGTGCAATAAATGCCAGGGGCTCTTCTTTGCCGGAAACTCTCCGGGCCATTGCCCGGCGGGAGAGGCGCATTCTCTCTCGGGCAGCGGTAACTACAGGCTGGCGGCGGGTCTGACGATCTTCCCCCTGCACGGGTTTTATCTGATTACGTGGCAGAGCTTCAATGGGCAGTTGCAGGACGACTGCGATATGATTCAGTTGAGCGTGACGCCGAGCGCGAGCGTCCCGGAGCTGGTTCTGCGAACGGGGCCGGGCATCACTGCGCGCAAGCAGATCAAGATCGTGTTTCCAGACGGGCACAGCCTGCATCAAAGCACGGCGGGCGAAAATCAAGAAACGTCTCCACTGCTGCTGACGCCCGACAGTCTAGCGTCGGTCGCCCTGGTCTTCGGCAAACAGAAGCTCAACCCCTTCGGCTCCGATGATATGTACCAGTTGAGCAGCCTGGAAGACGGGCCGGTCTGGAGTTCGGGCCGAAACGTCCGGCTGACTTTCAACTGGGTGCGGGATCACTGTTAACCTTCGTGCGGTGCGCGCTCTTGAAACCGGTGTCCGGGGCCGCGGACAGTTCCGGCTATCTGAGATGAACGCGGCGCGGTCGCGTTTCCATTCATTCAGCCGCGCCCGCACTCTCTCTGTCGCCAGGCTTGCCGCGTCTTCATTGCGAGGGCGCAGAGACTGTCCAGGCCCTCGGCTATGGCTGGCCGGTCGCGGCGACTCAAAGTCCTGTACTTCAAAGTCTGGCGCTTCAACATCCCGTACTTCAAAGTCCGGCCTCAGGCGGAACAACATATGAGTGAAAATATTATTGACGACGACGGCGCGGGAGAGAGCTTGACGGCAGAGGCTTTCCTGGACTGTGCTGCGCAGCTGGCCGAAAGCATAGATGATCTCGAAGGCTCGTCCGAAGTATTCTCGCTCGTCGCGGGCGGGTATGCCGAAGCGGGGCTGACGGATGCGGCCGTCGGAGCGGCGGAGATGATTGACGACCCGTACCTGCGCGACCAGACGTTCGTCAATATCGCCGCCAGATGTGTCGAGCTCAAGGATGCAGACTTCGCCGGGGAGATACTGGAACTCATCGAAGACGAAAATCTTCATGCCCTGGCAAGAGAGCAGATGGCCGTCAAGTATGCGGAAGCGGGGGAGTTAGAGAACGCCCTCGAAGTCGCACGAAGCCTCTCCGATAGCGCCCCGGCGCTCGGCGCGATAGCCCTCGCCTGTGCCGGGAAAGGCTCCTTCACACGCGCCGTCGAGCTGGCGCGAGCAATCGAGTACGCCGATTTGAAAGCGCCCGTCCTGTGCCAGTTAGCGGCCAGGGCCGAGCGAGAAGGGCGCAAGCCCGAGGCCGCCGAGCTGCTCCTGGAATCGACCGTGGCCGCCGAAGGGATAGAGCTGACGCAGGATCGCATCAATTGCCTGGTAGAGATTGCGGCTCTTTATCAGGAACTGGGTGAAGAGGAGCGTGCGGGTCAGCTCCTCTCGCTGGCCCTGGGTCTCTGCGACGAATACGAGGGGGCAGCCTATGTCGGGTTGGGCCAGACTTTTGCCAGGGACTCGGCGCTAGGGCAAATCGCCGCGAGCATGGCTCACCTTCAACGCTATGACGAGGCCGACGCGATTATCGAAAGGATAGAGGACGCGTTCCAGTTCGCGTCGGCGCTGGTCGGAGTGGCGCTCGAATATCAGAGGGCGGGTCACACGGAGCAGGCGCTGGCTTTATTGGCCCAGGCCGCAGAGCTTGGCAGAGAGGAAGAGGTCCGCGGCGAACAGGACATGGTCGTGCGCGACAGGCTGTTGGCCGAGCTGGCAAACGGTTATGCGACCGCCGCTCACTATGAAGAGGCGCTGGAGCTTGCCGGGACGATAAGCTCCGAGGAGCGACGCCATGCCGCCCTCACCGAGATTGCGAAACTATCTGTTCGAGCCGGAAATAACGGCCTCCCTTTTCAGCTCGCCGAGCTGTTCCGAGAGCCCTTCGCCGCTGCCCGCTATTGGATTCAGAGCAGCGATGCTTTCGTCGCAGCGGAGCAGGCGGAACTGGCGAACCGCGCGCTGGCCCATGCTCTGGTGAGCGCCGACGGCGTCTCTGGACCATACCGCAAGGCGCTGGCTCTAATGGAAATAGCGCCCAGGCTCGCCCGCACGGGACAGCCCGAGAGGGCCTCCGAGATATTGTTCCAGGCTCTTAACAGCATCACCTTGATTGACAGTCATTATCACCAGGCGCGCGCGCTGATTAGCCTGGCCGTCAAGTACGGGGAGGCGGGGCGCGAGCCGGGCCAAAGAGAGGAGCAGGTCCTGCAAGAGATGATTCAGGAATAAACCGGCGGCAGCCGTCTAAGCTCGCGGGAGGCTGTCGCTAACAGAAGCTGTCCCGCCCGGCAGCCTCCGTCCTCATGCCGCGAGCCCGTCCGCAGCGGCGGCCGCGCCTGCTCTCTAATGCTTACGCGCGCGACAAATATAGTAAGTGCCAAACTGAAGCTCTTCGTAATCCGCTTCGCCTGTCAATTCTCGCAGCTCATCCCAGGGGCGCACGTCCGGGTTGCCGAGCACGGTCAATCTACTGGTCCAGACGACGAACGGGCGCAGGAGTTTGCCTACCAGACCGGCGGGCAGCCTGGCGTCCATAATAACCAGCCGACCGCCGGGCCGAAGCTGCTCCCAGGCCTGCCGCAATGCCTCGCGGTGGGCCGGAATGACGGCATACGAAAGGCTGAAGATGACGCCGTCAACCGGCTCCGGCAGCACATACTCGGCGGCATCCGCGCGAATCAGCGTGACGTTGCTCCAGCCCTTGCGGGCGGATAGCTCCCTGGCCTCTGCCAGCATCCCGTCCGACAAATCCAGGCCGTAGACCGTGCCTCCCGCTCCGACTGCCTGGACCAGCGGGGTCAGGTTCCGGCCCGTTCCGCAGCCCACTTCGAGGACGCTGTTGCCAGGCTTGAGTTCCAGGCGGCTGACCACCTTCGCACGGATGCCCGGCGGCAGCAGAAATAACCACTCGAAGAAGACGAAGAATCCGGCGAGCCTGTTGTAGCGCTGCCGGACGAAAGGCGCGTCGTAAGTAACCCACCTGGCCAATCGTTCCATCGTGTTTCTCCTCTCGAATTAGCTGCCCGCCGTCGTCGCACAGTAGAGACGGCGAGCGATAACGGAAGGGCCGTCGCAGCGCGACCCGCGGGCCGGATGATTCAATCATCACGCGGCCGGGAGGGCCTATTCGACCTTTAATGTAGACACAGGCTCGCGAACCTTCATGTGAATACTGACCAGCTCGCAGACCTTGCCGTTGACGCGAAACGGCGATAACTCGAATCTCTGGAAGCCTTCTTTCTGCACCGTAATCTGATATGTACCGGCGGGCAGCTCGACTTCAAAATCGCCCTCATCGCCGGAAAACAGGCGGCGGCCGAAGCGCGCATTCTCGATTTTGATCGCAGCGCCGACTATCCGTGCATCGTTGACATCGAGCACCGTGCCGACGAGTTTACCGGTTTGCAAAGGACGGGCGCGGCTGACCGAAAGGCCGGGCCCGGCAAAGATGAACGCGGTCGAAACGAGCACCGGCAGGAGGAATGAAATAGCTCCCAGTCTTCTCATCTCTTCATCCTTTCAAGGGCGGGCGGTTGTCTCCGAAGTCTCAAGCGCAGGGAGCTTGAGACGCGCGGCGCGGGCGATACCCTGAATTGAACCAGCAAACGTGTCTGTAAAGCAAGCCCCGGACGGGACGCTCCGGTAAGGCTGTCTGCGGATAACGCTGAAAAGGGTGAAGCCCCGGCAGTGGCTGCCGGGGCTTCCTGCCCGAACTCAAAGTTAAGGGCTCAGGCCCTGACGCCTTCGATGATGCTGAAGGGCGACTTGGTCTGGATGATGCGTGTCAGGCGGAACCCGGCCGATGCGAGCAGCTGGCGGTATTCTCCGGCCGTCCGTTCCAGCCCGCCCGGCGAGCAGAGCATCTCCAGGTCAACCACCTTACTGTTGTCCGGCTCGTTGCCCTCGGGCACGACCACTTCGACGATCAGCACTCTGCCGTCGGCGTTCATCGCACGGTGAATGTTTTGCAGAATAGTCCGGCAGCGCTCGTCGTCCCAGTCATGGATGATGTGCTTCATCATGTAAGCGTCCGCGCCCGCCGGAACCGACGCGAAGAAATCGCCGGAAACCGTTTCGACTCTCTCGCCGACCCCCTCTTTTTCGAGCAGCTGCCCCGCGCCCGCGATGACCGGCGCAACGTCGAAGAGCATGCCCTTCAGTTGCGGATTTGCCTTCAGCACCTGCGCGAGCAAGTAGCCGTGGCCGCCCGCGATGTCGGCCAGCGTTCCTATCCCGGAGAAGTCGTAAGCCTCGATGACGGCCGGGGCGATTGAAGCCGACATGGCCGTCATCGCGCGATTGAAGATTTCAGCCGGTTCCGGGTTGGCTGCGAAGTAGTCAAAGACGGGAGCGCCGTGAACCTGTTCCCAGGCGGGCTCGCCCGTGCGGACGCTGTGCAGCATGTTGCCCCAGACGCGCCAGTGCCATTCCTCTCCCATGAAGACCGCGCCGTCACGAATCGAGTTGGGAAGGTCCGAGCGCAGCGGCTCGGCACGCTCCGTCAGCGCGAAGACCTTCGGCTCCGTCTCCTTGAAAACGCCGACGCTGGCCAGGCTGCGCAGGACGCGGTAGAGCGCGCGCTCGTTGGTTCCGGTCGCGGCGGCCAACTCTGCGGCCGTCCGCGGCTGCTCGATCAGTAAGTCGGCGACCCCCAGTTTGGCGGCCACGTATAACGCCTGTGTCATCAACGCGCCGAAGGCCAGTTGGGTTAGAAAGGCTTCCGGCGGAAGCGGCTGGCCAGTTGTTGCCGTCGCCGCCGCGCCGCTATTGCTTTGAATACTCATCTTTGCTTCTCCTGATAAAAATTGACGGCTTCCCGCCCTTCATACCTTAACGCGCAAAGGAGTGCGAAAAGGAATCGGCTCCCGGCCCGCGGTCTTTAAGCATCCAACCAATGGCGGCGAAAGCAAAATCGTCCGGCCCTGACGTATTATCAGGGCGCGGGCGCGAGAGGTCTTCGCCCGCGGGCCATAAATCTCAGTAGCCGATGACGAATCGAAGGAAGCGCGGACGATATGAGAATAACTAAATCAATCTTACTCCTGGTGACGCTCCTGGCGGGCACAGCCTTCTCTTTTCCGGCGGTCGAAAAGTCCGGGCCGCCCCGGCAGCCCTCGCCCGTCGCCCTGGTCTCCGAACTCTACAAACAGGCACGCAAAGAACAGGGCCCTTTCTTTCAGACGGCTGATCGCGCCCTGCTCGATGAGTATGTGGAGAAGAGCCTGGCCGACTTGATCTGGAAAGACGCCCTAGAGTCTCAGGGCGAAGCGGGCGCACTGGATTTCGATCCCTTGTATGATGCCCAGGACTTTGATATTAAAAGGTTCGCGGTGCGCCGAATCAACCGCAGCAGACAGAGAGCGGAGGTCGCCGCGACCTTTCAAAACTTCGGCAAGAGAGAAAGGATAGTCTTCCTTTTAGTCGCAACGCCGGACGGCTGGAAGATAGCGGACATCAGGTACGGCGACGGAAGAACTCTCTCCGGCATCTTCGGACGCAGGTCCTGAAGCGGGCTGCTGCGGCGCATGCCGTGCACCGACGGAGTCTCTTAAAGCCATGCGGGCCGGGCTTTGATTCGAGCGTTCCGGCCCGGCCAGCCATCTTTGCCAGTCAACTTTGTAGGAGAAGATAATGAAGCTACCATCGGCAGCCCGGCTCTTGATACTTTTTCTTGCGGGGGCGGCTCTCCCGCTCTCTGCTCCGGCACAGGAGAACAGGGCCGGGATAGATAAATCGCGCATCAACGCGCAAGCCAATAACGTCAAGGATTTCGTCCCGTCCGGCTGGAAAATAGAGGAGCAGGTGTCCGGCGATCTGAATGGCGATTCCATGCCCGACTACGCCGTGAAACTGGTCGAGTCCAAGCGCATCAACCAGGACGACGTGATTAACGACCGGCAGCGGGCGCTCGTCATTCTCCTGAAAAATAAGGCGGGCGGGTTATCGCGCGCCGCGGTCGCCGATAAATTATTGCAGTGCACTGGCTGCGGCGGCGCTTTCTACGGGGTCGTCGAGGCCCCTGCCAACGTCAGGATAGAGCGGGGCGTGCTCGTCGTTAATCAGGACCACGGCTCGCGCAACGTCACCGAGGCGACCTATCGTTTCCGCTACGATGCCGCGAGCGGGAAATTTATCCTCATCGGACTGGATGTGATTGATAATGATCGGGTGACCGGGGAAACCGTTTCGGAAAGCAGGAACTACCTGACTGGAGTGAAGATTACGGAACGCATCCGCTCGGGCAAGGGCAGGAAAGCCGTCAACAGGAGCCGTCTCCCCAGGCAGAAGATTTCCATCGAGCAGGTAGACCACGAGCGCTTTGAGCAGGTGGACCGCTAGCCGCGCTGAAAAGGGTACAGCTTCAGCGCCGCGCGCCGCGAACCCGTTCCGACGCCTTACTTGTTCCGACGCGTTACTTATTACGACGCCCTGGCCACGCATCCTTTCAGGCTCGCCCGCGCAATCGTTTTAAGACGAAGCGTCGCGCCGTTCCGGTTAATGTTCGACCGCAACGGCGCGGCGCTTTCTCATCAAAGACCCGGCGCTTTCTCGTCCCGCCGCCCGGTAGGCTTCAGGGAAAATCTTTGATGGCGACCGTCATGACGACCGCCCGCGCACACTCAGGCCCAATCTCAATCAATTCTAGTCTGCCGCGCGTTTGCCCTAAATTCCGGCTCGCTCCTTGCCTCGACAGAGCCGGAGGGCCAAACTCACGTATTGCATTGAGGCAGGACATCGAAAATCATTTATAGACAAGGAGTTATCAGGGCTGGCAGAATCCTTCGGAAGGGGATAAAGTGGCTCGCAGGGTTAAGCAGAGTTAATCGGAGCGCGGTCAACGGTCGTTTCCGCCTCGGGTTCGCAAGGGGAGAGGGTATGGGTATCATCAAATATATCTCGACAGCGCTGCTCTTTTCACTACTGGGCACGGGCGTCCCGGCACAGCAGAGGCGGCCGCGCCGTACCGACGCCTCCCCGGCGCGGCGCGATCAAGCGCGCGGGCAGTCTCGCTTAACGGGCCTCTATCGAATTGATGTGGCCAGCAGCGACAAGCTCTATTCGGTCGTCGCCGATGCTTCGAGCAATCTTCCTTACCGTGAGCAGCAGCGCTTCTTCATAGACCTGGCCGTGCGCCTGACTCCCCCAGACCAATTCTCCATCGAACAGAGCGGGCCGAGGATCAGCATCGCCTCCTCGCGCGCGCCCCGCATCACTTTTCTGGCCGACGGAGTCTCTTATGCGGAGCGGGCCGCC
>DASVWH010000201.1:0-40919 GCA_036389715.1 Pyrinomonadaceae bacterium | reverse complement strand
CGGACGGGGATAATCTCGCTCAGCCACGTTCAGTTTTCAAACGGGCTGCGCCTGGACCTGGAGGAAGCGGGACGCAGCAAAGGCAGTCATGCGCTGGTCGTCAACGCGAGCCAGTCGGCCGGAGTCTTCGAGCTTGACGTTAAGCGGATGCGGATTGATGCGCTCTGCGCGACCGGCCATAAGTGGATGCTGGCCGGTTACGGCGCGGGCTTCGTTTATCTCAGCCGCGAAATTCTGGAACGGACGCGGGCGCGCGCAATCGGTTGGATGAGCGTCGAAGAGCCCTTCGGGATGCGCAACGACCGTTTCGAGGTGCGCCGGGATGCGAGCGCGCGGGCCGAACTCGGCTGCCCGCAATTCGCGCCCATCTTTGCGCTCGGCGCGGCCGTTGATTACCTGCTCAACCTCGGACAGCCGCAGATAGAGGAGCGCGCGCTGGCGCTTAATCGTCAATTGACGGAGCGGCTCACGGAAGCTGGTTGGAAGGTGCTTTCGCCGCTCGGCGAAGAGGCGTCGCGCTCGGCCGAAACGCTCGTCGAGGCCGGGCAGCCCGAGCGCGTCTGCGCGCACCTGGCCCTATGGGGCGTCGCCGTCACGGAGAAGCCGCAGGGCATCCGCGTCGCCACGCACTTCTTCAACAGCGAGAGCGACATCGAGCGGCTGGTTTCGGCACTGGATGAGACGCGCAAGCTCGCGCCCTGACGGAAAACAGGGCGAGCCTTGATGTGGGAAGCGATGAAAGGAAGCGCTCTGAGGCGTCGGCACGCTTGCTAAGAGCGCGCGGCACGTCTCTGCTAAGCATGAGCAATACGGGGGGTTAAGCATGGGCCGCGCGCTTGCGCCGCTCCCTGGGCGTTTTTGATTTCCGCCGCGGGGCATCGAGCGGCGCGACGGTGCTGAAAAACTGCTTGCAGAGGCCGGTGAAGGTCTGGCGGACGGGGGAATCATAGTCGCCGCTGAGACGCGCCAGGCCGAGTTCCCAGTTGATGCTCGCGCCCTCTATCCACCAGGCGACGAGCTTTCCGGCCGCCACCTCCTCGCGCACGGATTGCGAGGGGACGATGCTGATGCCCAGCTCCTCTTCGACCATCCGCTTGATAGCAGACATCCGGCTCAACTCCATCACGACCGTCGGACAGACGCCCGCCGCCGCAAACAGCCCGTCTATCAGGCGGCGCGTGTTGCCGCCGCGCTCGCCGAGAATCAGCTTTTCCCCGGCCACAGTGAAGAGGCTGACGACGCGCTCTCCGGCCAGCGGGTGACGCGGGCTGGCGATGGCCACCAGCTCGTCACAGCTCAGGCGTTCGGTCCAGATGCCGTGCGCTTCGACGGGCAGCGAGACGAAGGCTATGTCCAGCTCGCCCGCGAGTATCTGCCTGACCAGGGCCTCGCTCGTGCCCGACGAGATGGTCACTTCGGCCCTCGGGTATTGCGCGCGTAATTCCTTGAGGATTTGCGGCAGCGGGTCTGCCGTGACCATCGCAGAGGCGCTGCCGACACGCAAACGCCCGTGCTCGCCTCCGGCCAGCTCGGCCAGTTCCGCCAGCGCCGCGTCATGCTCGCGCAGGATTCGCCGCGCGCGTTCGAGCAGCGCTTCGCCAGCCTGAGTCAGGTGTACGCGGCGCGCTGCGCGGATGAAGAGCGGCGTCCCGGCCTCCTGCTCCAACTGCCGAATCTGCATGCTGATGGCCGCCTGCGTAATGTGCATCCGCAGCGCCGCGGCTGTGAACGTGCCGGTCTCTGCAATCGCGCTGAAGGCCCTCAGTTGTCGTATCTCCATCGCCGCTCCGTTATCAAGGTTAATTATCGTAAGGATAAGAACTTTTAGTTTCTATTATAAGACAGGGCCACCTATAATTAGCAATGTAATTCGCAACGAGGGGGCGCGCTCTCTCTAAAGTGGAGCGCGAAATGCCGGATGAAGAAGAGTTCCAGGCTGGCAAAATTCGTGAGCCCGCGCCAGGCTTCTGAGGGTGAAATCCTGCTCGGGGTTGATGGCGGCGGGACGCGGACGCGCGCCGTCATCGCCGATTCGGACGGGCGCGTGCTGGGCGAAGGCGCGGCCGGACCGTCGAATCCCCTGCGGGTCGGAATCATCAATGCCGCGGCCGCGATTCGGGAAGCGGCGACGCAGGCCTGCTCTGCGTCCGGCGTCCAGCCGACGGAGATTGACGCAGCCCAGGTCGGCCTCGCGGGCGTCAGGCGCGGAGACCTGCGCGCACGCATGCGCGAGGCTCTCAAGAGCTTGAGAGTCGGTTTGCTCCAGGTCGTGACGGACTCAGAGATAGCTCTCTACGGCGCGACAGACGGGCAGCCGGGCGTAGTGATTATCGCCGGAACCGGCTCAATCTGCTGCGGCGTCAATGCGCAGGGAAGGCACGCCTGCGCGGGCGGCTGGGGGCCGATTGCGGGCGATGAGGGCAGCGGTTCCTGGATCGCACGCCGCGCCTTGCAGGCCATCGGCAGGCAGTCGGACGGGCGCGGCCCGCAGACCCGTCTGGGCGAGGAGGCCTGCGCTTATTTCAAAGTGGCGACGGAGGACGACCTGGTAGTCGCCATCTACGCCCCGAGCATGACGAACGAGCGCATCGCCGGTTTCGGCCGGTGCGTGATCGAAACTGCGCGGCGCGGCGACAGGGTCGCGCGCTCGATTGTCGTCGAAGCCGGACGCGAGCTGGGAATGGCCGCCGTCGCCGTCATACGCGAGCTGCGGATGGAGCGCGGGCGCTTTCAGGTGGCCTACGTCGGCGGCGTTTTTGCGGCCGGTCGAGTGCTGCTCGATTCTGTGCGCGAAGAGGTCAGACAGCTCGCGCCGGGCGCTTTTCTCGCCCCGCCGCACCTGCCGCCCGTTATCGCCGCCGCCCGCATGGCGCATGATAGATTGGATAAACTGCGGATGGCGGGCTGAAACGGAGAGCGCCCGGAGACAGAGCCAGAAACCCGAAACTCCGAAGCATGAGTCTCGCGCTCTAAACCTTGAACCTTGAACCTTGAACCTTGAACGTCGAACTGTGAACGTTGAACCGTGCGCCGATGTATCCAGAAGGCAATGCAGACATCCCTCTGACGGAAGAGGAAAACCCGCGCACGGCGCAGCTCAGCTCTTTCCCCGCCCGCGAGATCGTGCGCCTGATGAACGAGGAGGACGCGCGTGTGGCGGAGGCCGTCCGGCGGGTGCTGCCGGAGGTCGCGCAGGCGGTTGAGGGAATCGTCGAGCGGCTGCGCGCGGGCGGGCGTCTCTTCTACGTCGGCGCGGGGAGTTCGGGCAGGCTCGGCGTGCTGGATGCGGCGGAGTGCCCGCCGACCTTCGGCGTCTCGCCGGAGCTGGTGCAGGGAATCATCGCGGGCGGCTACGAGGCCACTTACCAGGCCGTCGAAGCCTCGGAAGACGACGGCGCGGCGGGCGTGCGCGACGTGGAAGCACGGGGCTTGCAGGGCAGCGACGCGGTCGTCGGCATCGCCGCATCGGGGCGCACGCCCTACACGCTCGCCGCGCTTGAGCATGCTCGCTCGCTCGGCGCCTTCACGGTTGCGCTCGCCTGTGTGCCGGGCTCGCCACTGACGCGCGCGGCCGATGTTTGTCTGGTCCCGGTCGTCGGCCCCGAGGTGCTCGCCGGGTCAACGCGGCTCAAGGCAGGGACGGCGCAAAAGATGGTGCTCAATATGCTTTCGACCGCCGCGCTCGTTCGCCTCGGTTACGCGGCGGGCAACCGGATGTCCAATCTCAAGGCGCGCAATTCAAAGCTGCGTGCGCGGGCCGTGCGGATTCTCTGTGCCGAAGCCGGGCTGGAAGAGCAGGACGCGAGCGTGCGGCTGGAAGAGGCCGACGGCGACTTGCGCGCGGCGCTGGTGATGAGTAAAACAGGATGTTCGCTGGCGAAAGCCGAAGACGCACTGGCCCGTGCGCGCGGGGTCGTCGGGAGGGCCGTCGAGGCGCTTTCGGCATCGCCCGACCGCGAACGTCGAAGGGTTTGATGAAAGGAAAAGCGCCGCTCTCCCCTGTTGAGAGCTGTCCGGCTCCTGTCTGCGGGGCGGCGTTGCGCACGCTTCCCGGCCCGCAGACAGAGCCCGGAGAATTGACAGGCGGGCCAGGATGCCGGATGCTATGGCGCAAGACCCAGGCTGCTACTCGCCCGGCCGCCGCGGTCAAGTATCTTGCTCGACTCGCTCGTCCCAAAATTCATTTGCTGCAAACGGTCAAAAGGAAATAGTGTAACCGAGAGTTACGTCTTCGAGATGCCCATCGTATCAAGTCTCCAAAGAGTCGAAAAGATAGCCCGCTCTCTGTGCTTCATCCGTCCACGGCACGCCAGACCCGGAGAGCCTTTATGGAAAGGTCGGGGGAAAATCTGCGCGCTTGCCCTCGTCGCGGTCCTGGCGGCTCAAGCGTTGGCGACGACCCTGCGGGTCGCAGCGCCCGCGACCGTCGGGATGTCCGCCGAACGGCTGTCGCAGATAGACGCGGTCACACGCCGCTCAATCGAGCAGCACGAGACGCCCGGAGCGGTCGTGCTCGTCGGGCGACGCGGGCGCATCGTCTGGCGCAAGGCTTACGGCTCGCGCGCCATCCTCCCGCAACGCGAAGCCATGACGACCGACACCATCTTCGATCTCGCCAGCCTGACCAAGATCGTCGCCACCGCGACGAGCATCCTGATTCTGGTCGAGCGCGGGCAGTTGCGCCTGAGCGATCCGCTGATACGCTACCTCCCGGAGCTGAAGGGCGAAGGGGTCGAGCAGATTACCATCGAGCAACTGCTGACGCACCGCTCGGGCTACGGGCCGGACTTCATCCTGAAAGAGCAGTGGAGCGGCTATGACGAAGCGATCAAGCGGCTCTACGTAGAGCCGCTGCGCTATCCGCCGGGCAACGGCTTCATCTATAGCGACATTAGCTACATCGCGCTCGGCGAGGTGGTGCGCCGCATCAGCGGGCAGCAGCTCGACGAGTTTGCGAGAAAAAATATCTTCGAGCCGCTCGGGATGCGCGAGACGATGTTTCGCCCGCCCCCGGCGCTCACGCCGCGCATCGCTCCGACCGAGACGCGGCGCGCGACGAGCACTCATCTCGGCGGCAGGCCGTCGAACCTTCCCGCGGACGAACGCTGGCTGCGCGGAGAGGTGCATGACCCGACCTCTTTTCGGATGGGCGGGGTGGCGGGCCACGCCGGGCTCTTCTCGACCGCCGACGACCTGGCCGTCTACTGCCAGATGATCTTGAACGGCGGCGAGTATGGCGGCGTGCGAATCCTGAGCCCCATGACCGTCGCCGCGATGACGCGCCCGCGCGCAGTGGCCGAAGACGGCTCGGCACGCGGCATCGGATGGGACATCGCCACCAGTTTCTCGACCAATCGCGGCGACCTCTTCCCGCTCGGCTCTTTCGGCCACACGGGTTTCACGGGAACTTCGCTCTGGATTGACCCGGCCACGCGCACCTTCGTGGTCTTTCTCAGCAATCGCGTTCACCCGGACGGCAAGGGCGATGTCGCCTCCCTGCGCGGGCGCATCTCTTCGATCGTCGCGGCTTCCATTACGGACACGTCGGTCGAAAAAACTCGTGCCGGGGAGGCGCGCTTTGCGACCGAAATGTTGACGGGCCTGGCCAAACTCGTGACGGCGAGCAAGAGCCGCGCGCAGGGCGGCGGTGGGGCGGATGCGCCTTCGGAGGTCCAGGTCCTGACCGGCATTGACGTGCTGGAGCGCGACGGCTTCAAGCAGCTGGCCGGGATGCGTGTCGGGCTGGTGACGAACCAGACGGGGCGCGACCGTGCGGGCCGGACGACCATAGAGCTGCTGCAAGCGGCGGCGGGCGTGCGCCTGGTCGCACTCTTTTCGCCCGAGCACGGCATCGGCGGCGTGGCCGAAGAGAAGGTCTCCGATTCAAAGGACCAGCAGAGCGGCCTTCCGGTCTATTCGCTCTACGGGCAGAGCCGACGCCCGAAGCCCGAGCAGTTGAAAGAACTCGACGCCATCGTCTTTGACCTGCAAGACATCGGCGTGCGCTTTTACACCTACATCTCGACGCTCGGCTACGTGATGGAGGAGGCCGCGCGTGCGCACCTGCCCGTCTTCATCCTGGACCGCCCGAACCCGCTCAACGGCCTGGAAGTCGAGGGCCCAGTGGCCGACGCTGAGAAGCTCTCCTTCACCGCTTATCACAGCATCCCCGTGCGCCACGGGATGACGGTCGGCGAGCTGGCGATGCTCTTTAACGAACAGCGCAAGCTCGGCTGCGACCTGCGCGTCATCAAGATGGACGGGTGGCGGCGAGCGATGTGGTTCGATTCGACCAACCTGGTCTGGGTCAATCCTTCGCCCGACATGCGGAGCCTGACGGAAGCGGCTCTCTATCCCGGCATAGGGTTGCTGGAAACGACCAATCTCTCGGTCGGGCGCGGGACCAATACGCCGTTCGAGCTGATCGGCGCGCCCTGGCTCGACGGGCAGAAGCTGGCCGCCTATCTCAACACACGCAGGCTCGCGGGCGTGCGTTTCGTGCCGGTGCGCTTCACGCCGAAAGCCTCTGTCTTCAAGGGCGAGGAGTGCGCGGGCATCAACATCATCATTACCGACCGCGCGCAGTTTCGTCCCGTGCGGGCCGGGCTGGAGATAGCCGTCGCGCTCCGCAAGTTTTATCCGGCCCAGTGGAACGTGGACGATTACATACGCCTGCTCGTCAATGCCAGGACCTTCGAGGCCATCAAGCGTGCCGATGCTCCCGAAGAGATCGCGCGCTCATGGAACGGGGCGCTCGACGAGTTTCGACGCGCGCGTGCGCGTGTCCTGCTCTACAGGTAACGCCCGGCGGCTTGACGGGCGACGCGACCCTTGCGCCGCCTGTGCGGGTTCTCCTCTAATGCGGTCTGCGATTGGCACAACGGCGGAAATCCACTGGCCACCGGGACGGGAAATTGCTCTCCCCGTAGACGAACTCCTGCGCGCCCTGCTCGCGCTCGCGCCCGGCAGACGGCTCGGCCTGCTCGATAGCGGCGGCTCGCGCGGCGCGGAGGCCCGCCTGCTCATCGCTGGCTTCGACCCGACCGAAATTATAGAAGCGAGCGGCCCGCGGCTGCTGATAGAAACGCACGGCCGGGATGGCCACAGGGTAGAGCGCGGAGAGGTCCTCAGCCTGCTCGACGAACGCCTGGCCGGTGATGCGACGAAGAGCCAAAAGCGTGCGCGGCAGTTTCCCGCAGGAGCCTGCATCGCGACCCTTTCTTACGAATTGGGCCAACGCCTCGCGGGCCTCTCTTCTGTAGATGCGCCACCCGCTCCGGGCGGCGAGCCCGATGCTGTCCTCGCTTTTTACGACACGCTCGTCGTCCACGACTACGCACGGGGAAGAACCCGGATTGTCAGCGCGGGCTCCCGGCAGCGCCTGGCCGAGACGGAGGAGGCAATCAACGACGCGGCTCGTCGCATCAGGGTCGCAGAAGAGGGCTGTGAAGGCTTGAATCCGGGGCCGCGCGACACGCCGCCCGTGGCCTCCAACATGACGCGCGAGCAGTACGTGGTGGCGGTCGGCCGGATCAAAGAGCACATCGCCGCAGGGGATATTTACCAGGCGAACCTGACGCAGCAGCTATCTTGCCCGCTCGACCCCCGAGACGGGCCCGAGCAGGTCTTCATGCGGCTCAGGCGAGAGCACCCGTCCTCCTTCGGGGCTTTCATTCGTCGCCGCGAAGACGTGGTCATCAGCGCCTCGCCCGAAAGGTTTCTGCGCGTCGAGACTGGCGAGGGCGGGCGGCGTGTAGAGGCCTGGCCGATTAAGGGGACGCGGCCGCGCGGGCGCTCGGCGCGGGCCGATGCGCGGCTGCGCGCGGAGCTGCTGGCGAGCGAAAAGGATCGCGCGGAGAATGTGATGATCGTTGACCTCTTAAGGAATGACCTGGGGCGCGTCTGCCGCTACGGCTCGGTCGAGGTCCTGGAGCTGTGCGCTCTTCAGGAACACCCGACGCTCTTTCACCTGGTTTCGCGAGTGGGCGGCAGACTGCGCAATGAGGTGACAGCGGCCGGGCTGCTGCGCGCGGCGTTCCCCTGCGGCTCGATCACGGGCGCGCCGAAGATTCGCGCGATGGAGATTATCAAGGAGACGGAGAGCGTGCCGCGCGGGCTTTCGATGGGAGCCATCGGCTATCTGTCCTCCGACGGCTCGCTCGACCTGAGCGTGGCGATTCGCACGATGGTCGTGCGTGACGGCCGGGCGCGCTTTAACGTGGGCGGCGGCATCGTCGCCGACAGCCGCGCCGAGTATGAATATGAGGAGTCGCTGGTCAAGGCCAGGGCGCTCTTGCGCTCGCTCGGCGCGGAGACCTTCAATGGCCTCTAGGCTTTGCGTGCGAGGGCGCGAGCGCGCCGCGGCGTGCGTCAAATCGGGCTTGAGCAGCTTTCAGAGCCCGGGCGGCGGAGGCGAAAACCGGGCCGGGCCGCGACGGTTTGCACCCGGTTTCGGAGGTCCAATCTTTTAGCTTTCACTAACGCGGGGAAAAAGTCTATAATGGCTTTGCAGCAAGATAACAGGCGACACGGGCATCACGCGGTTGTCGCTCTTACCTTTAAATTTTGTTGCAGCGCATGTCCTCTGTAGGTCATGATCCAGGCTGTAGTCTTTCCACTAACCTAGAGGGTCTCAGGATATTCAGTATTTCTTTGTCAGAAAAGAATGCTGCCTTTGCCTTGCTGTCTGTTGCGGACACTAATCTGTCCCTTGAAAATTCAGGAGTAGAAAATGAGAAGAAACTATCGCCCCCTCCTGCCCGCGCTCGTTCTGTTGCTCGCCATCTTCGGCGTCGCCCGGGGCCAGGGCACATCATCACGCGTCACGGGAACCGTCGCTGATCCGACGGGAGCGGTCGTGCCGGGCGCAACTGTGACGCTGACAAACGAGGGGACGCAAGTTTCCTTTACGACTGAGACGACCTCGACCGGGAGCTATACCTTTGAGTCGGTGCAGGTCGGAACCTACACGGTCAAGGTCGAGAAGCAGGGATTCAAGACCTTCATCTCCACCTCGAACCCCGTCAACGTCAACCAGCCCGCGACCGTTGACGTGGCGCTTGAAGTCGGCGGCCTGAGCGACGTGGTGACGGTCGTCAGCTCGGCCGAGCTGGTGCAAACGAGCAGCTCCGGCAATTTCGGCAACACGGTCGAGCAACGGACGCTCGAAACACTGCCCATCGTCGGAAGTCGCGGCCGCAATCCGCTGACTTTCATCCTCTTCCAGCCCGGCGTCGTCAGCACGCAGGATATTACGGCGGGCGGCGGCATCCACGTGCACGGCTCGCGCGACCGCGCTTTCAATTACACGCTCGACGGGATTGACAGCAACGAGTCGAGCTTTGGCGGCTCTAACTTGAGCCCCATCAGGACCAACCCGGACTCGATCACGCAGTTTCAAGTCGTGACGAGCAATTTCACGGCCGAGCTGGGGCGCAGCAGCGGTGCGCAAATCACGCTCGTCACGCGCTCCGGGACGAATGAGTTTCACGGGACGGGCTTCTGGTTCTATCAAACGCCGGGTTTGAACGCCAACGAGTACGGCAACAAAATCAATACGCGGCTGGTTAACGGCGTTCCGACAGAGCAGCCGCGCGGCCAGTTCGTGCAGCACATCTTCGGCGGCAGCCTCGGCGGCCCGATCTTGAAGGACAAGCTCTTTTTCTTCACTAACCTGCAACTCCTGCGCTCTTACGATACGCAGCTAGTGACGCGCACGGTCTACACGGCGCAGGCCCGCCAGGGGATTTTCCGTTATCGCAACGACGGCGTCGGGAATGCTCCGGCCGGGGCCACCAACTCGGCCGTCGACGCTTCGGGCAATCTGATTATTCCGGCCGCAAAAATCAGCTCCTACAACATCGGGACGAGCGATCCGCTGTGCCTGACGCAGCCGACCAACTGCGGGCTCGACCCGACCATCCAGGGCTTGATCGGGTTGACGCCGCTGCCGAATAACTTCTCGGTCGGCGACGGGTTGAATACTGCCGGATTCAGCTTCGCCGCGCCGCAGCGCGAGAAGCAGTACGATTTCACGACCAAGGTTGACTACAACATGACCGATAGGAGTCTGCTCTACGTCCGCTACGCGCAGGGCCAGCAGAATACGTTCGGCGACTCAGGAAACGGCGGCCGTCGTGCCTTCCCCGACAGCCCGGCCAATTTCGTTGACACCTTCCGCGATCCCAAAAACCTGGCGATTAATTATCGTTGGACGCCGACGGGAAACATCACCAACGAGTTTGTGATCGGCGGCAATCGCTATGCGTTCAGCTTCAACAACCCGGACAAGAACGCCAACACGAATCCGCCCTTTACGTTTTCCAACACGCTCGAAACCGGCATCCCGGCCGTCCAGGACCCGCTTAACTTTCAGCCGCCGATCAACAATCTTCGCCGGATTACGACCTACCAGGTTGTCGACAACATCACCTTCGTGCGCAATTCCCACACCTACAAGGGCGGGCTCAACCTGCGCTACCAAAAACACGAGGACCTGCGCAGCTCCGTCGGCGGGGGAACCTCTAACACGAACAGGTCCGTCAATTTCAGTGCGCCCACTCCGGGCAGCGCCTTCAATATTCCGACCTCTGGAATCAACGGCACTGACCGCACGCGGTTAATCAATACGGTCAATGCCCTGCTCGGCCGCGTCGGGACGATTCAACAGTCATTCGTCGCCCAGGACAACAACAGTTATGCTCCGGCGGGCACGCTTTACAATTTCGACGCACGCTACGCGGAATACGACTTCTACTTTCAGGATAGCTGGAAGATTCGGCCCAACCTGGTCTTCGATTACGGCCTGCGCTGGGAGCCCAAGATGGCCCCGCGCTCGGCCAGCGGGCCCGTCCTCGTCCCGAATCAACTGGTCAAACTGGGCGCGGCCCCCTCGAACACCCTGAGATGGGTCGAAGGAAAGCTGTTCGATGACGATTGGAATAATTTCGGGCCGTCGGTCGGCCTGGCCTGGGACCCGTTCAAGGACGGCAAGACCTCTGTTCGCGTCAACTACCGTTTGGCTTACGACCGGATAAATTCGTTTGCGGCCGGGTCTCAAATCTTCCCGAACACCCCCGGAACCACGCTGAGCATTTCCAACACCTCTTTCGGTAACAGCGCGAACGAGCAGGGGCGCGTGCGTTTCGGCCTGCCCGCACTGGCACCGCCCGCGACGCCCGAACAACTGCGGCAGCCCATTCCTTTCTCGACCAATTCCGTGACGGTCTTCGACCCTGATTTTCGCTTCCCGAAAGTCAATCAATGGGGCTTGAGCATTCAGCGCGAGCTGGGCAAGGGGATGGTCTTTGAAGCCAACTACATCGGTCGCCGCGGCGTCGGCCTGTTCGGCGGTTATGACCTTAATCAGGTTGACATCTTTGCCCGGGACCCCGGCTGTGCGGAAACCTATCTGGAGGCTTTCAACACCCTGAGGAATAGCTCGACGGCGACGAGCTGCCTGATTAATAAGCTGCTCAGTTCAGACACGCGGCGCGGCGCGACGACGGGCTCGGCCTTCTTCCGCACCCTCTTCCCGACGCAGTTGACGCAGGGCAACGTGGCGGCGACGGCGATCTCTTTATCGCAGCGTCAAAACAACACTTCGGGCACTCCGCGCACGATTGAAGCGAGCGGCGTCAGCCCCTTCTTCTTCCAGCCGTATCCGCAATTCACGGGCGCTGTCAACGTGCTCGACAGCAACGATTTTTCGACCTATCACGCGATGGAGCTTCAGCTGAGCCGCCGCTTCGCGCAGGGCTTTAGTTTCCAGATCGCCTACACGTTGGCCAAGTCTCTCGATACGCGCTCGTTCGACCCGACACAAACGCAGGTCGCCCGCGGCACGCTTCAATCGGCCGGTGCGACGCCCTTTGACCTGCGCAATCGCCGCTTGAACTACGCGCGCTCGGATTTTGATCGCCGCCACTCGCTACAGGGCTACTTCGTCTACGATCTGCCGTTCGGTCGCGGGCGTCAATTCCTGAAAGACGTGCCGGGAGTGCTCGATCAATTGATAGGCGGGTGGGAGGTCGCGGGCGTCCTGGTCTGGACCAGCGGCCGCCCGTTCACGGTCTATTCGGGCATCAACACGGTCAGCAATGCCGTCAGCTCGACGCCTAACTGCACGGGCTGCACGCCCGACATGGGCCGCGTGCTCGTCGAAAACGGGCTGAACTTTTACTTCGACGCCAACCAGCGCGCGATGTTCTCTTTGCCTGCGCCGGGAGAGCAGGGCAACCTGCCGCGCAACTTCTTCGACGTTGACGGCTACTTCAATCTGGACATGGTCGTCGGTAAGAAGTTCGGCATCACGGAAAGCTCGAACCTGGAATTCCGCGCCGAGATTAAGAATGCCACCAATCACCCTTCGTTCGACAACCCGACTGCCACGCTGACCAGCAGTATCTTCGGGCGTATCCGCGACAGCGTGACCAGTAATGCGCGGCGCATTCAGCTGGCGATGAAGTTCACCTTCTAGGGCCGTCTCTGTTTCTTTCGCGGTCTTTGTTTCTTTCAAAGACCTTTGCTAACCTAAGAACCCTCCGGGCCCGATTCGCTCTTTGATGACGGGCCCGGAGGGTTCCTTGCGTCAACCTTCCTGCCGCAGTGGCGGAAAGACTCTGGAAGAAAGTCCGGGCCGGGAATCAGACTCTCCTCTGCGTTGAATTCCGGGCGCTAATAATGTAATCATGCTCAGCGATATGAAGAACTACGCCTTTGTCCGCCTGCTCGCTCTCGCGCTCATGCTGCTGATGACGATTTCGGGTCCGTCCACCCGTCCACTCGCGGCCCTGGTCGCCGAGCCCGCTTATGATTTAATCATCACGAACGGGCGCGTCATTGACGGCACGGGCAATCCCTGGTTTCACGCCGATATCGGCGTCAAGGACGGTCGCATCGCGCGCATCGGCAACATTGATCCGGCCGCTGCGCGCCGTGTGATAGATGCGCGCGGACAGATCGTCGCCCCCGGCTTCATTGATGTGCACACGCACGTCGAGGGCATCTACGCGCAGCCGGAAGCCGGGAATTTCGTGCGGATGGGCGTTACTTCGCTCGTCACGGGCAACTGCGGTTTCTCGCAGACCGACATCGGGAAATTCCTCGGACGCATTAAAGCGGAGCCGCTCGCCGTTAATCTCGCGACGCTCATCGCGCACGGCGCTGTCCGCAGCCAGGTGATGGGCCTGGACGACCGCGCGCCGACGCCCGAAGAGCTGCAAAAGATGCAGGCGATAGTCGAGCAGGGGATGAAGGACGGGGCCGTCGGGCTTTCGACCGGACTGATTTACGTTCCGGGCATGTATGCCAAGACCGACGAAGTAATAGCGCTGGCCCGCGTCGCCGCGCGTTTCCACGGCATCTATTCAACCCACATGCGCAACGAAGGGACGGGCGTCGTCGAATCAATCCGCGAGAGCATTGAGATCGGCGAGAAGGCAGGCTTACCCGTCGAGATTTCGCATTTCAAAATCTCCAGCCCGAGGCTCTGGGGCCAGACGGCGACGACGCTCGGACTGGTGCGCGAGGCGCGCCAGCGCGGTTTGGCCGTCACCGTGGACCAGTATGCTTACGCTGCGTCTTCCACCTCGCTCGACGTGCGCATGCCCGATTGGCTGCTCGCCGGAGGCCGCGAGGAAGGGAAGAAGCGACTGGCCGACAAGGCCACGCGCGAGCGCGTCGTCCGCGAGATGAAAGAGGGCTTAAAGAAGACCGGCTTCAAGGATTACGACTACGCGGTCGTCGCCATTTATCCGCCGAATCCGGCCTTTAACGGTAAATCAATCGCCGCCATTACCAAGCAGGTGCGCGGCAAAACGGACCTTAAAAACCAGATCGAGCAGATCATAGAGATGTACGAGGCGGGCGGCGCGGGCATGATCTATCACGGCATGAGCGAAAAGGATGTCGAGCAGATTATGCGCGAGCCCTTCACGATGATCGCCTCCGACAGCAACGTTCGCCCCTTCGGCGAAGGGATGCCGCACCCGCGCGGCTACGGCAACAATGCGCGCGTGCTCGGCCACTACGTGCGCGACCTGCGCCTGCTGCCCCTCGAAGACGCCATCCGCAAGATGACTTCGCTGCCCGCGCAGACCTTCGGACTGCGCGACCGCGGCCTCCTGCGCGAAGGCTACGCCGCCGATATCGTCATCTTCGATGATGCGACCATCGCTGATCGCGCGACCTTCGAGCAGCCGCACCAGTACGCCGTGGGCGTCCAGTTCGTCGTCGTCAACGGCGAAGCCGTGCTCGATAACGGGGTCATGACGAAGGCTCGCCCCGGCGTCGCTCTGCGCGGGCAGGGCGCAACCGCCAAGCCCTGAAGGCTTCAGACTAGCTCCCCGCATCAAGACCGCATGAATGTCCCGGAACTCTCAGCCAGCCGCCTTCTCCTCAGCGGCGCGCGCATCGTCCTCGCGTCGCGCACGACCGGGGCCGCCGACCTGCTCGTCGAAGACGGGCGCATCGCGCGTCTCGCAGAGTCTCCGACGCGGCTCGATGCGGGCGGCGGCGCGACCTTGAACCTGGACGGGCTGACGCTCTTTCCCGGCTTCATAGACACACATATTCACGGCGCGCTCGGCATAGACACGATGGAGGCCAGCGCGGACGAGCTGCATCGCGTGGCGTTGTTCCTCGCAGCGAGCGGCGTGACGGCGTGGCTGCCGACGCTCGTGCCGTCGCCGGAAGAGGATTACAGTCGCGCGGCGCGTGTGATTGAGCATTTAATGCGTGAGCAGGATGAGCGTCCCGCGGCGGCGCGCGTGCTCGGCCTGCACTACGAAGGCCCGTTCATCAACGGCGAATGCTGCGGCGCGCTCAGGCCCGCCTACTTCCGCACGTACACAAGGGCCGAAGCGCTTGATGCTCTCGCCGTGATTGACAACGCTCAAGCCGCGCGGATGATGACGGTCGCGCCGGAGATTGCGGGCGGCATCGAGCTGTTGAGAGAGCTTCGAGAGCGCGGCTGGATAGTCGCCATCGGTCACACGCAGGCCGCGTTCGACGTTTTAGAGCGCGCGCGTGAGGCGGGTGCTCGTCACATGACCCATTTTATGAATGCGATGTCGCCGCTGCACCAGCGGGCGCCCGGGCCAATCGGGTGGGGGCTGCTCTCGGACGACGTGACCTGCGACATCATCGCCGACGGAATTCATCTGGACCAGGCGGTGCTGCGGCTGCTGCTGCGCTCGAAGACGCCCGCGCGCCTTTCGTTGATTAGCGATGCGGTCGCGCCTGCGGGATTGGGCGACGGCCGGTACGGCGTCTGGGGCGAGACGATCACGGTCACAAATGGCCGGACGAGCAATGCGCAGGGCAGCATCGCGGGCTCCGTCATCATGATGCGCGAGGCCGTCTGGATGATGCTCTCGCTCGGCGTCATGGAATGGGACGCGGCCTTGATGGCGGCCGGTAACCCTGCGCGGTTGCTCGGGGTGGCCGACGACTACGGCTCGATTGAGGAAGGAAAGCGTGCGGACCTGGCGGCGCTGGACGCGGCGGGCCGTGTGAGATTAACGCTCGTCGGCGGGCGCATCGCTTTCAACAGCATTTCCTGAAGATGCCTCCGCTGATGAAAAATAGCGGCCGTCTGATAAGTCCCTTTCGCTCTCTGAAAGGCCCATAAAAACTGGCTCAAAATGATGTGCCGGGTATCTACAAACCACGTGCGGGCTATCTCCGGGACGGCTGCTATTTATTCTTCCGCGCCGGGCCCGCGCTTAATATCCGACCGGGCCGCCTTCGCTGCGCCGAGGGTCGCTCGCGCCCAGGCGCTGGCCCGTCTTCTCTTCGATCATGATCGCCTGCACGTCGCCCATGTAGCCTTGCAGCGTATAGCCCTTGTATTCGGGACGCAGCGTCAGCCGGTGGCCCAGAGCCTCCAGCGCCCGCAACGTGTCGGTCGATAATCCGTAAGGCTCATAGAAAATCTCGTCCGGCAGCCACTGGTGATGAATGCGCGGAGCATCCACGGCCTGCTGGATGTTCATCCCGTAATCTATGACGTTGACGATGACCTGGAGCACGGCGTTGATGATTCTCGGCCCGCCGGGCGAACCCGCCGTGAACCAGAGCGTCCCGTCCCTGCGCAGGACGAAGGTCGGCGTCATTGCCGAGAGCGGGCGCTTGCGCGGCGCAATCGCGTTGCGTTCTCCCTGAATCAAGCCGTAAGCATTGGGCACGCCCGCCTTCGACGTGAAATCATCCATCTCATCGTTGAGCAGCATTCCGGTCCCGCTGGCGACGACACCCGAGCCGTAATCGTCATTCAGCGTGTAGGTGTTCGCGACCGCGTTGCCCCGCGCATCAGCCACTGTGAAATGAGTCGTGTCGGATGATTCTTCGGCGACCGGATTGCCTGCGCGCACGTCCGCGCTCTTCGAGGCGCGCTCCATCTTGATCGTCGCGCGCAGCCTTTCAGCATAGCCCTTGTCAATCAAACCGGCGACGGGAACCGGGACGAAGTCTGCGTCGCCCATATGCTCGGCGCGGTCTGCGAAGGCGCGGCGCATGACTTCTATCAGCAGATGCAGGCTGGCGGATGAAGCCCAGCCCAGCGCTCGCAGGTCGTAGCCTTCGAGCAGGTTGAGCATCTCTATCAGGGCCGTGCCGCCCGAAGATGGCGGCGGCATCGAGATGACTTCGTAGCCCCTGTACGTGCCGCGCACGGGCGCGCGTTCCTTCGGCCTGTAGCCGCCGAGGTCCGCGAGAGTAATCAACCCGTTGTTGCGCTTCATGTCGGCGACGAGCAGGCGTGCCGTCTGGCCTTCGTAAAATTCTCGCGGGCCGCGTCGCTGTAATCGCGCGAGCGTCGCCGCCAGCTCGGGCTGGCGAAACATGTCGCCCTCCGCGTAAAACTTCCCGTCGTTGAGAAAGATGCGGCGACTCTCCGCATACTGCTCCAGCTTCGGAGTCCTGCGCAGGGAATCGGCCAGCGCGGGGCTAACGGGAAAGCCTGCAGCGGCCAATCGTCTCGCGGGCTCGATCAATTGCGCCCAGCTCAGCTTCCCGGACCCGTACTTCTTCAGCGCCAGCGCCAGCCCCGCGACAGTGCCCGGCACACCGGCCGCGCGATAGCCGACCGTCGAAGAGCCTTCGCCCTTGATTAGCTCGCCCCCCGCGTCCAGAAAGATGTCGCGCGTCGCGGCCGCGGGCGCGACTTCGCGGTAATCAATCGCGGTCGTTCGCCCGTCGGCGAGGTGGATCAGCATGAAGCCGCCGCCGCCCAGGTTGCCCGCCACCGGATGCACTACGGAGAGCGCAAACGCGACCGCCACCGCCGCATCAACGGCGTTGCCGCCACGCCTGAGCACTTCGAGTCCGACCCGCGAGGCAAGCTCTTTGGTCGAGGCGACCATCCCGCGCCGTGCGCGCGCAGGCTCGCGCCAGGCTGCGCTGCTCTTAACCGTCGCGGTACTCTTAACCGCTGAGCTACTCTTAGCTGTCGCGCCCCTCCCAAACGTTGCGCGGGCCTGCGGGCAGGCAGCGGCGTGTGCGAAGAGAAGCGCGAGAAGTAAGAGCGATGTCGCGCGCGTCGGCTGTGAAGAGTTCTGCCTGATGCTTTTCATTTGAGCTTTGGTCACCTGCCGTGCCTGTTTGAATGGCGCAATGATTCTTCTATCTCAACAATGAGGGGCAATGATACACTACGCATCCAGGACTGACGCAATAAACCTGAATTTAAGGGGCAAAGCCGAGTGGAGCTGACCATAGTCGAAGGTCTCAGGACGCTGAAATTTGACCTTGTCTTGACGCTCGCGCTGGCCGCGCTCTTCCTTTTTATAGGCTATGGCCTACAGCGGCGCGTGGGCTTCCTGGCACGCTCAAGCATCCCCGCCCCGGCCATCGGCGGACTGCTCTTCGCGCTTCTCGTTCTTCTCCTGCACGCGCGCGGCACGCTGGGTGTGGCGCTCGATACGACGCTGCGCACGCCGCTGCAAACTGCCTTCTTCACGACCATCGGGTTGAGCGCCACTCTCTCGCTGCTGCGGGCGGGCGGCGGGCGGATGGCCTTCTTCTGGTTGATAGCTTCGCTGACGGCCGTCGTGCAGAACTTCGTCGGGATCGGCCTGGCGCGCGCGATGAATGCGCCCGCGCCGCTCGGCGTCATCTGCGGTGCGCTGACGCTGACGGGCGGCCCGGCGACGGGACTCGCGCGGACGGCGGATTTCGAGCGGCTGGGAATCCCCGGCGCGGGCTCGCTCATCATCGCCTCGGCAACGTTCGGCATCATCGTCGCCAGCCTCGTCGGCAATCCGGTGACGACCTACCTGATTCGACGTTTCAGGCTGAGGCCCGCGGAAGCGACGCAGCCCGCAACGCGCGACGCCGAAGCGCATGACGCCGAAACGCGCGAGGCCGAACAGTTCTGGGCCGTCGGACCAACCGGGGAAGCCTACGAAGAGAGTGACGAAAAGGCTGTCGAACGCGCGGACGTTCCGCGGATGGCAGAGACGCCTGCGCGGGGAAAGAGTTCGCTGACGGGCGGCGCGCTGCTGCATAACCTGCTGCTCATCATGCTCATCATGGGTTTCGGCGCGCTGCTTAGCCTGGGAATGACGCGGCTCGCGGAGACGCTGCCGCCCGGCAATGTTTTTGCCGCGCTGCTCAAGCTGCCCGGCTACATCGGCGCGATGGTTGTCGCCGCCGTCGCGCGTAACCTGGATGATCGCTATCGCTGGCTGAAGCTGGAGGCGCGCGCCGTCGAGACGCTCGGGACGATTGCGCTGGCGCTCTTTCTCGTCATCGCGCTGATGGATTTGAGACTCTGGGAGCTGGCGGGCCTGGCCGTCCCGATGCTGGTTATCCTGGCCGTGCAGGTCCTGGTCATGATCGCCTACGCGGTGCTCGTCACCTTCGTCCTGATGGGGCGCGATTATGAGGCGGCCGTGACGGCCAGCGGGCACATCGGTTTCGGTCTCGGCATCACGCCCAACGCGGTCGCCAATATGGAAGCACTGACGGAACGCTATGCTCCGGCCCCGCGCAGCTTCCTGATCGTGCCGGTCGTCGGAGCGTTCTTCATAGACTTCTCAAACTCGCTGATTATCAACTCCTTCATCAACCTGATACGCTAAGCCGCGTCGCACGAAAGGAGCAAACTCGTGACGAAGAAGAGGCCCGCCGTCTCCCTCCTGCTCGGCTGCTGGCTGATACTCGCGGCTGCTTCGACGGCCCCGGCGCAGAACGGCCGCCCCTCTTCGCCGGGGATGCCGCCGGACTTTCACTCAGAGCCGAGACTCGCCGAGCTGGTCAATAATGCCGTCCGCGCTGCGCTCGCACGATTCGCGGGCAGGAATGTTCGGGAGCAGAATCTGTCCATCACCCTGATTGACCTCGGCGACCCGCGGCGTCCGGCCTACGCCGGTTTTCGCGGCGCAGAGGCGGCCTATCCGGCCAGCGTCGTCAAGCTGTTCTACCTCGTGATGGCCCATCAACTGCTTGAGACGGGAAAGCTCAAGGAGACGGCCGAGCTTAAGCGCGCGCTCAAGGATATGATCGTTGATTCGTCAAACGACGCGACAGGCTACGTGCTGGACGCCATCACGGGAACGTCGAGCGGCGTGGAGCTAAGTGGAAACGAGTTGCGGAAGTGGAGCGAGAAACGTAACGTCGTCAATCGCTATTTCGCCGCGCGCGGCTACGCCGGAATCAACGTCAACCAGAAAACATTTTGCGAAGCCCCTTACGGCAGAGAGCAGGTGTTTCGCGGGCCGCACGGCGAGAATCGCAACAGGCTGACGACGGACGCGACCGCCCGCCTGCTCTCCGAGATAGCAACGGGCCGCGCCGTCAATCCCGCGCGCAGCCGAATGATGATGGAGCTGCTCAAGCGCGATTTCTCGGGCAAGAGCACGGACCCGGACGATCAATCCCACGGATTCACGGCCCTCGCGCTCGGCCCAGGCGCAAGGCTCTGGTCAAAGGCTGGCTGGACGAGCAGCGTCCGCCACGACGCCGCCTACATCGAGCTACCCAACGGCGCGCGCTTCGTCCTCGTCACCTTTACGACGGACCACAGCGCCGAGCACGACCTCATCCCCACGGTCGCACGCCTCATCATCGAAGAACTCGGCAAGCAAAGATGAAGGGATGTAATCATTGATTCATCGATTCATGTAGTCATGTAGTCATTTACTGATCCAGTCTTCTTTCAGTGAATCAATGACTAAATGAATCAATGATTACATCTCTCCTTGACCTCTCTCTGCGCGAAAAATCGCGGAGGGCCGGAACCTTTCTGCTCGCAGAGGGTCTAAAGCGATAGTGATGCGGATGATTCCCGTTGAGTGGCGGAAGATGAGGTCACGGCCAGGCGGCAGTCTGTTCGGCCGCCCCGGAAGCGTGTAAACAGTCGGAGGAAGGGGAATGCTGCGATGAAGACAGGGAAGCCAGTGAAGCAGGTCGGGCCGTACATGAATGTGACTCCGTTGATTGATGTTCTGCTGGTGCTGTTGATTATTTTCATGGTGCTCACGCCCCTGAAGCCGAGCCGCTTCAAGGCGCTCGTGCCGGAGCCTCCCCGCCCGCTCACAGGCCCGCCTCCGGTGGCCGACATAGCCACTCTCGTCGTTACCATCAAGCGCGACGGGACGCTTGAGCTAAACCAGAACGGCGATATGGGATCGGTCAATGATACCGGGAAACTGAGCGCGGCGCTGGCGTCCCTCTTTCAGCAAAGGTTGGAGCAGCACGTCTACAGGTACGGGCTGGAAACCCGGACGGACCTGCCCGAGGAAGCCCGTGTGCAGAAGACGGTCTACATCAAGGCCCCGACGACCATCGCTTACGGGGAGGTCGCAAAAGTTATAGACGGGATAAAAGGAGCGGGCGCGAATCCGGTCGGGCTTCAGCTTGACGGGCTGGACGAGCGAAATTGAGCCGGACGCGAAGGGCGCACTGCCCGGCCGGGCGCGCTTCGAGCCGGGCAGTTGGACTGCGCACTTAAGGCTACGCCGTTTGAGAAGGGCCTTCAAGCGGGCAGTCGTTTCGCGGTCTTTCGTGCCGCTTGAGCTTGATTCGGTGTTGAGCCGTTGAAGAGAAAGCTATCTGTAGCCGCCGCCCGCTTGCCCGCCGTAGCCGGGAGGCGGCGGCGGTGGCGTCGCGGCCGTCATGTTGCCCCTGCGTTTCTCGAACATCGGAACGCCGACGAGTCCTCCGATAACAGCGAAAGCGATTATCGTGACGGCCCCGGCGACGCCGGTCATCGCAAAGAATGCTCCCGCGCTCAAGTTATTTCCCTGCGCTCTTGAGATCATTTCGACGTAATCGCCGTGCAGGCCATAGGCGACGGTGGTGTCCAGCGCGAGGTAGATGAGCGCGCCGATTGCCCCGGCAATGACTCCGAGCAGAGCGCCTTCGCCCGGCCTGACCGCCGCCTGCGAGCGCTTGATGTAGAGCATGGAGGCGACCACCCCGCCCGCAAAAGCCCAGAGCACGCAGAAGAAACTGACGATGATGAAGGCGCTGGTCGAGAGCAGGTTTGGGAAGAAGGAGAGAAGGCCCGCCACCAGCCCGCCGATGAGTCCCGGCACGAATTTGCCGGGCCGCTCTGCGCCCCGAGCATCGTAGGCCGACTGTGAGCCGTATCCGGGCTGCGGGATGTAGGCTGGAGGAACGGTCGGCCGCGCCGCTGGCTGCCAGCCCGTCTGCGCCCCCTGATTAGCGGCCGGAGGTGCTCCCACACCGAAAGTCGGCGGCGGTGGAGGTGCGACGCCGCCGGGAGGAATAACCATCGTCGCCTGCGGGTCATACGGAGCCGCCTTGTCGCTGACGAGCGTCGTTCCGTCATTCGTGCAGAAGGTTTGCGAGTCGTCCAGCGTCAGGCCGCATGTCGGACAGCGTTTCATTTGAGTCTCCGGTTCTCGCTCTCAGGAATTTCGATTGGACGGCAATGACGCTCCTCGAAAGCTGGTCAAACTCGCTCCCTTTCGTGCCGGTCTGCCGCGGGAATGCAAAGTACAATATAGCCGTTGCCCAGAGCAAGCGGGAAAGAGATTTACTCATGTGGCCATTGATTCATTGATTCACTTAATCATTGAAAAAGTCTTAATCAGTAATGACTACATGAATCAACGATTAAATGAATCAATGACTACATGAATCAATGACTAAATCTCTCTCTTGCTCTTCACCCGGCGGTGCAGCGTGATGGCCCAGGAGAGCAGCAGGTAGTAGACGGGAAAGGCGAGTGAGAGCAGGATGATGGGCTTTGAATCGTCGGGCGGGCGCGAGAGGATTACCAGGAGAAGTAAGGCCCAGACGGCGGCCAGCCAGTTGGTCAGACGGCTAAAGGGCGTGCGCTGCGACGGGTAGACGTATCGCCAGGGCACGAAGGTCAGGACGGAGAGCACGATAATCAGTGCCAGCGAGACGACCGCCGAGGGGCGCAGCAGGTAGAGATAGATGGCCACCATGTTCCAGTAGGAAGGGAAGCCCAGAAAGAAACCGTCGTCCGTCTTGGCATCGACCTGAGAGAAGCCGTAGGCGCTAGCCAGCAGCGGCAGCAGCAGCCACCCCGCCTGCTCCGCCGGGAGAATCTCCGCGCGCCAGATGAGCAGGAGCGGAAGGCAGGTGTAGGTCAGAAAGTCCACGAGGTCGTCGAGCCTGCGACCGTCGAAGCCGGGCACGTGCTCTTTGACACGGGCTCGCCGGGCCAGCCAGCCGTCGGTCGAGTCTATGACGGTCGCGGCGATCATCAGCACCAGCGCCGAGCGAAACGATGCGTCCCCGCCGCGCACGATCAAGACGGCCATCCAGGCGGCCGCCACCAGTCCCATCGCCGTGTACAGGTGCACGCCCCAGGCCAGAATCACTTCTCGTTTCATGCGGCCTCACTCGCTCTGCAAGCGATGATTAAAGGTACTTAGAGTATCAGATGTCGGCGGCCCCGCGGGTCTCGAAGGTCAAACTAAGCGAAAGGGGCGCGGGAGGATTGAACTCCCCGCGCCCCTTCGACCCATCCGCAGGCTTGCGGTCCGCCCCTATTTCATGGGTGCGGGTTTGCCGTCGAGGTCGCGTATCTCGATTGAGCCGAAGCCGAGCTGCTTCAGTTCCGGCTCGATCCTGGTCCGGTCGCCGACGGCCACGATGACCATCGAAGCGGGCGTCAGGTATTTCGCGGCGACTCTCTGAACGTCCGCCGCCGTCACAGCATCAATCTTTGACGGCAGCGTGCGGTAGTAATCGAGCGGCAGATTATAGATGAAGAGCTGCCCGATAGTCCCGGCCGCCTGCTGCGTCGTCTCGAAGAGCCCGGCCAGCGAGCGTGCAAAGGAGTCCTTTGAGACCTTCAGCTCTTCGGCGGTCATCTGCGTGGCGCGCATCCTTTCAAACTCGCTGAAGATTTCCCTGACGGCCGGGGCGGTCACATCCGTGCGCACTCCCGTCACGGCAAAGAATGGTCCCGGCCCGCGCCGGAAGGCGAAGCCCGTGAATGCGCCGTAGGTGTAGCCGTTCTTCTCGCGCAGGTTCATGTTGATCCGGCTGGAGAAGAGACCGCCGAGCCCTGTGTTCATCACCTCGATGGGCACGTAGTCTGGATTGGAGCGGGCGACACCGATTTGCCCGATGCGCAGCGAGGTCTGCGGCGCTCCCGGCTTGTCTACGATCACGACGCGCCGCGTGCCGGAGGCGCTCGCGTCCGTCGAGGGCCGCGCGCCAGCCTTGCCCGCCCACTTGCCGAAATACTTCTCAGCCAGCGCGCGGACTTCCGCCTCGGAGAGATCGCCCGCGACGACCAGCGCCGAATTTCCCGGCACATAGCCCGCACTCCAGAACTTCATCATCTCGTCGCGCCCGATGGCCTTGTTCGACGCTTCAGTGCCGATTTCCGTGTAGCCGTATGGATGGCTCGGGCCGTAAACCTCGCTGTTGAAGACTTTACTGGCCAGGACGTTCGGGTTATCGCGTTGCTGGAGGATGAGAGTGAGCCGCGTATTGCGCACGCGGTCAAGCTCCCTGGCCGGAAAAGCGGGCTGAAGCGCCACGTCCGAGACCAATTCAAATGCGGCGTCGGCGTTCTTCTTCAACGAGCGGACGGCGACGAAAGACGAGTCGCTGGACGAGCCGGTCGAGAGATTCGCGCCGATTCCGGCCACGTCGTCGGCGATTTGCAGGGCCGAACGCTTGGTCGTCCCTTCGTCCAGCATGTCGGCCGTGAAGGAGGCGAGGCCGGGCCTGTCGGCGGGATTGGCCTCGCTGCCGCTCAGGACCACCAGGTTGGCGGAGAAGACCGGCAGGTTATGCTGTTCGACGAGCAAGACCGTCAGCCCGTTGGCCAGCTTGAAGGACTTCGGAACCGGAAGCGCCAGCTTTGAGGACTCGCCTGCCTGCGGCGTCTGTGCCCGCCAATCCTGCTGCGCGGCGGCCTGCGGAGCCGGGCTCGCAGCCTTGGCGTCGGCCTCTTCGGCCGTCTTCGGCACGTCGTCTATGACCTTTTTGCCCGGCACGCCGTAAACGACGACGCGTGACTGTTTGGTCAGCTTCTCCTGCGCCACCTTGCGCACCGAAGCGACCGTCGCTTTCCTGTAACGCTCCAGGTCGTTGCCGAGATAACCGGGGTCGCCCAGATAATGGTTGTACTGGTTCAAGCGGTCGGCGACGCCGCCGAAGCCGCCCAGGGTTTCCAGCCCGCGAATGATGTTGGATTCGATGACGTTCCTGGCCCGTTCGAGCTGCTCAGGGGTCGGGCCGTCCTTGCGGATGGCGTCCATCTCTTCGTCAATCGCCTTTTCGAGCTCTTCGGGCTTGACGCCCGGCTTGGCCGTCGCCTGGATGAAGAAGACTGAGCCGAGAATCAGCGAGTACTGCTGCGCAGAGACATCCTGTGCGATCTGCCGGTCGTAGACGAGCCGCTTGTAGAGGCGGCTGGATTTCCCGCCGCCGAGAATCCGCGCCAGGAGGTCAGCCTCGGCGTCGCCCGGCTTATAGATGGGGTCTGTAATCCAGCCCATATAAACGCGCGGCAGCTCGACCTGATCGCCGACGACGACGCGCCTTTCCGCCGTGATGGGCGGGGTGGTGGCATCAATCTTGGGGACGGGCTGGCCCGCCGGGATGGGGCCGAAATACTTTTCGACGAGCGCCCGCGCGCGCCCCTTATCTATGTCGCCGACGATGGCCAGGCTGGCGTTGTTCGGCGTGTAGTACTGCTTGAAGAAATCCCTCACGTCGCCCAGCCGCGCGGCCTCTATGTCGGCGTGCGAGCCGATGACGGAAGCGTAGTAGGGATGAGTCTTGGGAAAGAGCTGGTGGAATAATTCCTCTTCGACCAGGCCGTAGGGCGTGTTCTCTGTGCTTTGGCGGCGCTCGTTGCGCACTACGTCGCGCTGGTTCGCCAGCTTCCGATTGTCGAGCGTGTCGAGCAGAAATCCCATCCGGTCGCTTTCGAGCCAGAGCGCCAGTTCGAGCTGATTCGACGGCAGTGTCTCGAAATAGTTCGTCCGGTCGAAGTCGGTCGTCCCGTTGATGTCGTTTGCGCCCGCGCCTTCGAGCATCTTGAAGTGGGCGTCGTCGCCGACATTCTTTGAGCCCTGGAACATCATGTGCTCGAAGAGGTGGGCGAAGCCTGTGCGCCCCGGCCGCTCGTTGGCCGGGCCGACGTGATACCAGAGATTGACGGCGACCAGCGGCAGGCGATGGTCTTCGAGCAGGATTACTTCGAGCCCGTTCTTGAGCCTGTATTTCTCGTAGTCCAATTTCGGGGAGGTCTGGAGGGCCGCCGCCGGGCGCGTCGTGCGGGCCAGCGCCTGGGCCCGCGTCAGAACACAATTGCCGGTCGCCAGCGCAAACGCGACGAGCATGAGACAGATGCTTTTCAGGCGTACCATATCTGGAATCTCTCCTTATCAGGGGCGAACGTTTAGCAGTTTGAGCCTCGAAAACTCACTGGATGTTGAAATGTCGTTTGTCTCTTTAGACCTGGAAGGACTGGGAAAGAGATTTCTAGTCTAAATTCTTGAGCCAGTCAATGGTTGCGAGCACGGCCGGTGCGGCGTGCCCCTTGCCGGGACGGTTCGGCCAGAGTTCGTTACCTGCCTGTTACGTCCGGCGAGGCCGGTTTGTTGCCGGATTTTGTCCGTTCGCTTTGCCCGGGCTCCAGACCTCGCGGGGCAGGGTGCGACTCGATTTAGGTCAGGCGTACACCGCCGGAGTATAAAAGCAGTTCAGAAAAGGGCTCGCGCGGTCTTCAGCAGCAGCCTCTTCAACCGGCCCTCCCGAAAGAGAGAGCCCGTTTTTACGGGACTCGCACGGGCCCGAGGATTAGGTCAAAGGATGGCATGAGCTTCTGGCACATCCGTTGCTATATCAGACCGCGGGTAAGAGATGGGTTTGATAACTCAAGCGAGTCAGGCTCGGAGACAGAGATTGAGCGGAGGCTTTGGGGGAGGCCGAGGCTCACTTTAACCGACGCGATGAGAGCCCTTTCGGGGGAACGGGGCGATCATCACGGCACTGTCAAAGGGCAACACAGAGAAGGCTGTTAATCTTTACGAGTGATTTGGGGGAGTCGCTCAGAAAGACTAGCAGCCTTTTGTGCGTTTACGCGCAGCCGGGAACAGCGCCGGGAAAGTAAAAAGGGAGAATTGCAGCCCGGCCCTCTAACAGCACAGCCCGGCTCTCAACCGCGTCGCTTCAACCATTCCCGCTTGCGCACCGTTTACCGCTGGCTCGCTTTCACCTTTGCGCCTTCGGTCTTCGCCCTCGCTTTCAGGAGCCAGGGCATCAGCTCGCGCTCCCCGATCACTTTGAGCCAGACATTATGTCCGACGCCCGGATACTCGCTGTAGCGCACATTACCGTTGGCCGCCTTCAGCGCTTCGACCATCTGGCGTGATTCCGTGACCGGCACTATCCGGTCGTCGGCCCCGTGGAAAGCCCAGACCGGCGTTTGCCCGATGCGGCGCGCGAGCGGCGTAAAGCGGTCGCCGGTGATGAGCGGGCTGCCGCCGCAGATGGGGACGACGGCCGCGAACTTGTGCGGGCTCTCCGCGGCCATGTGCCAGGCCCCGTAGCCGCCCATTGAGACCCCTATCAGGTAGAGCCGCGAGCGGTCAGCGCCGAACTCCTCGACAGTCTTCTCCAGCGCCTCCATCGTCATCCGCGTCATTTCGGGGTCGTGCCAGTAAGTGCCCTTACTGCACTGCGGGAGGACGACGATGGCGGGTATCCGCTCCAGGTATTGCCCGGCCAGTGCGGCCACTCTTCCCTGTATGAATCCGCCCTCGCCGCGCTGGCCGATGCCGTGCAGGAAGAGAATCACGGGTAAGTTCTGCTGACCCTGAAGCCTGGCCGGGACGTAGACCTGGTAGGTGTATTCGGTCTTGTCGACGTTGACGGTGCGGTTCAGAATCCCGGCCTGCTGCCCTGCGCCGGGCGCAGCTGTCGTCGTCAGGCTGAGCGCTCCCCGAAAGAGCAGGGAGAGGAATAAAGAGTGCATTTTAGATATTTACCCTTCCTTGATTAAGTCTTCTTTTAGTAGCGGGAGAGCCGTCAAATGTTGCCCGCCGCCCCGGATGAGTGCCGAGCGGAGCGCAACGCAAGCGCCGGACGCGGGGGCACGGAGGGGCCTTTGAGACCTATCTTTTCATGGACTTAATCTGGACCAGGGGAATGACGGTCGAGTCGTCCTGCTGCCTGCGCTCGAAGGTCAAGACGTCGTAATAGACACACCTGCCGTCGCCGTGCGTGGGCCAGCGCTTGCAGACTTCCGGCCTGCCCAGGTAGATGCCGCAGCCGCGATTCTCCAGGTCAAAGAAGATGCAGGTGCGCCCCAGCAGCGGGTCGTCTTTTCTTCTCAGAATCCGCTCGCCGCCGGAGAGTTTCGTGAATTTCCTGGCGACGACTTCGACGCTCGATTGCAGGTGACGGGCGAGCCTGCGCAGGTCGCGCCCGTGGACGGGAATATGGTCGTAGACCGAACAGCACATGCCGACACAGTCCAGGCAGTCGTACTTGGCAAGGGGCATTAACGGTTTTCTCCTTCTTTCGCCGGTCAACCTCGGGCCCTGCCAAAGTTGTACGTTGGCGTACAGACCATTGGGCGGGGAAGTAATAATCTTTTTGTTAGTTTAGCAGTATGAACGAGGTTGCTTATCAGAGTATGTTTTTTGCGCTGGGGCGGCAACAGCCCGCGCCAGCTCGTCCCTTCTCCTCATCTTGTCGGGTCATCACGCCCGTCGAGACTACTCTAACAACATCCGTCTGACCAAGGGAAGATTTATGAGTCATGAGCCATCATTCAACGCGCTTCCATTCGGCCTGCTGGAACTCGACGGGGAGGGAACGGTTCTCTACTTCAAGCCGGAGCAGAGGGAGATTCCCGGTCTCCAGACTACCGAGTTGATCGGGCAGAACTTCTTCACGGCCATTACACCGATTGCGGAGGCTGGCGAGTTTCGGGAACGCATCAGGAGCTTCAAGCGCAGCCATGCGCCCGCGGAGAGCTTCCACTTCACTTTCGGGTTCGAGAATCGTTATCTCTCGGTGAGAGTGCTCCTGGCCCGCATCCGCGAGCAATCTGAGCTGGGAAGCGCGGAGTCCGTCTTGATTCATATCAGGCCGGAGGCGGACAAGATGGCTGCGTAGCCGGGGCGCGCGCAGTCTGCGGCTTTAGACAAAGGGGTTCTGGGTTGTGAACAAGCGGATTATCGCGCTCGGCGGCGGGGCCGTACTCGTCCTGATGTTGGCCATCATCCTGGCAGGCTATCTTCTCGGAAGATAGCTGCGGCTTTACTCGATAACGAATCTACTCGCCAAGTGACATCGGCTTCCCGCGCTCTGACAGCAGCGTCGCAGCGAGCGGCGGCCACGGGCAGCCCGGCTTTCATCTTCGCCGGGCTGCCCGTCGCCGCTCAACTCGAATAGCTTGCTAGGGCGCGCAGACCTTGCTCAAGGCATCCGCCCACTTGCTCGTCACCACGTCGCCGTACATCTTCAGCTCTTTTTGCCTGCGGATGGCACAGGCCCTGCGAAATGCGCCGTTCTCGCCGTACTTCTTGATCGAGACGGAGGTTTGCCCCCGCTTCTCTCTGCCGGCGTGCCAGGACACTTCGTAGACTTCATTCAAATGAATCGTCCCATCCTTGCCGCGGTATTTCTTGACGGCCCGCCGGACGCCTGCGATGCCGCTCTTATTACGCGGGTTATTGCCGACAATGATGCAGTCCGTCCGGGGCTTCCCCAGCTCCTGCTCCAGCTGGTTACGGCACTCTATGGCCTTGAGCAGGCCCGCTTCCTTACCGCCGTGAATGCTGTCGCTAATGAACTTGGACTTCGTGACGTTCGTTAATCTGACCCTCACATACCAGCCGACTGTTTTTCTCTCAGGACAATCAATGCGACTGATACCCTTATGACCACTCTTCGCCATAGACTATGTATCAACTCTCTTTCCGGTGAACAAATTTTTAGTGTGAGTAGAGAAAAGTTATCGCCTTCTGGTCCAGATGTCAAAGACAGACGAGCATTCCATCGTTACGCGGCCCCTCCGCCTAGTGGGAATTCTTCCGGCTGGCAGGGCGCGCGTACCAGTAAGCCCAGGCGATGAGGACCGCCTGCAACGGCAGCCTGGCCCATAGAGCCCCCCTGCCGAACTCCGGGTAAAGCCCCGGATTGACCGCCATCTGAATGTTTGCCGGAAAGACTGCGACCAGGAGCGCAATCAGGCCCCAGGCCGCCATCCGCTGATACTTCGGGAACAACAGCATCAAGCCCAGCGCCATCTCGAAGACCCCGCTCAGGTACACGAGTAAGAGATGCCAGGGCAGGTAGGGCGGCATCATCCTGAGATAAAAATCGGGGGCCCGGAAATGATTGAGGCCCGCCAGGACAAAGAAGAGGGCGAGGATATATTTCAGGATGAGCTGAAGGCTGCGCATGTGGGTTCCTGCTTATCGCCTGGCCCCGAACGCAAGGAGAGCGGCAAGAGTGAAAACTTTTGCCGCTCCCCGGACCACCCGCGATGCGCAGAGGTTAATCGAATCGTCCTATTCGGTTTCGGCAGTCGCGCGCCCGTTTTTATAATGGAGCGTGACCTTCGAGATTTCGAGGAGGTTCAGATTCTCCCACTCGATGGCGTTGCCTTTGCTGTCTTCAACCCTCAAATCCCACAGCGCCGGTTTTTCATCGCGGTGAAACTTGATCTCGACCTGCTCGCCGCTGGGCAGCGTGTCGCGCCCGAGGATGTCTTCTTCCCAATCATCCTTATCGTGCGGCGAGATATAGAGTTTATTAATCTCGACATCCGTCGCATTGACCAGCAGGAAGTCCTGCTTCCCGCCCTCGTCAGAGTTGGCGGCCGATGAAGAAGAGGATTGATTCGCCGCGGTCGTGTTGCTTGAGTTAGCAGTCGTCGCGGTGTTGGCAGTGTTGGCCGGGGTGGTCGTTTGAGTAGAGCTATTGGTCGTCGTCGTCGTTGTGTTAGCGGCTGTATTCGTGGTCTTGTTAGCAGTGCCGGTAGACGAACAGGCCGAAGCAAAGAGTAGCGCCGCGCTGAGAATTGCGGCGGTTAAGATGTTCTTCAAATGGGTCTCCCATACTTCTCATAATCGGTAAAGCTCGATGACTGTAGCCCAGCACAGGGGGGAATGCAAACAGCAGGCGGACAGAGCCCACGCCGCATCAATTCTCACGCAAGAGAAAAGAGACCCGCGCGCTCGGGCCCCTGGCAGCTCACCGGGGACGACGCGGGAGAGGATTGTTATCTTGAAATCATTAATCCAGGCAGAGAGGACAGCCCGATGACTTGCCTCTCTGCCTGGATTCTCAAGATGAGCCGGACTGGGCTCGAACCAGTGACCCGCTGATTAAGAGTCAGCTGCTCTACCAACTGAGCTACCGGCCCACAAAGGGGAAGGAAATTATACGTTGCCTGAACGCGATGTCAAGCAGGCATGAAAAAGCGGCTCGCAGGAGGTCTGCGGAGCAGGGGGCGGTCAGGAGAGGGATTGGAGCAGCGCGGTTCGCATCGCTTCGGCCGTGGGCCAGCGCCCGGTAGGTTCTTTGGCCAGGGCTCGCTCGATGACGGCGGCGACCGGGGCCGGGACTTCCGCGATGCGCTGGCGGATGGGAATGATGGGCTTTTCAAAGATGGCCTTGACGGTCTCGGCGACGTTGGCGCGCGGCGAAACGTCCAGGGCGACAGCGCCGGTCAGCAGGCTGTAGGCCGTCATGCCCATCGCGTAGATGTCGGAAGAGGGCCGCACGTTGCGAAAGTCCCTGATCTGCTCGGGCGGCATGTAGGCGAAAGTCCCGGCCACGTCGCCCGCCATCGTGACGCCGCTCATGCCGGTCTGCGTAAAACTCTTGGCCAGCCCGAAATCCGTGAGCTTCGAGCTGTAGCTCGGCCACGCGCCGCTGACGAGGATGTTCTGGTCCTTGATGTCGCGGTGAATGTAGCCCTTGTTGTGCGCGAAGGCCAGGGCGTCGAGCGCCTGCGAAACGATCTGCGCGGCCTCCTGGTAGGGCAGACGACCGCCGCGCGCGTCCGCCAGTTTGGCCGCGTCCGCTCCTTCGACGAACTCCGTCACGAGATAGACGACGCCGTTGTTCGTGCCGCGATCTATGAAGCGGACGATGTGCGGGTGTTGCAGCGCGGCGGCCACGTCTATCTCGCGCATGAAGCGGCGCAGCGCCTGATCGCTGACGGCCACTTCGGGCAGCAGCGTTTTGATGGCGACCGCCTGCCCCGTCTGCTGGTGACGCGCGAGCATGACGCAGCCCATCCCGCCGCGCCCGAGCACCTTGACCATCTCATAGCCGGGGACGGGCTGCGGCTGCCTGCGCAATTCCTGGCGGCAATCTTCGCAGAGGAAAGTCAGATGCTCTTCGGGGGTGGCGGCTTCGGCCTGGTCGCGCGCGCCGCAGTTGAGGCATTCGACGAGGACGATGACGGGCTGGGTCGGCGGCAATTCCGCACGCCCCGAATACGGATTGTAGACGGTCGCGGGCTGGTCCGCGGTCACTTCGACGGCGAGCACCGTCTGCCCGCCCTGTATCTGGTCGCCGTTGCGCAGGTAGGCTTCCTGCACCTTCACGCCGTTGACGAACGTCCCGTTGGTCGAGCCCAGATCGCGCAGGAAACAGCGCGGCGGCGCGATCTCCAGCAGGCAGTGGTTGCGCGAGAAGAATCTATCGTTGGGCAGGCAGAGCTGTGCCGTCTCGCTCCTTCCGATGAGAAAGGTATCGTGCTGGTCGAAAGTGAATGTGCGCCCCGCGTGGGGACCCGACAGCACTCTGAGGGTTACTTGCATCTTGATCTCGACCGAGCTTCGGCCGCAACGCTCGTGTCGCACTCGCCGGGTGGTAGCGTCCGGCAGATGCGCGCGCGTGCGCGCGACGGCGCACCTCTTCAGGGCGTCGTGCTCGCCTGCCTCTCTATCTCCATGTCGTCGAAAGCGACCTCGTTGGTCTCGCTGGTGTAGAGCCCGACGTAGCCTTCCGTGAAATTCGCCGTGTCGGTGATGCTCTTGACGGACTGGCCGTTGATGTAGAGGCTGAGCTGCGTGCCCTGCGTGCGGACTTCAATCTGGTTCGGGTAAGTACCGCTGCGGATGACGGACGATTGCGTCCACTTAACAATCGGCGTCGGCTCGCCGCCGTTGAAGCGCACGATCTCGTACATCGGGCTCGTCCCCGTGTAGATCAGAAAGCCGTAGCCTTCGAGGCTGCTCTTGGCGTCCACCTTCCCGTGAACGATGAGGCCGTAGCCGTATTCCGGCGACTTGCCGTCAACGCTGCGGGCGGTCACTTTCACGCTCGCATCCTTCGTCGTGTAGGCGGCGACGTTGAGCGGGAACATGTAGACGTAAAGATTCGGCCGCGCCTTCATGTGATACTCGCCGTCCTGGTAGAAACTGCCGTAAGCGGCCGTCCCGGTCGGCCATTTCTGCACCGAGAAATCGTCCGAGAGCGATGCGGGCTCCGTCGAGGTGCTGCTGCTGGTGTTCGCCATGCCGTTCGTATTCACAGCATTCGAGTTGTTGGCATTAACTACGCTCGAATTGGAGTTCCGATTCGCGTTGTTCTGATTGACGACGCGGTTCGAGTTGTTCTGATTGGAATCATTAGAGCTGCCCGCGATGGAGAGCAGGACGACGATGCCGATGCCGAGCACGACGACCGCTGCAATCGCGCCGATAATCCAGGGCGTCGCGCTCGTCTTGCGCGCAGGCGGCGCGGCGGGCGCGTAGGGCTGTTGCTGCTGCTGTCCCCATGAAGGAGTGGGGGCGGGGCGCTCCGGCAGCGCCGGGCCCGGATTGTAAATCTCGACCGGCGGAGGATTGGTCTCACGCGCGGTGTTGAAGGCGAGCGTCGCGTTCGGGTCGAAGCCTGAAGGCGACTCGGAGCCCGGCCCGGCGTTGACCAGAGCAGTGCCGTCTTCGAGGCAAAAGCTCAGATCATTATCGGTGTACGTGCGTTGACAAGCGGGGCATCGTTTCATGTCTGGTCTCGGTCTGGCGTCTCTCTTGCCGGGTCGGCCCCGGCGCTGTCGCTCCCGGGCCTTGACGAGCCCGGTCTTGAAAGCGAGAAGGATGATCGGTCACGGAAGTAGCTGTAGATGCTGCGAAGCGTACAGGCGGCATTATACGGGAAGACGCTGCCGACTCAAGCCCTAATAACACTGCCGCAGCGCCCGCAGAACTTCGTGCTCGCCGGGTAAGCCGTGTGACAGGTCTGGCAGGTCACCGGCTGTGCGTGCGGCGCACCGCCAGGCGAAGACGTTGCCGCCTGAATGGGAATCCCGCAACGGCCGCAGAACTTGGTCCCGGGCTGATAGTTCGTCCCGCAGCGCGAGCACCTGACGCCCGTTGAGCCGTAGCCGACGACGGAGCGAACGCCGCTGCCGGGAGGGCCGCCCTGGCTGGCCTGCCCGCCGCCGTCCTCTACCGGAAGAAAGGTTTTACCGCCGCAGCGCCCGCAGAATTTGACTCCGGCGGCAAAGCGCGAGCCGCACTGCGCACACATGACTACGCCGGGCAGGCTGCTGCCGGGTCCGCCGATGCTGCCGCCGCGCGAGGGCGGGAACTGGCTGCCGGACTGCGTGGGCCGCAGCTGCGCCTGGATAATCTGCTCGCTCGAATCGGGGCGAATCTCTATCACGCGCTCATCGTCCGCGTCGCCCGCGCGCGAGACGCGCAGGACGTGGCGGCCCGGCGCGATGGACGAGAGCACGATCCGGCCCGAGCGCCCGATGCTGCCGTGCCGCTCGTCGTCAACATAAACTTCAGCGCCGACCGCGGCCATCACGATGACGCGTGAATCGCCGCCCTCCTCCTCTTCGGTTTCGACGCCCGCGGACTTTTCAAACTCTTCTATCCATTCGGCGACGGAGGCTGACCTGGCCAGCGGGTCGCGCTCCAGGGCGTGCATCACGGCGCGCTCGACCTCGTGCGGAATATCTGAACGCAGACTGCTCAGCGGCGGCGGCTGGTTCATCACCTTCTGCATGACGAGCTGTGTCAGGTCGCCTGTGAAGGGCGGACGCCCGCCCAGCATGTGATAGGCGATGACGCCCAGAGCGTAGACATCGGCGCGGGCATCCAGCTTGGCCTCCATCTGCATCTGCTCTGGGGCCATGTATTCGGGCGTGCCGATGATGCCGCGCGAGGCCGGGCCGCTGCCGCTCATGGCGTCCATCTCGGCCACTGCCTGGTTGACGATCTTGGCCAGGCCGAAGTCGCCGACCTTGACGAAGCCGTCGCCGACGCCCGCCGACCCGCTCTTCTTACGCGGCTGCATGATGAAGATGTTGGCGGGCTTGAGGTCTCTATGAAGAATGCCTTCGTCGTGCGCGGCCTCGACGCCGGCGGCGACCTGGCGAATCAGGTTCAGCGTCCGCTGGACGCTCAAAGTGCCTTCGCGGCGCAGCAGGTGATGCAGCGTTTCGCCCTGCACGTATTCCATCACCAGGTAGAAGATGCCTTCCTGGCTTTTGCCGAAATCCGTCACGTCAACGACGTTCGGGTGACGAATGGAGGCCGCGGTGCGTGCCTCCCGCTCGAAGCGCGCGATGGCTTCGCCCTCCTGCATGTCTTCATTGGTCAGGATGTCGGGGCGGACGGTCTTGACGGCGACACGCCGCGTCACGAGATTGTTATCGCGCGCCAGATAGACCTGGCCCATCGCGCCGCGCCCGAGCCGTTTTTCCAGCAGGTAGCGGCCGGCAATCAGCGGCGGCCCGGGAAGCGTCAGCTTGGTGTTCGCGCCTTCTTCGGGGCAGACCAGCACCTCGTCTTCATAGCAACGTTCGCACCGAGGGCATTCGCGCATAAGTTTAGGGGATTCTCCGGGTACGCTCTTAAATCTCTTCGTGCAGTCACAGCACCGGCGCTGTAGTCTCAGTCAGCGGCCAGGCCGCCCGCGTTCGGACGCGCCTCGCAGCACATGACTGGAACGCATCGCGGGCGCTGGTTTTGCACAAGTAAGAGGCGATTGCGATGCGCCTTGACCGCCCGGTCTGCCGTCTGCACGCAAGGGCGCGTGCTTTGAAGTTAAGGCCCAAGCGGCTGGTCCTCTATTCTCCGCAGGCCGGTGATGACCTTCTCAAAAGAGAATAAGGCGTCGCGCGGGCATGCGTCAATTGAGCACAGCCCGCACGACGCCCCACGCGTCGCTTGAGAAAAAGCCGTTATTGATTGGCGGCAGCCCTTTTCTCTTCCTGTTTGGCGGCTTCCATCCGCGCGCCGAGCTCTTCGAGCTGTTCACGGCTGAGAACTTTCCGCGCGCCTTTGAACATCTCCTCCTCCTCTTCCTCGACGTGATGCTCGACGTTCTCTTTGAGAACCTTGAGCTTCGCGCCCCAGCTCTCGTCCGTCTTCGGCAACTCGTCCAACTCCGCCAGGAGCTGCTTGACGACGTGATGCTCCTCTATGCCTTCGAGCGTGATGTCGTGCGTCTCCTTGGCCTCCTTCAGAGCGGGATAAAATATCTCCTCTTCGACGCGTGCGTGTATCTCCAACTCCTGTTTGAGCCGTGCGAAAAGCTCTTCGCGCGTCTTTTCGCCGCGCTCCGTCGTCGGCTCCAGCTTGTCAAAGATGTCCGAAACCTTTTCATGGTCCTTCTTGAGCAGTTCAAAAGCGTCCATTCCGATGTCTCTCCTTCCCGGGTTTAACGAACATGAATTAAGGGGATGCACGCAATCGGTACGCGCACCGCCATTGCCCGGTCTCGCGGCAAGTTCGATGCCACGTCGGGAGCAGTGAAGAAGACGCGAGCGGCCAGGAGATACTATTCGAGCCGCATCGTCGGGCCCTCGTCCATCCTCTCTCATCCTGGCAGCTCGACGCAGCACTGCGAGCAGCGCGTCGCCTTGAGCGGGATGGTCGAGAGGCAGAAGGGGCAATCCCTGGTCGTGACGGGGCCTGTCTCCTGCTTGCTTTTCATCCTGTTGAACTGCCGGACGATGAGAAAGACGATGAAGGCCACGATCAGAAAGTTGATGAGGTCGTTAATCAACTGGCCGTAGGCGATGACGGGGACGCCGTTCGCCTTGGCTTCGGCCAGGGAAGCGGGGATGCCCCTGGAAGTGTCGAGCACGTAGAAGAGGCTGGCGAAATCCACCTTGCCGAGCAGCATCCCGATGGGCGGCATGATGATCGAGTCAACCAGCGTGGTGATAATCCTGCCGAAGGCCGCGGCGATGATGACGGCCACGGCCAGGTCCAAAACGTTCCCGCGCTTGATGAACTCCTTGAATTCTCTGAACATGCGGCGGTCTCCTTTAGGACGTGTGAGAGGCGCGGGATGTTTCCCGCACCCTTTGAAAGCCAGGCGTCAGGGTCGCGGCGCTTCTTCCCTTTCGGCCTTGCGTTTCTCCAGCAGCTCCCGGGCTGCATCATCGCTGATGCGTATGCTCGGGCTCTGCCCGACGGGAATCACTGCCACCTGAAAATCAACACAAGAGAGCTGGCGGTTTCGACCCTTCGTCTGCCAGGCGCTCGGCAGATTGAGCTGCGGCGCGATGCCCGCGACAAGCTCGTCCACGTTCTTCCACTTGAACGAGGCGTCGTAGCCGATCCAGAGCGAGAAGAGGCGGCCGTCAAGGAACTCCAGCGAGATAGACCTGACGCCCGCAAAGACTGCCTTATCAATCCAGGCTTCGTAGTCTGGAAAGATGTTGACGGCGGTGAATCCGAACTCGTCCGCCGGAGGCAGCCGGAGCTTCGGCAGGCGGGCCTTGAGCTGCTCGATGGTCATGCCGGGCTGAAAGCCGCGCAGCTCGGCGGCGGTCGGCAGTTGGGCCAGCTTGAGAGCGCATTTAGAGTCCTGCGCTTCTGCGGCGCAGGCGCAGACTAGAAGCAGTGCGAAGATGTTTGCGAGCCTTCCGAGTTTCATTAGTCAGCAGCCTGCGCGACGTTTATTCCGGGCCGCGGAGCATTGTTTCGTGAGAGCTTGGCGGCGACCAAGCGGCCCGGGAGGCGTAAGTAATAACAGGAAATCACGGAGAATGGAAGCCTCTGTCTGAGCCGCCGATTGCCTGAGCGCGTCGCCTGCGACATTCGGGGCAGGTTTCCACTCGTGCGCCCGCAAAGGGTTCTGGCCCGGCCGAATATGGATGACGCCGGGGCCCTCTCGCGTGCCCGCCGTTCGAGCTTACTCCTGGCGGCGCGGCTGGCGCTTCCACTTCTTTTTCTTTTCTCACGTGCCCGCCCGTTCGAGCTTACTCGCAGGCCGAGCGTGAGCCGCGGCCGCGCTTGATAAGTCTGCCGTCAGGGCGGCGCTTTGCGCATCATCGCGGCCTATGCGACAATCCCTTTCCACGCGCGCGCCTGTAGCTCAGCGGATAGAGCACCTGCCTCCGGAGCAGGGGGCCGCAAGTTCGAGTCTTGCCAGGCGCATTCAAGATAGGGAGCAGGGGCTTAGCAGCTTTTTTCAGCGGGCGGGCGGTTGTCCTGACTGCCCGCCGGGGAAAATCATGCTGAGTCCTTTTCCATTTGGCCCAACCCAAATCCTGAAGGACTCGACCAATGGCCGAAAGCATGATTGTCATCAACCGCGAGCGCGCCGCCGTCATCAACACACCGCACGGCTCTGAGATTCGCCCGCTGATGGATCGCACCACGTCCGGCATCGAGCGATGCAGCCTCGCCGAAGAGGTTCTGCCCGCAGGGGCATCCGTCGGCGCGCATCATCACCTGGAGACGGAAGAGGTCTATTACATTCTGCGCGGGGCCGGGCGGATGACGGTCGGGGACGAGGTGCGGGATGTCGGGACGGGCGATGCGGTTTTTATCCCGCGAGGCCACAGGCACACGCTGGAGAATACAGGCTCCGGGCCAATGACCATCCTTTTGGTTTGCGGCCCGGCTCATAGCTTTGAAGATCATTACGCAGCCGGGGATTAGCGAGAGCCCGGCGCGGCTTTGCGTCAAGCGTGCAGATCGAACGCCGCGGCTGCGCTCTCGATGGCCCGCGGCCAGACTTTAAGGCGCGTTGAGTGGTCAAGCTCGACGAGCAGCTCCCGGACGCTCTGAAATCTAGCGCCGGGCTCACGCGCCAGGCAGCGCGCCACCGTCCGCTCAAGCCTGCGCGAAACCTCTTGCCCGGCGCTATGCAGGCCGGGCGGTTCATCCGACAGTTGCGGGTAACGCTCGGCCAGCGGGAGCTTTCCCGTTTGCCCGGCCGCTCCTGCGCGAAACGCTCGCTCGCCCGTCAACAGCTCAAACAGTAAAAGCCCGAGCCCGTAAACATCCGTTGCGGGCGTGAGCAGCGCGCGGGCGACCTGCTCCGGCGCGAGATAACGCGGTGTGCCCGAACAGTCAGGCGGGCGCCGCGCACTCTTCATCTTCCAGGCGATGCCGAAATCCAGCAGCACCGGCCGCCCGCCGCGCAGAATGATGTTCGAGGGCTTCAGGTCACGATGAAGGAAACCCCTGTCGTGCACGTAAGCGACCGCCGCGCCGACGTGCTGCAAGATGCGCACTGCCTGAGCTGTGTCGAAAGCGCCCTGCTTGAGCATCACGTCGCGCAGTGTTTTCTCGCCGACGTGTTCGAGCAGTAGATATGGAAGCCGCGCTCCTTGATTCTGTGCGATGAGCCGAACGATGCCTGGATGATTCAGCTTCGAGAGGGCCGAGCCCTCCGCGCGGAGCAGCCTGCGCCATTTCGCATCGCCTTCGTCTTCAGGCCGCAGACGCTTGCAGATCAACGGCGTGCCTAAGCCGTGATGCCAGACGGCGAAGATGTCTGCGTTCATCCCGCGCCTGACTCTATAGGCAATGGTGAAATCGTCAATCCGCGCGCCCGGCCCGACCGCGCCGTGCGAGCCCTTTGCCGCTGCTCGTGCCATCATGCGTGAAAAATAGAAGAAGAGCGCGGGCCGTTTAAGAGAGAGCCTGGCCCGCGCCCATGGTTTAAGGAAAGCCGGTGAGTGACGCCGGAAACATCCGCCGCCGGGAGTCGCCCTGGCGTTAACACATCGGCCATTGCTTTATTGTTTGCGCGAACCGCTGCCGCCGCTCTCCGCGTCCGCGCCCTTGCTGCCCTGGCCCAGCCCCTGCCCGGCGACGCCTTCTTCCGTGCCTATCTCGGTCGGACGCTGGCGGTGGCCGTCGCCCGTCGTCGAATCTTCGTCCTGGCCGCTCGTTTCGTTCTGCGGAAAGCCGCCCTTCTCCTCTTGTTCCGACATCGTGCTGATCTCCTTCGTTGAATCCGTCATTCTGTACGAGATGTATGCGCTTTCGGAGCGCTCTAACTAGCACCCTCTGGCTGGCAATATCCGTACCCGGAGGGACGGCGCCGCCAGGAAACAGGATGCTTTTAACTGAAAACTGAAAACTGAAAACTGAAAACTGTTTCACGCAGGCATTGCAGACAAAGAGGGCGCTGCCTGTGCGATTACGTGATGAGGTTATGGATAAAACGGATGATGAAGTAAGAGAGGGCGGCGATGAAAGCGGCGATGGGAATCGTCAGAATCCAAGCCCAGACGATGCGCCCGGCGACGCCCCACTTGACTGCCGAGAGCCTGCGCGTTGCGCCGACGCCGACGATGGCTCCGGTAATCGTATGCGTCGTCGAGACCGGAATGCCGGTCAGCGTCGCGCCGAAGAGCGTCACTGCGCCAGCCGTCTCGGCACAGAAGCCGCCGACCGGTTTGAGCTTGGTGATCTTCGAGCCCATCGTGTGGACGATGCGCCAGCCGCCGGAGAGAGTGCCCAGACCGATGGCGGCGTGCGCCGTCAGCACGACCCATAAGGGGATGTCTGGCAGCTTACCGTCGGGCCCGGCCGCCAGTAGATTCCCGGCAACCAGCGCGATGGTGATGATGCCCATCGTCTTCTGCGCATCGTTGCCGCCGTGCCCGAGCGAAAAAGCTGCGGCCGAAAGCAGTTGCCCGCGCCTGAAAAACTTGTCTACGCGGCTCGCCGACCAGCGATTGAAGAGCCAGTAGACCGCAACCATAAAGATAAAGCCGAGCATCATGCCGATCAGCGGAGAGGCGACGATAAAGACGATTGTCTTAATCCAGCCCGCCGGAATCAGGAGGCCGCTGATGCCCTTGTAGGAGGCGATGGCTGCGCCCGCATAGCCGCCGACGAGCGCGTGTGAGCTCGACGTGGGCAGCCCCAGATACCACGTAATCAGGTTCCAGATAATCGCCCCGAGCAGCGCCGCCAGCAGGACGTAGAGCCGCATGTCCGGCTCGACGCGGCTGATGTTGACCATGTCGCCGCCGATGGTCTTGGCGACGCGCGTGCCCAGGATGGCGAAGGCTATGAAGTTGAAAAAAGCTGCCCAGACGACGGCCACGCCCGGCGACAAAACGCGCGTCGAAACCACCGTCGCAATCGAATTGGCGGCATCGTGGAAGCCGTTGATGTAGTCGAAGACGAGCGCGACTACGATAATCAGGACGACTAGAGCGAAAGCGGCATTCATAGGATAGTCTTCGAGTTTTCAGTTTTCGGTTT
>DASVWH010000200.1:0-15447 GCA_036389715.1 Pyrinomonadaceae bacterium | reverse complement strand
GGGTGGACGGGCGCGGGATGATTCGGATGCCCCTCATCGAAGAGGAGATTCGCGCCGCCTGCCGGACCGAGAGCGAGCTGGAGAAGGAGGTCGCCAGGCTCTATCTGAAGTACCAGAAGCACCCGCAGGTCAACGTCTTCGTCAAGGAATACCAGTCGCAGCCGGTGGCCGTCATCGGCGCGGTCAATTCGCCGGGGCGTTTTCAGCTTCAGCGCCGCGTCCGCCTGCTTGAGCTGTTGACCTTCGCGCACGGGCCTGCGGACCGGGCCGGGCGCAGCATACAGGTGATTCACACCCCGGTCTCCACCATCTCGTGCGACGAGACGCAGGCCGAGAGCGCCGACGAGATCGCCAGGGCCGGGTTCGTCTCCTACCGCCTGGACGAGACGCTGCGCGGTGAAGAGCGGGCTAACCCCTACGTCCGGCCCGGCGACATCATCACGCTCCCGGATGCCGACATGGTCTACATCGTCGGCAACGTCTTTAAGCCTTCGGCGATTCCGCTCAAAGAGCAGATTACGGTTTCGACCGCGATTGCGATGGCCGGCGGCAAGATGCCGGACACGAAGAGCGACCGCGTGCGTATCATCCGGCAACTGCCCGGAAGCACGACCAAGACGGAAATCTTCGTTGACCTGAACGCGATTGATAAGAAGAGGGCGGAGGACATCGCGCTGCAACCCAATGATGTCATAGATGTGCCGACTTCGAGCGGCAGGCGGCTGCTCAAGAGCTTCATCGGGGCCATCGTCCCGTCCGTCGCGCAACTGCCCGTGCGCGTCGTTCCTTAAAATCTCGCACGCCTCGCGTGAGCAAACAACTCGCTGCCCTGATCCGAACCCACGCAACTCCTCGCCACTGTGCCCCGCGCAGACATTGAGAGTGACCTTATGAAAGAGCGCCACGAATTAGCGAAAAGGCTGACGACTATTCAGGACCTGGAGGCCCAGGCGGAAACGCTCCCGCCGTCGGGAGGAGCCCTCAACTACGGCGTCGAGAATGGCGGCGAGCCGGAAGTTCACCTGCGTGACTACTGGCGTTCGGTGCGCAAGCGTCTCTGGCTGGTCATCGGGATAGCCTTTCTCGTGACGATGCTCGCGGCCATCTACATGGCACGCAAGCCCGACATCTACGAAGCGCAGGCGCGCGTCCAGGTGGACCTCGAAAATAACCCGGCCCTCGGCGGCGCGACCAAGAACGGCTCCGTCATCGTCAACAACCAGGTGACCGACCCCGCCTACTTCAACACGCAGCTGCAAATCCTGACCGGGCCGGGGCTGTTGCGCCGCGTCGTCAAAACGCTCGACCTCGAACGCGACCAGGCCTTTCTCAATCCGCAGACGAACCGCAACCGCTCGCTCTGGCAGAGCCTGCTGCGGGTGGTCGGGCTCGGGCCTAAGAGCGACGAGGGCCAGCAGAGCACACACGCCGAAGAGGTTCCGATTACCAGCCAGACGGAGATCGCGCCGCCCGTCGAGACCGAGGACCTGGCCGAAGCCAAGAGGCTCGCGCAATACGTCTCCCTGCTGCAACTCTCGCTCAAGGTCGAGCCGGTCAAGGACGCGCGCTTTACCGTCCGCGACACGCGCCTGATTGACATTCGCTTCAGCCACTCCGACCCGCAGATTGCGGCACGCGTCGTCAACGCCGTCGCCGGAACTTTCGTCCGCTCGAACCTTGAGCGAAAGAGCGAGACCAATATTTCGAGCGGCACTTTTCTCCAGAAGCGAATCGCGGAATTGCAGACCGAGATTCGCCGCAAAGAGGAAGAGCTGGTCAGCTATGCCAAGGACCACCAGATCATCTCGCTCGATTCGAGCCAGAATACGGTCGTCGATCGCCTGGCCGGGCTCAACAAGCAGTTGATGGAAGCCGAGAAGGAGCGCATCTCGGCGGAAGCCTCCTATCGCGGCTCGCTGGCGCCGGGCGCGATGGAAGCGCAGGCCGAGGAATCCGGCAAGCAGATGGCCGAAGCCGAAGCCAAGCTGACGGAATTGCGCAGCAAGCGCGATGCGCTGCTCGTCGAAAATACGGAAGAGTATTTTGAAGTCAAAGAGGTCAACGACCAGATAGCGGCCCTCGAAAAGGGCATCAAGGAGATGCGCGGCCGTGCGACCTCGACCGTCAAGACCAATCTGGAGACACGCTTTCGCCAGGCCGTCGCACGCGAGGCCGAGCTGCGCAAGGCCTTCAACCAGCAACGCAGCGAGACGATGGGGCAGAACGAAGCAGCCATCAATTACAAGATTATTCAACAGGAGATCGAGACCAACAAGACCCTGCTTGAGAGCCTCTTGCAGCGCAACAAAGAGAATGAGGTGGTCCTGGCCGGAACGCCCAACAATATTCACGTGATAGATTACGCGATTGCGCCCGACACCCCCGTCAGCCCGCGTCGAATGCAGGTGGTCGTCCTGTCTTTCTTCTTCTCGCTCGGATTCGGCGTCGGGCTCGCGCTCTTCCTCGAATACCTGGACGATACGGTCGGCTCGGCCGAGGACGTGGAAAAGATGCTGCGCCTGCCCGCGCTCTCCGTCATCCCTTCGAGCGCGGGCGCGATCAAACGCAAGCTCTTTCCCGGCTCCGGCGCGTTGCAGCGAACCAATGCACAGGGGCAGGGCAATTCCGAGCTGCTGCTCAACGCAGACGCCCGCTCGCCGCTGGCCGAAGCCTACAGGCAGCTGCGCACCTCCGTCCTGCTCTCGACCGCCGGGCACGCGCCCAAGACCCTGCTCGTCACGTCGAGCGTCCCGAGCGAGGGCAAGACGACGACGGCCGTTAATCTCGCCATCAGCCTGGCCCAGACGGGCGCGAGCGTGCTGGTGATTGACGCGGACATGCGCCGCCCGCGGCTTCATTCCATCTTCGAGGTGGACAAACGCAACGGCCTGAGCACGATTCTTTCGAGCGAGATAACGGACGCCGAAGTCTTCTCGATGATCGAGCAGCACGAGGCCAGCGGCCTGCACCTGCTGACTTCCGGCTCGATTCCGCCCAACCCGGCCGAGCTTATCGGCTCAGAGCAGATGCGCCGCCTGATCGCCACGCTCGAAACGACCTTCACCCATATCGTGATTGATTCGCCGCCGATTGCTTCCTTCACGGACGGAGTGCTCCTGGGCTCGATAGTTGACGGCGTTCTGCTGGTGGTCCACGGCGGCAAGAGCACGCGCAACGTCGTCAAGCGCTCGCGCCAGCTCTTGCTGGATGTCGGGGCCAAGATTCTCGGCGTAGTCCTTAATAACGTCGAGCTGCACTCGCACGATTACTACTACTACCAGCGCTACTACCAGCAGTCCTACTACAACACGGAAACAGAGGTCGAGCCCTTCGCTCCCGGCACGCAGAACTGATTCCGTCGCACTGTAGCCTGACCACGTGAGCCGGATTATTCCAATGTTCATGCCACAGCGCGATGTCCCTGCTGCTCGTGTTCCGGAGCTGGACGGACTGCGCGGGCTGGCCATCCTGCTGGTCCTGGCCTGGCATTACCTGGCCGTCTCGCTCGGCCCCGGCGCGGGGCTGCCTGGCTCTCTGCTCCAGAGACTGCTCGGGACAGCCTGGAGCGGCGTGGACCTGTTTTTCGTTCTCTCCGGCTTTTTGATCGGCGGGATTTTACTGGACCAGAGGGACTCTCCCGACCTCTTCAAGACATTTTATCTACGCCGTCTCTGCCGCATCTTCCCGCTCTATTTCATCTGGGTGCTGCTCTTCGTTCTCCTGCTTTGGACCGCGCCGCAGCTCGTCGCGCGCGGCCCGCTCGATCAATTGTTCGAGCCTTCGCTGCCGCTCTGGTCCTATTTGACGTATACGCAGAACATCGTGATGGCCAGCAGCGGCAGCTTCGGGCCGCACTGGCTCGGCATCACCTGGTCGCTCGCGGTCGAGGAGCAGTTCTATCTAGTCCTGCCCCTGATAGTAGTATTCTTTCCGCTGAAGAAATTACCGTATCTCCTGGCCGCGCTGATCGCGTCCGCGCCCGTGCTGCGCCTGCTTCTCTTCAACTTTTATCCGGGCGCGGGACTGGCCGCTTATGTCCTGATGCCATGCCGGGCAGATGCTCTCTTGCTCGGTGTGCTCGGCGCATACCTGCTGCGGGCCGAGCGCCCGGCAAGAATGATTAGGGAGCACCGGAAAGCGCTCTGCGGCGCGCTGGCCGTTCTCTTCGCGGGGATAGTGGCGCTGACTTTGAGGACGCCCGCCCCCGGCTCTCGCGGCATGACCCTCTTCGGCTACACCTGGATAGCCCTCTTCTACTCCTGTTTAGTGTTGCTCGCCGCGACCGGGAGAGATGGAATCATCAGCCGCCTGACGCGGGCCTCTCCTTTGCGAAAGCTGGGCCTTATCTCCTTTGGCCTCTACATCTTTCACCAGGCCCTTAACTGGCTCTGTCACGGATTAATCCTCGGCCGGAGCCCGCACATAGAGGACATCGCCGGGCTATTGACAACTATGCTGGCGCTGGGCCTGACGGTCGGGCTGGCGGCTCTCTCCTGGCGTTACTTCGAGAAACGGTTCGTGGCGCTGGGCCATTCTTTCAGGTACGAGAGGCGCGGCGCTGACTCGCCCGCCGTCCGCTCGCTCGACAGTGTGCCGTTGGAAAACGAGCGCCTGACCGGGGCGGTTTTGTGAGCTCGCTCGATGATTCAAGAAAGTAACAGCGCCGTTAATTCGACAAAGAGACAGGGATTTGAGGCCGCGCCGGTGCTCCTCATCCGGCCCGCGGAGGGGCACGTCTCGCTCGGCCTGAGAGAGTTGTTCGAATACCGGGAGCTGCTATATTTCCTGACCTGGCGCGACATCAAGGTGCGGTATAAACAGACTGTGCTCGGGGCGGCGTGGGCCGTCATCCAGCCGCTCTTTATCATGCTGGTCTTCAGCCTCTTCTTCGGACGCCTGGCGAAAATCCCGTCCGACGGCATCCCGTATCCGGTCTTCACCTTCTGCGCGCTGCTGCCCTGGCAACTCTTCGCACACTCCCTGAACGAATCGAGCAACAGCCTGGTCGCCAACGAACGGCTCATCACGAAGGTCTATTTCCCGCGATTGGTGATACCACTTTCGGCCGTGCTCGGCGGGTTGATTGATTTTGCCATCGCGTTTCTCGTCCTGGTCGGGATGATGGCTTACTTCGGGATAGCGCCGGGGCTGGCGCTGCTCGCTCTTCCGCTCTTTATCCTGCTCGCGGTGATGACGGCGCTCGGCGCGGGCCTCTGGCTCTCGGCGCTCAACGTGCAGTACAGGGACGTGCGCTACACGCTCGGATTTCTGACGCAGCTCTGGCTGTTCGCCACGCCCGTGGCCTATCCGAGCAGCCTCGTCCCGGAGAAATGGCGCGTCCTCTACGGGCTCAACCCGATGGCGGGCGTGGTCGAGGGCTTCCGCTGGGCATTGCTCGGCAAGACGCCCGGCCCCGGCCCGATGTTGCTCGTCTCGTCCCTGACCGTCGCCCTGATGCTGGTGGGCGGGCTCTACTATTTCAAGCGAATGGAAGAGACGTTTGCCGATGTCGTCTGAGCGTATGAGTGAAGTGGCGATTCGTTGCCGGGGCCTCGGCAAGAGGTATCGCATCGGCCGCCGGGAGCGTTACAGGGCGCTGCGCGATACCCTGACCGAGCTGCTCTATGCGCCGTTTCGCCGGGCGCGCGCACTCTTCCGCGGGCCGGGCGGCCAGGAGCGGGCGGGCGAGCGAAACATCTGGGCGCTCAGAGAGCTTTCGTTCGAGGTCAGGCGCGGCGAAGTCGTCGGCATCATAGGTCTGAACGGGGCCGGGAAGTCCACGCTGCTCAAGATTCTTTCGCGGATCACGGGGCCGACCGAGGGCTCCGTCGAGATACGCGGGCGCGTCGGCTCGCTGCTGGAAGTGGGCACGGGTTTTCACCCGGAGCTGACGGGGCGGGAAAACATCTATCTCAACGGCGCTATCCTCGGGATGCGCAAGGCCGAGATTGACCGCCAGTTTGACGCCATCGTCGCTTTCTCGGAGATAGATAAATTCCTGGACACCCCGGTCAAGCGTTATTCGAGCGGGATGTTCGTCCGCCTGGCCTTCGCGGTCGCCGTTCATCTCGAACCCGAAGTCCTGATTGTTGACGAAGTGCTGGCCGTCGGCGACGCGCAATTTCAGAAGAGATGCTTTGAGAAGATCAGGGAGATTGGCAGGAGCGGGCGCACCATCCTCCTCGTCAGCCATAACATGTACGCCATTCGCAGCATCTGCCAGCGCGTCCTCGTGCTCGAACGCGGCAGGCTCGTAGAGGAGGGCGAAACCGCTCGCACCGTAGACAAGTATCTCGCGCGCATCAACCGCGAGCAGTCCGACGGGCAGGTCATCGAAACCGAGAGCTTCATCGTCAACGAGGTCAAGATAGAGTCAGCCAACGGCCTCTTAATCAAGACCTTCGACCCTGTCGAGATCAAGGTCAGGTTCACGGCCAAGACGGACATTCTAGACCCGGGCCTCTACGTCGGCGTGCTGACCCTTGAGCATCAACGCATCACCGGGCTCGACTTCAAGGACTTTCGGACAGTGCCCCCGGTCCGGGCCGGGCAGCAATGCGAGCTTGGCTTCTCGCTCGACTCGCTGCCGATACTGCCGGGGGCTTACCAGCTCGAACTGCATTTGAAGGACATGGCCTCCTATAAAATCGAGTTTGTGCCGCAGACTTTCCCCTTCGAGATCGTTGCGACACCCATCTATGGCGGGCGACAGCTCGACGGCTGGTTCGGCCACCTGGGTCTCAACGCGCGCCCTCTTTCTCACCCGGGCACGCCCGTAAGTGATAGACTGTTAGAGAGTTAACCGGACAGTGCGAGCAGTGAAGAGTCTCTACCTTTCGACTAAAGGCTTACTTCAACGCCACGTCGCGACGCATCGCCGCAGCCGTCACGTGCGCAAAATGGCCCAGTACTGCGCGACCTATCTCTCCTGGTATGAGAACCTCGATTACAACCTGGCCGACAACGGCGAGCGCCACGTTTTGCGGGCGCTGAAGGGCGCAAATCTGAGGGTCATCTTCGATGCCGGGGCGAACCTGGGCGAGTGGGCGCGTGCCGCCAGGGAGAGCCATCCAGAGGCTGTGATTCACTGTTTCGAGATCGTCGCGGAGACGCGCGCGCAGCTGAGACGCAGGACGAAGCATGACCCGCTGATTACGGTCGGCGACTGCGGGCTGCTCGACCGGTGCGGCGAGGTCGAAGTCAAGACCTTCACCGGGCAGAGCAATCTGGCGAGCATCTATGGCGACTATCCGCACTTAAAGAATGATGGGACGGTGAAGTGCGGGGTTTCCACCGGCGACGCCTATGTCCGCGAGCATGCAATCGGGCAGATAGATTTTCTCAAGATGGATGTCGAGGGAGCGGAAGCCTGCGTCCTGCGCGGCTTCGAGCAGACCATCGCGCAAAGGCGCATCGCCATCATCCAGTTCGAGTACGGCCAGCCGAACCTGGTCTCGGGCGCAAGGCTCGGCGAGCTCTATGGCTTTCTCCTCTCGCGTGGTTACAGGGTCGGGAAGATTTACCCCAACTACGTGGATTTCCGTCCCTATCATCTGAACAATGAGGACTACCGCGCGGCCAATTACCTGGCCGTGCGCTCCGAGCGCGGGGAGTTGATTAAGCTCTTGCAATAGCCTGCACACTCTTAGCTGCGGCTGGTTGCGAATCAATGTCTCATCCGTCCCTGGATAAAATCATCGAAACGGTCAGGTCTCCGACGCGCCGTGCCCTCAATGCCTTCGGCATCAGGCGAGCGCCGCGCGTCCATAATGCGTTTGCCACACATCTGCCGCTGCTGGTCGGGGCGGCGCGCCTTTTTAAGCCCAGGCGAATCGCCGAATTCGGCTGCGGCAGGCACAGCACCCTGACTTTTCTAGACCGCAGGGCTTTCCCCGAGCTTGAAATCCTGCACTCATACGAGACCGATGCCGGTTGGGCCAGCGAGATGGCCGGGTTGACGAAAACGGACGCGCGTGTGCGCTTCACAGCGGTGCCCGGCCCGATGAGCCTGGCCGCGCGCGACGTTGATTTTCATAGATACGACCTGGTCTTCATTGACGACTCGCTGACCTACGAGGAGCGGGCCGAGACCATCCACGCGGTCGCCGCCGGGTGCGATGCCTCTAACCTGATTATGATTCACGACTTCGAGTCGCCGCTCTATCGGCAGGCGGCGACGGCGTTTCAACACAGCTTCGCCTTTACGGCGCTCCTCCCGCAGACGGGCCTGGCCTGGAACAATGCCGCGGTCGAGGTCAAAAACCTGTCGAGACTCGACGCGCTGGTCAAACGGCACGCGAGACGAATCAAGCCGGAGGATTTGGAGGGCTGGACCAGGCTGATTCGCGGAAAGGACTGGGCCAGGTGAAAACCCGTACGGATATGAACATTCTTGTCACAGGGGGGCTCGGCACTGTCGGCGCGGGCCTCGTCAAAGAGTTGAGGAAACGCGGGCAGCACGTCGTCGCCTGCGACCTGGCGCACCAGCCGGACGAGATAGGCTTCAGCATCGGCACTGATGTCGAGCTGCCGCTCTATGCCAGGTGCGATGTCGGCGAGTTTCGCCAGCTCGAAAGGGTCTTTGAGAGAACCGGCCCCTTCGATTATGTCTTTCACTGCGCAGCCGAGTTCGGCCGCTGGAACGGCGAGGATTTTTACGAGACGCTCTGGCGCACCAATGCCATCGGCACGAAAAACATCATCCGTTTGCAGGAGCGGCTCAGGTTCAGGCTGATTCACTTTTCATCGTCGGAGGTCTACGGCGACTGGCCCGGCCTGATGGTCGAGACAGTGATGGACGAGTACGAGGTCCGGCAGTTAAACGACTATGCCATGACCAAGTGGGTCAACGAGATGCAGATTCGCAACTCCGGCTTGCAGTATGAGACGGAGACGGTCGTCGTCCGCCTCTTCAATACTTACGGGCCGGGCGAATACTACAGCCCTTATCGTTCCGTCAACTGCCGCTTTCTCTACTGCGCCCTGCACGGCCTGCCCTGGACGGTCTTTCGCGGCCACGCGCGGACCTCCACCTACCTGGCCGACACGGTCAACACGCTCTCCAACATCGTAGACAATTTCAAGCCGGGCGAGACCTACAACATCGGCGGCAACAGCCTGCATTCGATAGAGGATTTGTCGAGGGTGGTTCTGGAAGTGACGAACGCGGACCCGGCGCTCGCGCAGCACAGGGAATCCGAGGTCTTAACGACCCGAACCAAGATGGTTGATAACTCCAAATGCATACGCGACCTCGGACACAGCAATACCTACAGTCTGGCGGAAGGGATGAGCCTGACCGCAGACTGGATGCGTCATGTCTATAATCTTCTCTAAGAGCGGCGGCCCGAGCCCCGTGCTCGAAGAGGCTTGCCCGGAGGGCTTTGCACGGGAGGATTCCGCGCGGGCCGGTGAACTGCCGAACCTGCTGGTTATCTCGCAGCAGATTCCCGAAAGCGGGCGGGCGGGCTCGCTGCTGCTTCAGCGCCTGCTCGAACATTATCCGGCCGAGAGGCTGCTGGTCGTCGGCCCGGCCCCGGACCCGCGCGCCGAGCGCTTAGACTGTCGCTATCAAACGCTCGGGCTTCCGCTGCAAAGGCTCAACCGGACGCGCCTCTCCAGGCTCGTGCGCTCGTTGCGCGCCGTCGGGCTCATGCCGACCTTCGGAACCGGCGCTGTTGAAAAGCTGCTCGGGGATTTCCGGCCGGAGATGGTCCTGACAGTGATGGAGGAGCATCCCTATTACCACCTGGCATACAGGTTCGCGCGCGCGCACGGGCTGCCGCTGGGGCTGCTTATTTTCGATCTTCCGGGGATATTCGAGAAGGTCTACGGCTGGGCGCGCGGGCGACAGCGGCGGCTTGAGCGCGAAGTCTACCGCTCTGCCTCCAAGCGGCTCTGCGTCAGCCCTGAGATGAGCGATTACTTAAACGAGGAGTTCGGCGTGACCGGAGATGTCCTCTATCCGAAGCGTTCCGAGAAGCTCACGCCGCGCCCTCTGGCTGAGACACGGCAGTTGAAGCAGCCGGGCCTGCTGACGGTCGGCTACGCGGGGACGACGGCCTACGGCAGGGGCCCGCAGCTTCATGACATGATGCCCGCATTTAGAGAGGCGGGCGCGTGCCTGCGCGTCTATTCGGGCGACGATTGGACCTGGGGCGCTGCCGACGTGGTGACATACTGCGGCTATGCCCCGCCGGACGAGACCTGGGCCAAAATCAAGCGTCAGTGCGACGCCGTCATCCTGCCTTACTGCTGGCCGGATAACGAAAGATACAGGGACCTGTACAAGACCTCTTTCCCGAGCAAGCTGCCGGAGTACCTGGCGCTCGGAATGCCGATCCTGATGGTCGGCCCCGAATACGTGGCAGGGATTAAGTGGGGCTTACGGCACGAGCAGGCGGCGCTGGTCGTGACCGGAGACGACCCCGCGCAATGGGCCGCGGCCCTCCGGCAGTTGAAGGAGTCGGCCGCCTTGCGCGAGCAGCTGGGCCGCCGGGCATTGGAGGCGGGGGCGCGCGATTTCGACCCGGCCGTTATTCAGCGACAGTTCATCAACTATCTCAAAGAGGCGGGCGCAGCATCAATGCCTTGAGCCGCCCTGATATTTCGAGCCGCGGTGAAGAGTTTGAAAGAGCGCGTGCCCGCAAGGTAGAGCTTGAAAGGCGGGCAGCCGAAGGACGGCCGCGCGCGTCCGGCGCGAGCCATAAATTGTTTAGCGGCTAAGGCTTAACGGCAAAATTGCCGGGCAGACTTGAGTTGCGAGCCAGACTTTAAATGCCAGAGATTATTCCCGTTTCGGCGTTGCTTCCGACCTACAATCGAAGGCTGGCGCTGGGGCGAATGCTTGAGAGCCTGGCGCGGCAGGCCGTGCAGCCAGCGGAGATGATCGTCGTTGATGCTTCGGCCGGAGACGAGACCGGGCAATTGTGCTCGGCGAAAATCGAGGGCCTCGCGACGGCGCTCGTCTACCGCAGGGCGGAGGAAACCGGCGCAGCCGCGCAGCGTAACCAGGCGTTTAAGTTTGCTAACCATCCGGTCATCATGTTTCTCGACGACGACATCATCTTCGAGGACGATTGCCTGTCGCGGCTCTGGCAGGCTTTGTGCGGCGACGAGCGGCTCGGCGGGGTCAGCGCGATGATTACAAACCAGCGATACTTTCCGCCGGGACGCGTCAGCCGGACGGTCTTTCGTCTCCTGCACGGCTCGCGGCAGGAGACTTACGCGGGCAAGTGTATCGGCCCGGCCCTGAACCTGCTGCCGGAGGACAGGCCGGAGCTGCCGGAGGTCGTGCCGGTCGAATGGCTCAATACGACGTGCACGCTCTACCGGCGCGAGGCGCTGCCCCAAGACGGACTCTTTCCGCCGCACTTCACAGGCTACTCGATGATGGAAGACCTCTGCCTCTCGCTCCTGGTCGGGCGCGAGTGGAAGCTGGCGAACGCCCGGCTGGCGCGGATTTTTCACGACAGCCAGCCCGGTGATTACAAGCAGGGAGCATCGCGTTTGGCGCGGATGGAGCTGGTCAATCGCCACTTCCTGATGACGCGCATTCTGGGCCGGACGCGTCCCACAGATTATCTGAAGCTGACGCTGCTCGAAGCCTTCGGGATAGCATCGTTGTTAACACGCGGGCGTGGCTGGGTTGATTTACCGGCCGTGCTCTACGGCAAGCTGGCCGCGCTCGGCTCTCTCTTCACGGGTAAGAGTTCATCGCAGGCATGAAGGTCTTAATCGGAATTACGACGCGGGATAGGGCCTCGATTCTGCCGCAGGCGATTGAATCCGCCTTGCGGCAAGACTATGCGGACAAAGAGGTTGCGGTCTTTGATGATGCTTCGAGGGATGAAACGCAGGCGCTGCGCGAGCGCTTTCCGCAGGTGCGCTGGTATCGGGTCGAAGAGCCGCAGGGCTACCTGCCCGCGCGCAACCGGATGATGCGTGAGACGGACGCGGCGCTCTATTTCAGTCTCGACGACGACGCCTGGTTCATCGAGGGCGACGAGCTTTCCAGGGGCGTGCGAGTCCTGCGCGAGCGACCCGAAATCGCCGCGCTGGCCTATGACATCCTGTCGCCGGATAAGCCGGAGCGCCGCGAGCGCAGCGCGCCCCGCAAGACGCACATGTTCATCGGCTGCGGCCACCTGCTGCGTCTCTCGGCCGTCAGGGAGGTCAACTATTACACGCCGAGCCCAGGCTTTTACGGCGGGGAGGAGAAGGACCTCTGCGTCCAGTTGCTCGACCGCAGCCACGAAGTGATGTTCCTGCCCGGCGTCCACGTCTGGCACGACAAAGCGATGGAGGCGCGCGACCTCAAGGCACAGCATCGTTCGGGCGTCTGCAACGATCTGGTCTTCGCCCTGCGGCGCTGTCCGGCCCCGATGTTGTTCTGGCTCTTGCCCGGAAAAATGGTCAGTCATTTTCGCTTCTCCCTCTCGAACAGGCTGACGCGGGCGGGCCTGGACGGAATGATGATGTTCTTGAAGGCGCTCCCGCAATTGCTCTCGACGCGAACGCCCGTCAGCAGAAGCGCCTTCCGCGAATTTCAGAGGCGCGCACGCGCCGGCAGCCTATGAGCCTCTTTCGCCTGGAGCCCGTTCTCCTTAAGTCCCCGCGCGGGTTGATGAGCCGGATTCGCCTCTCGGTCTATCGCCTGTTGGGACTGCGGGCCGGACGCCGCAACCGGATGGAAGCGATTCGTTGCAGGCGTCTCTCGCAGATCGAGCTTGGGAGTCATAATGCTCTGACCGAAGGGTGCTGGCTCTGGCCCATGGATGCGGATTACGAAGGCGTGCGGATACGCATCGGGGACCGCAACTACTTTAACCGTGACGTGATGATTGACGCCTGCGGCCTGGTCCAGATCGGGAGCGATAATATGTTCGGCCCCGGAATTTACATCACGGATTCCAACCACGCTTTCGGGCCGGGACTGCTCCCGGCGGCAGAGCCCATGCTGGCCGGGCGCGTCAGGATAGGCGACCGCTGCTGGATCGGGGCGAAGGCCGTCATCCTGAAAGATGTCGAGCTGGGAGACAATTGCGTGGTCGGGGCCGGGGCCGTCGTGACCAAGAGCTTCCCGTCCGGGTCTGTGATTGCGGGCGTCCCGGCGAAGCTGTTGCGGTGCACGTCCGCCCCCGTAACGGCCGCTCCCGTCAACGAACTCGGAGCGGAAGGCAAGCCCTTATACTCGTGAAGATGCACGCATGAAGAAAGTCGTTTCGCGGCTCGGACGGCGTCTGCTCTTTCCGGGTTTCGATATTCACACGCGTTCGAGGGCGTCGCTCTGCTCATACTGGCGCAAGGGCGCGAGGCGGGTTCTGGACGCCGGTTGCGGCAACGGCTATTTCTCGTACCTGGCCTGGAAATCGGGCGCGGACGTGGACGCCGTCAGCTTCGAGGCGGATTCAATCGAGAAGGCGAAGAGGTTTTTCGAGAAACAGGCCCGGACGGGAAGGCTCAACTTCATCCATCGAAATCTGTACGAGTTGGACTACCCGCCGGAAACCTTCGATGAGATCATTTGCTACGAAACGATTGAGCACCTGATGCGCGGCCAGTACATGATTAATCGTTTCTCCGAATGGCTCAGGCCCGGCGGCGTCCTGCACCTCTGCGCCCCGAACAAACTGCATCGCTATAACGCGAACATCGAGCCCTCGCGCGAGGAGGACGGGTGGCACGTCCGGCAGGGCTATGATCGCGGCTCTTACGCAGAGATGCTGTTCGAAGCGGGGCTCGAAGTCCTGGCCTTCGACGGAGTCGGCCCGGCCGTCGTTTGCGCCTGCGACGGTCTCGTCTGGCCCGTCAACAACGCCCTGGGCACCCTGGCGGCTGCCCCGCTCTTTCTCCTGGTCTGGCCGCTCTGGCCCTGGTTCAGCCGGACTTCGCCGGACAGGGGCATCAGCATCTACGTGAAGGCAGCCAAGCCCCTGCGCCCGCAGGCACGCGCGACGGAGACCAAGGCTTGAGCAGAGTCTCTTCCAAGCTTGGCTACTTCGCGCGGTCATTACAGAAGCGGGCCGGTGGGCATCAATCCAGATGTCCGGGCTGCGGCAGCAGCGAGGGCTCCGTCATTGATCGCAAGGCCGGAGTCACGGAGCTGGTCGAGTGCTCGCACTGCTCGCTGCTGTATCGCACTCCGACAGATGCCCGGCAGGAAAGCCATGACTTTTACCAGACGGACTATGCGGAAGGCTTTACGACGGAGCTGCCCGCGGATGAGGAGCTGCGCCGCCTGAAGGAGACGGACTTTCGTGATGCCGCGGCCAGCTACTCCGTCTATCTGGATGTCTTGCAGGCCCTGCGTGTCGGAGAGGGAAGCAGAATCTTCGATTACGGGTGCTCCTGGGGGTACGGCTCATACCAGCTGATGCGGGCCGGATACGATGTCGAGGCGTTCGAGATTTCCAGGCCGCGCTGCGCCTATGCTGCCGAGAAGCTCGGCGTGAAAACCGTCTCTGATTTTCGGGAACTCGGCGGGGACTTTGATGTCTTCTTTTCCGCGCACGTCCTTGAGCATCTGCCCGATCTGCGGGAAGCGATTCGGCTGGCGCAGAGCATGGTCAGGCCGGGCGGGCTCTTCATCGCGTTCACGCCCAACGGCTCGCTGGCTTACAGAAGCTCCAACTGGCAGGCGTTTCATAAGTCCTGGGGAATGGTCCACCCGAACGTGTTGCAGGAAAAGTATTACCGGCACGTCTTCCGTGAGCGCCCTCTTTTGCTGGCCAGCTCGCCCTACTCGACCGCACAGCTCTCGGCCTGGAATTTCCGCGAGTCGTTGAGCTGTGACTTGAGCGGCGCGGAGCTGCTGGCCGCGGCGGTGATGAGCTAGTGCAGGAACCCAACACTTTACTGGCCCATCCGGGCACGCAGTATTCTCTGCGGTTGGCGAGGGAGCTGGCGATTCGCGGTTGCCTGAGCGGCTTTTACACAGGCCTTGCCGTGAGAGCCGAATCGAATCTGGCACGACTGCTCAAGCCCTGCGCCTCGCTCCTGAAAATGGAGAGGCAGTGGCAGAATCGTTTGTTGAATGACGTGCCGGGCGGAAAATTACACTGCTACCCGTCGCTCGAAATCGGCGCATGGTGGCGTGCGCGCAGGCGCGGAGGACGTGCGGGCGAAGCGTTGAAAGAGCGGAACGAAAATTTCCAAAGAGGGATTCCCGAGCGGGCCATCACGGACGCGGATGCCGTGATAGGCTTCGATACCTCTTCGCAAATCCTGGCCGGGAGAACGAAGGCGCAGGGAAAGCCTTTCATCCTCGACCGCAGCATCGCCCACCCGCGAGCCTTCGCCCGCGTCGCCGTGCAGCTCACAGAACGCTTCCCCGAATGGGAGGACGCGCGACAGAGAAAGACCGAGCACGAGCTGGCCCTCGAAGACGGCGAGCACCTCCTGGCCGATCTGATAGTCACGCCGAGCCGGTTCGCCGCCGACTCTCTC
>DASVWH010000199.1:0-3108 GCA_036389715.1 Pyrinomonadaceae bacterium | reverse complement strand
GGACGCTGACCAACGAGCTGGACAAGCTGGCGACCGCGGCGCTCGGCTCCGGGATTATCACGATGGAGCTGGTTGACGCGCTGGTCGGGCGCTCGCGCGAGCTGTCGAACTTCGAGCTGGCGGATCATCTCGTCGCGCGCAACCGGACGCGCGCTCTGCAAACCCTACAACGCCTGCTCAACGACGGCGCGGAGCCCGTCATGCTGATCGGCTTAATCGCCAGCAACTATCATCGACTGGCCCTGGCCAAAGAGTTGATGTCGCGCAACGCCTCGAAGGAAGAGGTCTTCCGGCTGGTCGGGATGCCCTTCAGCAAGCGCGAAGAGTTTCTCGCCACCGCCCGCCGCAGCGATGCGCGCCGCCTCGCACAGAGTATCCAGCGCATCGCCGCCGCAGACCTCGCCATCAAGACCTCCCAGGCCACCCCGCGCCTCCAGCTCGAACTCCTCATCTGCGAACTCGCCGCCTAGAAAAGCGGGAAGCCTTTAGCTATTTAATCATTTTTCAATGAGTCAATGATGACATCAATCAATGACTAAATCTCTTCGAGGGGTTTCAAGTCCGGCTCGACCCAGGCGCGGCGGGCTGCTTCGGAAGAGAGGCGCGGCTCGCTGTAGTAATCGAAGATCAGCTTTGAGTCTGCGTACGTTGCGGCGAGTTCGTTGGCGAGTTCCGAGAGCGGGCGCTTGGGGTCTGCCCGGTCGAGAAAGGCGCGCACCTGCCTGACCCAGAAAATGGTGGTCGTCTCGTTGTACTTCCGGCGGTCAACCCCGTGGTGGTCCAGGAAACGGAAGAGGCCCTGACGCATCCGCTCGACCGTCTCGGCGACCGTCAAGCGTGAGAGATAGCAGAGGGCGACGGCCAGGTGCTCCCTGTGTTTGAAGGACGCGGGCGGCAGCGCGCAGGACTCGAAGCCGCGAACCAGGTCTTCGACCTCCGCGGGATTTTGAAAGCGCCGGGCTCTGCGTGTCATGCGGGTGCTGCTCCTTATCGAGGTCCGGCCGGATACAAAAAGGCGAGGCGGACCGAATTACTCGACCCGCCTCGCCTCTGAAAATTGTTCGGACTGCTTACTTCGCGCCGGCCTGATTGACGCGCGCCGTCAGGCGCGACTTGTAGCGGGCGGCCGCGTTGCGGTGAATGACGCCCTTCTGGACGGCCTTGTCAATGGTCGAGACGGTCGCGGGCAGCAGCGCCTGCACGTCCCCGGCGTGGGGCGCGGCGAGCGCGGCCCGCAGTTTCTTGATCGAAGTGCGCAGGCGTGTTCTGTTGCTGCGGTTGACATCACGGCGCTTCTCGTTCTGGCGAACGCGCTTCTCCGCTGATTTATGATTTGGCATTTCGGAATCTCCGTCTATAAACAGTTCTTGAAAATGGCTCGCGAGCGATAGCCTTAGTTTGCGGCTGACAGCGCAAAGGGGAGAGTATAGGTATCGGGCCGGGAGGTGTCAAGGCGCAGGAGCCCGCAAAAAGGGGCTTTATCTGTTCACCAGCGGATTGACACCCGCGCGCGCCGTGTAGTAGCGTCAAAATCGAAGCATATGCAGGCAAACTCGGCCCATCCTCATCCGCTCGTCGGCGCGGTTCTGAACTTTCACCCGCAGCAAGGAGATTTTTTTACCTTTTGAAGAAGATAGAGCTTCCGCCCAGGGGTCTGGAGACGCTGTTCGGCGTTCACGACCAGAATATCAAGTACCTCGAATCGCTCCTCGCCGTGCGCATCAACGCGCGTGGCCAGGATGTTTCCGTTGACGGCGACCCGAAAGACGTGCAGACGGTCGAGCGCATCCTTGAAGATTTCGCGGACCTCTTTACCGAGGGCAAAACCTTCACGGACAAAGAGTTACGCGAAGCCTTCGCGCAGATCGCGGAGGACCGGGCCTACTCTCTGCGCGATTATTTCACGAAGGCGCGCTTTAACCCGGCGGGCAAAAAGCAGGTCGCGCCCAAGTCCGCGATGCAGCGCCACTACATCGAGGCCATCCAGAACAAAGACATAGTCTTTGGCGTCGGTCCGGCCGGGACCGGGAAGACCTACCTCGCCGTGGCGATGGCCGTGCAGGCGCTGATGCAGAAGCAGGTGACGCGTATCGTGCTGGCGCGCCCGGCCGTCGAGGCTGGCGAAAAGCTGGGCTTCCTGCCCGGCGACCTCCAGGACAAGGTTGACCCGTACCTGCGCCCGCTCTACGACGCGCTCTTCGACCTGATTGACTACGAGCGCGCGGCCAAGCTCCTGGAGAAGCGCATCATCGAGGTCGCGCCGCTGGCCTTCATGCGCGGCCGAACGCTCTCCGACGCCTTCATCATTCTCGACGAGGCGCAGAATACGACGAGCGAGCAGATGAAGATGTTTCTGACGCGCATCGGCTTCGGCTCCAAGGCTGTGATTACGGGCGACGTGACGCAGATTGACCTCCCGACCGGCAAGCGCAGCGGCCTCATCGAAGCCCAGCGCGTGCTCGCCGGGGTCGAAGACATAGAGTTCATCTATTTCACGGAGAAGGATGTCGTCCGCCATCGCCTCGTCCAGATGATTATCAAAGCCTACGAAGCGCACACGAACAAGAACAGTATTTGAGAGCCCGCACCGCCCGCCGAAGCCTGGACCAGGCCGCCAGGCGTGCGCCGCAACCGTTAAGGAAGACGGCCGGGCTGTTCCGGCGGGCGCTCAGAAACCCTTTGAGCCGTTAAGCGAACTCTGAAAGCAGCGTGCCCGTCTCAAGCTCTCATACGCCAATGCCTCTGCTGGCCATCAGCATCAGCATTCGGCCCGCGAAGAGCCGGGCGCGGTCGTCATGGGTGAAGATGCACGGGGTGGCCGGATGATTGAAGTCGTCAACCGCCAGCGCAAGGTGCGGGTTGATTGCGAGCGCTGGCGGGAGTTTGCAGAGAGGGCTTTGAGGGTTGCGCCTGCCGCAGGGAAGGGCGTGACGGTCGCTTTTGTTTCCGACCGTGTGATGCGGGGGCTTAACCGGCGTTGGAGGGGTAAGCGGGGGACGACCGACGTGTTGTCGTTTCCGGCGGGGCCGGACGAGTTTGAACAGGCGGACGCACGGGGCCTGGGCGATGTGGTGATTTCGTTGGAGCAGGCGGCGCGCCCGTGCGCCG
>DASVWH010000198.1:0-2061 GCA_036389715.1 Pyrinomonadaceae bacterium | reverse complement strand
CCGTGTGAACCTCCTGGGCGACGCGCGTGATGATGGCGGTGGCGGTCCGCGTCTGCACGCTGAGAATGACCATCTCGCCGACGATCTTGCGCGGCATCGGCGGGCGGCGGCGTCTGATCTCACGGGTCGTCAGCGGCTCTTCCTTGAAGAAGATGCCCGGCGTGTTGGTATACTCCTTGGCGCGCTGCGATTGGTTGGAAAATCTGCCGCCGCTGTAGCGCTCGCTGCCGAAATCCCTGTTGACGCCGACAGCGATCTCCTCGTTCTCCATCTGCGTGACGTTGCCCGTGCCGAGCGGGCGATAGATGGTCAGGTAATCGCCCGCCTTGACGTTGTCCTCCGCGCCGAGGTCTATGTAGACGATCTGATCTCTCGAAACCAGCTCGCGCGCGTCGCGTGCCATGACGATGCGCCCGCGCTGTTTGCCGCTCGGGTCGGCGAAGCGGTCCAGGTTGGCTTCGGCCCGCTGCAAGGGCGCGAGGCGGTTATTGACCGGCCTCAGCAGGTCGCCGAGCAGGACGGTCTCGCAGGACGTAGTAATCAGTGCGACCGAGACGCGCTCTTTGACATTCGTCACGCGCAGTTGGCCCAGCTCCTGCACGTAGACGCCGAGCCAGCCCTTCTTCCGCGTGAATTTCGAGGTCATCTGCCCGCGCGGGCGAACGATTGAGAATTCCTGGCCGACGCGGATGCCCTGCTCGGCCCCGGCGTTGATAAAGACGTAGTCGCCGTTGCTGTAGACGCGCTGCTCCTGCTCCTCTTCGCCGCCGACGATCTCGGGCGTGATGGCCGCCGGGGCATACTGAATAAATCCGGCGCAGTAGAGATCCGCGTTTCCGGCCGCGGTCGCCGGAGCCCTGTCGGCGGGCAGCACCAGGCTCGGCTTGCTCTGTTGCTCAGGCGGGCTGGCAGGCTCTTTGCCCGTCTCCTGGGCGCTGGCCGGATTGGCGAGCGCACACGCCAAGAACAGCAGGGCGGCCGCAAAGCCTTTGTAAAGAGGGTTCCTAATTCGCACGACGAGTCTCCTTAAGTGATTCAGCGATGGCAAGATAAGTCCGTTTGACCAGACACTGGTTGCGGTTGCCGGATGCCGCCCGGCAGCAGGTGTGAGCGCGGGAGTTCAAACAAACCGGCGCGCGGCTCTGAAGCCTTGTAGTCCGCGCCCGGCGAGCCGCTTCAATCCTACTGCGCGGCAACGGGGAAGGTCAACACAATTCTTTGGCCGTTGTTGAACACGGGGGCGCTGGCGACCCTCCGAACCCGTTTCGAGCCCCGGAAGTCCGTCCGGGCTTGCGTTTTGGAGGTGCTATTGTTAGTATCCGAATTTTGTCGGAAGGCACTTAAGAGCAGTCTAACGCCACTGTGGACATTGATGTGAAAGTCGGACATCGGAAGTTCAATTAGCCGGCGTAGCTCAGTTGGTAGAGCATCTGATTTGTAATCAGAGGGTCGGGGGTTCAAGTCCCTTCGCCGGCTCCATTAATGTAATCTTGACAAAACGTGCAGGGGTGGTCGAGTGGTTAATGGCACCGGGCTGTAAACCCGGCGGGCTCACGCCCTACGTAGGTTCAAATCCTACCCCCTGCACCAGACACATGCAGGGAGAAAGTCGAAAGGCCGGAGGGCGAGAGGTTTCGCCGACGTTTTCGCTTTTCTCCCTTTGGTTAGGCGGGAGTAGCTCAGTTGGTAGAGCATCAGCCTTCCAAGCTGAGGGTCGCGAGTTCGAGCCTCGTCTCCCGCTCCACATTCTCCGGCGAAAGAGTTTGCGGAGCATCAGCCCGAGTAGCTCAGGGGTAGAGCGCCTCCTTGGTAAGGAGGAGGTCACGGGTTCAAATCCCGTCTCGGGCTCCATTAGCTCCGTCGGCAAGGCGGCAGGGTACTTAGATTTTAGATCAACGAGGCTATTTTAGAATGTCGAAAGCAAAGTTTGACCGCAGCAAGCCACACGTCAATATCGGGACCATCGGCCACGTCGACCACGGCAAGACCACTTTGACGGCCGCCATCACCAAAGTCCTGGCCAAACATAACCCCAACGTCTCCTTCACTCCTTTCGACCAG
>DASVWH010000197.1:0-7194 GCA_036389715.1 Pyrinomonadaceae bacterium | reverse complement strand
AGGTCGTTGCCCTTGGCCTCCTCTTCCCCGATGCTCATCAGCCCGACGGTCGGCCTGTTGGTCCCGACGACGGCGCGGCAATAGGCATCCCCCATGATCGCAAACTGCGCCAGGTGATGCGGCTTACACTCTGCGTTTGCGCCGACATCGAGCAGCAAAGTCGGCTTACTGCCCTTGGTCGGAATCATCGCGGCCAGCGCCGGGCGGTCAACGCCGGGCAGCATCCCGAGCACCATTTTGGCCGTCGCCATCGCCGCGCCCGTATTGCCCGCCGAGACGAAACCGTCCGCACGGCCTTCCATCACCAGCTTGACCCCGACCCTCAAAGAGCTTCTCTTCTTGCGGCGGACGGCGGTTGCCACAGGCTCGTCCATGCCGATGACCTCTTCGGCTTCGACCAGCTCGATGCCGCGGTCGCCCTGCCCGCTCCAGCGGCAGCGGCGCAGCTCCGGCTCGATCTTTTCCAGCTGACCGACGAGGATGACGCCGATGCCGAGGTCACGTGCGGCCGCCAGTGCGCCGTCTATCTCGGCGTTGGGCGCATGATCGCTGCCCATCGCGTCAACGACGACTTTGCCGGTCAGTTGATGCCCGTGCTTCATTAAGAGTGATGAGTGATGAGTGATAAGGGATAAGTGATAAGACGAACGCTTTTACTCATCACTCATCACTTCTTTTGTCAGGCTTCCTGCTCGACCTGGACCACTTCACGGCCCTTGTAGAAACCGCATTTCGGACAGACGCGATGCGGCATCCGCGGTTCCTGGCAATTCGGGCAAACGGATGTCTGCGGCGCGCGCAGGGCATCGTGCGCCCGCCGCTTGCGCGTCCGGGCTTTTGAATGGCGACGTTTCGGATTAGGCATAATTACTCCAGCTCTCGGTCAATGGTAAATAGTGAATCGTCAATAGTGATTCGTGAATCGTCTATGGTAAATAGCAGTTGAATGAAAGCGTCTCTCCGGGTCCGGCCTACGATTCAGGATTGACGAGTTTTTCGAGCGCCGCCCAGCGCGGGTCGGTCTCCGTGCTCTGGCACGAACAGGGCGCTGTATTTCTATTGCTCCCGCAGGCGGGGCACAGGCCCCTGCAATCTTCGGCGCAGAGGGCGCGTGCGGGCAGCTCAAGCAGCACCTGCTCTCGCACCAGCTCGTCCACGTCAATGGTCGCGCCGTCGAAAATCGAAAGGCTCAGGTCGGCCTCCTGCAATTCGGCCGCCTCGCTCGCCGTGTAAGCCTCGACCGGGATGTAGCCGACATCGAAAGCTGTCTCGACGGCGACGGGCGCGGGCGACAGGCAGCGGTCGCAATCCACTTCGGCGGCGGCCCTGATCTTTCCCCGCAGGCGAACCTCCTGCCCGCTGCGACTGACGCGCCCGCGAACCTCTGCCGGGCCGGTCAAACGCGCGTGCTCTTCCTCCAGGTCGAGTTCATCCGGCTGGTAGGTATGCTCGAAGGCATCGCCCGTCTGTTCCAGGTTTTCAAGCTCAATTCGCATCGCTGCCCACCTTGTTGAAAAAGCCCCGTCGGCCGCGCAAGTGCGCAAAAGCCCTTATTATAGCTGCCGGAACAGGAGTGTCAAACGCGCTCGACGGATTAGCGCGGGCCGTGCTCGGCCCTGGCCGAGTGGAGGGCATCTTCGCGCAGGGCCTCGGCCAGACGCCTGTCGCCGCCCGTCAGGAGCTTTTTGCCAGCGCCCTTCCTGATCCCGAAGAGCTTTGGCAGGGCCGAGGTTTCGGCGTCCAGCGGACTGCGACGGGCCGCCCTGCGGTAGAGAGGTTCGTCGGCATCGGCACGGGACGCATCCCGAAAAGCCTCGCGCGCGCGCTCCTTCTCGCCGCTGCGCAGGAGCACCAGGCCGAGCGCATAGGAGGCCGCCGCGTAACCCTTATCGAGCCCGAGCGCCTTGCGCAGATGGCGCGCGGCCAGGCGGTCGCGGCCGAGCTGGTAATAGACGCAGCCGATGACGTAATGCGCCTCCGGCGAGGGCCGCGCCGTCAGGGCCGACTTAAACTCCCTGAGAGCGCCCATCCAATTCTGCTCTGCGACGTGCAGTCTCCCGAGCCCGTAATGAGCGGCAAACGACGCATCGTTGCGCCTGACGACACCGCGCAGCAGCTCTTTGGCCCGCGTCACTTCGCCCTCGTCGCCGTAGGTTAAGCCGAGCAACAGGCGGACGCCTTCGTTGGCGGGCTCGGCCTCGAAGGCACGCGAGAGATAATCTATGGCTAGGGCGGATTCGCCGACTTCAAAAAAATGTTCGCCGAGCAGGGCCAGCAGCGGCGCATTGTCTGGAGAGAGAATGGCCGCGCGCTCCAGGGCGCGGATGCCCCGGATAGTCTTATTTTCGTTGAGCAGGGTGATTCCCTCGTAGACACACTGCTCGAAATCCGACGGCTCGCTGCCCCTGTAGCCGGAGGTAATCTGTTCGCGCAGCTCTTCGCGCCGCCCGTTGAGGTCCTGGCGCGCCGCGTCCTGCTGGCAACGCTCGCGCCAGAGCCTGTCAACCTCTTCGGCCTCGACGGTTCCGGCGTCGCCGAGCACGCCGATCAGCGTTTCGATGAGGGCGTGGTCGTAATAGGAGTTGCGCGCCTGCCGCAGCAGGAGGTCCAGCCCCTGCTCGACCTTATCCGTCAAACGCACCAGCCTGTTCTCAAGCGCCGAGACGCGCTCAAGCAGGTGCTCATCGTGCGCGGCGCTGCCCGTGCTGCCATCTTCGTAGCGCGCGGCGGGCGGCTCGACCACCAGCATCAGGCGCGTCCCGCAGCGCCCGCACAACTCGCGCCCGAGCGGGTTGGCCGCCAGGCATTTTTGACAGTAATGCGTCACGCTTCTCATAATCGGTCGAGCCTGAGAGATTACAACCGGACGGTCCGGCACTCAAAAGAAAGCTGGGCGCGGCCTGCTGGCCTGGCGCTCCCGGCCCGCGGCCTGACGGGGCTACTTTACATCAGTATTGATAGAATCCGCGCCCGGTTTTTCTCCCCAGCCAGCCCGCGTCAACGTAGCGTTTGAGCAGCGGGCAGGCCCTGTATTTCGGGTCGCCCAGGCCATCATGGAGCACGTTGAGGATGGCCAGGCAGACATCCAGGCCGATGAAGTCTGCGAGCGTCAGCGGCCCCATCGGGTGATTCATCCCGAGCTTCATAATCCCGTCAATACTCTCGCGCGTGGCTACGCCCTCGTAGAGCGCGAAGATTGCTTCGTTAATCATCGGCATCAGCACGCGGTTCGAGACGAAGCCGGGAAAGTCGTTGCATTCGAGCGGCGTCTTGTCCAGCTTCTCCGACAGCTCGCGCACCTGATCGTAGGTTTCGTCCGAAGTCGCTATGCCGCGGATAATCTCGACCAGCTTCATCACGGGCACTGGATTCATAAAGTGCATCCCGATGACCTTGTCCGGGCGCGTGGTCGCCGCGCCGAGTTTGGTAATCGAGATTGACGAAGTATTCGAGGCCAGGATGGCTGCGGGCCGCGTCAGCCGGTCAAGGGCGCGGAAGACCTCGCTTTTGACTTCCAGATTCTCGGTCACGGCTTCGACGACCAGGTCGGCTCCGGCGAGCGCCTCCATCTGCGTCGCGGTGCTGATGCGGCCGACGATGGTGCGCTTCTCTTCCTCCGTCAAGCGGCCCTTGTCCACGTCGCGTTGGAGGCTCTTGTCAATGGTCGCCAGGCCGCGCTCAAGCAGCGCTTCGCCGATGTCGCGCATGACGACCTGATGGCCCGCGCGCGCGGCCACCTGCGCGATGCCGCTGCCCATCGTCCCTGCTCCGATGACGCCGATGGTCTCTATCAAAGGTGTCCTCTCCCGTGACGGTTGTCGGTTGTTTCAGATGCGTGTGCGCTCTATCGCTCGACCGCCATGGCGACGGCGTTGCCCCCGCCCAGGCAGAGCGCGGCCAGCCCGCGATGCACGTCGCGCCGCTTCATTTCGTAGAGCAGCGTCGTCAGCAGGCGCGAGCCAGACTGGCCGATGGCGTGGCCGAGCGCGACCGCGCCGCCGTTGACGTTAACCTTCGCCGGGTCAAGCTCCAGCTCTTTGATGATGGCGACGGCCTGGACCGCGAAGGCTTCGTTAAGCTCTATCAGGTCAACTTCGGCGAGCGACCACCCGGCCTTTTTGACAACGCGGCGGATGGCCTCGACGGGGGCCATCATGACCAGTTCCGGCTCGATGCCGGAGGTGGCCTGCGCGGCGATGCGGGCCAGCGGCTCGACGCCAAGCTGGCGGGCGCGCGCTTCGGAGGTGACGACGACGGCCGAGGCCCCGTCGTTGACGCCCGGCGCATTGCCAGCCGTCACGGTCCCGCCTTCCTGCTTAAAGGCGGGCTTTAACTTGGCCAGGACTTCGAGCGACGTATCTTCACGCACGGGCTCGTCCGTGTCGAAGATGATGGGCGCGCCCTTCTTCTGCGGTATCTCGACGGCCAGTATCTCGTCCCTGAATTTCCCGGCCTTGATGGCGGCCGCGGCCTTGCGGTGCGAGTTAAGCGCGTACTCGTCCTGCTCCTGCCGCGTGACGTGATAACGCTCGGAGACGACCTCGCCCGTGTTGCCCATGTGATAATTCTCGAAGGCGCACCAGAGCCCGTCGTGAATCATCGCGTCCACCAGCTCGCCGTTGCCGAGCCTGTAGCCCTGGCGCGCCTTCGGAATCAGGTAGGGCGCGTTGGTCATGGACTCCATCCCGCCCGCGACGACCACTTCCGAATCGCCGAGCTGGACGCCCTGCGCGGCCATCATCACGGCCTTCAGGCCCGAGCCGCAGACCTTATTGATCGTCACGGCCGAGACGCCGAACGGGATGCCTCCCTTGAGCGCGGCCTGGCGCGCGGGATTCTGGCCCACCCCAGCCTGAATCACGTTCCCCATAATGACTTCGTCAACGTCTTCGGGCCGGACGCCCGCGCGCCTGACGCTCTCACGCACGACCATCGCGCCCAGCTCCGGCGCGGAGAAATTCGACAAAGCGCCCTGGAACTTTCCCGTCGGCGTCCGAACGGCACTGATAATCACTGCTTCCCTGCGGTCTGACATCTTCTCACCTCAAAAACCATTGCTCAGCTTGTCGCTCACGGCGTCCGGCAAATGACAAACAATCGAAGGCTTATTGCTGACCGCGCCTGACCATTTATGATTTGCTCTGTAGCGATAACTATTTACCATTCACCGCGAGGTGTCAAGCAAGCGTTTCACGGCGAAACTTCCGTTTGATAAACCGTTCGCGCGGGTGATAGACTCGACACCGTTTTTCCAGCAAGCATCACCAATGGTAGAGAGACATGCAAGCGCTCATCCTGGCGGGCGGCAAGGGCACAAGGCTTCGCCCGCTCACGGTCTACACGCCGAAACCGATTGTCCCGATCTGCAATCGGCCGTTCCTGCTCTACCAGCTAGACACGCTGCGCCGCGCCGGGATTACCGACATCACGCTCTCGCTCTCTTACCAGCCGCAGAAGATCGAACAGCAGCTCGGCGACGGCTCCGATTACGGCGTCAAGCTCAAGTACACGGTTGAGCCGCAGCCGATGGGCACGGCCGGGGCTTATAAGTATGCGGAGGATTTAATCCGCGAGCCGACGGTCGTCTTCAACGGCGACATCCTGACGGACCTGGACCTCAAGGCCGTCATCCGCGAACACACCGCGCGGCAGGCGACCGCCACCATCGTCCTCACGCCGGTCGAGAATCCAAGCTCCTACGGTCTGGTCGAAACCGAAGCTGACGGGCGCGTCGCGCGGTTTCTGGAAAAGCCCAAGGCCGACCAGATTACGGTCAACACCATCAACGCCGGGACCTACATTCTCGAACCGCACGTCCTGGACCTGATTCCGGCGGGCGAAAATCATTCCTTCGAGTACGGTCTTTTTCCCAGGCTGCTCGAACAGCGCGAGCAGTTCTTCGCGCACATCCCGCAGCGCACCTACTGGATGGACCTCGGCACGCCGCAGCGTTATCTACAGGCGCATCACGACCTGCTAGCCGGTCGTGTCGGGCGCATTCATATTAAGGACAGGCGCGGCGATTTCGACGCGGCGACCGTTGCCGAGATTGACGAGCTTTCGATTATCGGGGACGGCTGCACGATCAAGCCGGGCGCGCAGGTCATCAACTCCGTGCTCGGGCAGGGCTGCTATATCGAAGAGAAGGCGCGCGTAGAGAATTCGGTCGTCTGGCCGCACACGCGCATCGGCGCGAGCGCGCAGGTGCTGGGCGCGATCATCGGTCGCGGCTGCCACGTCGGCCGCTCGGCCAGCGTCGGGCCCGGCACCGTGCTCGGAGATAAGGCTTCGCTGACGGACTACACGCAGACCGGGGGCCTGGCCCTTTGAGCATCAACCAAGAGCTGACGCCGATTCGCTTTGGCACTGACGGCTGGCGCGCCATCATCGCCGACGGCTACACCTTCGCCAATCTCGAACGGGTCGCACAGGCTTACGCGGCCTACCTGCGACAACCGGGCGAGCAAGCGCCCGCGGGCGGACAGGAGCCGCGCCGTGTATCGCCGGACGATGCTCTAAAACCGCTCGTCGTCGTCGGGTATGACAGGCGGTTTCTCTCCGAACAGTTCGCGGCGCGCGCGGCCGAAGTCCTCGCGGGCAACGACCTGCGTGTCGCCCTCTTCGAGGAACCCGTGCCGACGCCGCTCGTCTCCTGGGCCGTGCGCGAGCAGGCGGCCGCCGGCGGCGTCGTCATCACTGCCTCGCACAACCCGGCCGAGTTCAACGGCTTCAAGATCAAAGCGCCGTGGGGCGGAAGCGCGCCGCCCGAAACGACGGCGGCGGTCGAATCACTGCTGGACGCACAAGGCCCGCGCCGCCGTGAAGTCGCGTCTGCGGGCGAGCGAGAGCGGCTGGAAGCGTCGCTCAAGAGCTACCGCGCGCAGATTGCCGCCTACGTAGACCTTGAGCGGTTGCGGGCCGCGCAGCTCTCCGTCATCGTTGACTCGATGCACGGCGCGGGCGCTCGCTGGGTCGAGAGTTTTCTTAAGGGCGGCGCGCTCCGGGTAGAGACCATCCGCGCCGACCGTGACCCGCTCTTTGGCGGCGTCAACCCTGAGCCGATTGACCGCAATCTAGCGCCGCTCAAGGCCCGTGTGCGAGAGGCGGGCGCGCGGCTCGGGCTGGCCAACGACGGCGATGCCGACCGCGTCGGCGCGGTCAACGAGCGCGGCGAGACGATGACGATGCACGAGG
>DASVWH010000196.1:0-17245 GCA_036389715.1 Pyrinomonadaceae bacterium | reverse complement strand
CCAGGAACTCAAGCGTAATCTGTCCCTGCGGTTTGCCCTTCAGGTAATAGTGGATGACCGCGCCGTTCGCCGGATTCCGCCCGAGGGTCGAAGTGGGCGGCAGCGGCGAGTTGCCGCCGCCCTGCCAGCGATAGGTCTCCTCGGGCTTGAAGAGAAAAGCATCGGCGGCGCTGGCCGCGTCGGCCAATTGGTGCAGCACTGTGAGGTCGTCGAGTATCCAGAAGGCGCGTCCCTGCGTCGCGGCGATGAGGTCCTTCTGGCCCCGGTGGACGATCAGGTCCGTGATGGGAACGACCGGCAGGTTGAGCTGAAGCGGCTGCCAGCTTTCGCCGTCGTTAAAAGAGACGTAGATGCCTGTCTCCGTGCCCGCGTAGAGCAGGCCGCGACGGTTCGGGTCTTCGCGGATGACGCGGGTGAAAGCCGTGTCGGGAATGCCGCTCGTAATCTTCTTCCAGGACTTGCCGTAATCGCTCGTCTTGTAGAGATACGGCCTGAAGTCGTCGGACTTGTACATCGTCGCGGCCACATAGGCGGTCGCCGGGTCGAAGGGCGAAGCGTCCAGCGAATTGATCTGAATCCACTCCGGCATGCCCTGCGGCGTGACGTTCTCCCAGCTCTTTCCGCCGTCGCGCGTGACCTGCACCAGCCCGTCGTCCGAGCCCGTCCAGATGACGCCCTTGCGCACGGGCGATTCCATCACGGTAAAGATCGTGCAGTAATACTCTATGCTCGTGTTGTCTTTCGTGATGGGGCCGCCGGAAGAGCCCAGCTTCGATTTATCGTTGCGCGTCAGGTCGGGACTGATGACCTCCCAGCTCTGCCCCTGGGTGGTTGATTTGAAGAGGACGTTGCCCGCCGCGTAGAGCGTCTCCGGGTCGTGCGGCGAAAAGAGAAGCGGGAAGTTCCACTGGAAGCGGTACTTCAATTCGCCCGCGCCCTGCCCCATCGGGTTCTCGGGCCACGGCGAGACATCGCGCAGCTGGCCCGTGTGATGATCGTAGCGCGTCACCAATCCGCCGTAAGAGCCCGCGAAGACGATATTTGAATCCTTCGGGTAGGGCGCGATCCAGCCGCTCTCGCCGCCGCCGACATCGTACCAATCCCTGAGGCCGATGCCCGCGTCGTTGGTCCGGCTCGCAATCCTGACGGTCGAGTTATCCTGCTGCGCGCCGTAGATGTGGTAGGGGAAATCGTTGTCGAGTGCGACGCGGTAGAACTGTGCGGTCGGCTGGTCTTCATCCGTCCAGGTCTTGCCGCCGTTGACGGAGACGTTCGCGCCGCCGTCGTTACTCTCGATCATCCGCTGCGGGTCGTTGGGCGCAATCCAGAGGTCGTGATTGTCGCCGTGCGGAACGGAGATGGCGTTGAAGGTCTTGCCGCCGTCGTTGGACCTGTAAAAGCCCGTGTTGAGCACGTAGACGCTTTCCGCGTTCTGCGGGTCGGCGTAGATGCGCGTGTAATACCAGGCGCGCTGCCTGAGCTTGCGTTCGTCGTTGACCCTGGTCCAGGTCTTGCCCGCATTGTCGGAGCGAAAGACGCCGCCGTCCTCCGCTTCGATGATGGCCCAGAGGCGATCAGGATTGGCCGGTGAAACCGTCAGCCCGAGCTTTCCGATAATCCCCTTGGGCAATCCCTCATTGCGCGTCAACTCCGTCCAGCTATCGCCGCCGTCCGTTGACTTGAAGATGCCGCCGCCCGCACCGCCGCTTTCAAGCGTCCAGGGCGCGCGGCGGACCTCCCAGAATCCTGCGTAGAGAATGTTCGGGTTGGTCGGGTCAAAGGTTAAATCAATCGCGCCCGCCTTTTCGCTGCGGTAAAGAACTCTCTCCCAGGTCTTGCCGCCGTCCTTCGAGCGGAAGACGCCGCGCTGCTCGTTGGCCCCGAAGATGTGTCCGAGCGCGGCGACATAAACTATATCCGGGTTGCGCGGGTGAACGCGGACCCTCCCGATCTGCCTGGTGTCTTCGAGGCCCACACGCTTCCAGGTCTTACCCGCATCCGTTGACTTGTAGACCCCGTCGCCGTGCGAGACGTTGCCGCGCACGGGCGACTCGCCCATGCCAACGTAGATCACGTTCGGGTCCGAATCGCAGACGCCGATTGCGCCGACCGAGCCCGTCCCGAAGAAGCCGTCCGAGATTGGCAGCCAGTTAACGCCGCCGTCCACTGTCTTCCAGACGCCGCCGCCCGTCGCGCCCAGGTAATAGACGAACGGCTGGGACGCGACGCCCGTCACGGCCGTCACACGCCCGCCCCTGTACGGGCCGATGCTTCGCCATTGCAGCGATTTGAAGAAGCCCTGATCGTAAGCGCGCTGCTGCTGGCCTCTGGCCGGAGCCCAACAGAGAAGCGCCGTCACGACGAGCGATAAGGAGAAACAGGCGAGCGAGCGCGGGAGATGTTTTTTCTTTCTCATCGAGAGAATCCTTCAGAGTTAGGGCAAGCGATTACACTTATGACTTATCGCCCGGCGCGAGCGCGGGCGCATAGAGAGCGGCGATGTCAAAGATGATAGTCTCGGGGTCGGCCCCCTGGCAGTTGGTTAAAACGATGACGGATATTTTATCGTCCAGGTATCGAATGTAGGCCGACGACGCGCCGCCGCTATGGCCGACGGCCTTGTGATGCGGCGTATCATCTACCAGCCAGCCGTAGCCGTAGCCGAGAGTCCCATCAAGGCGAAACGGCTTGCCGTTATTCAATCGCACGGTCGTCCACATCCGGTCGAGCGTGGGCTGCTTGAGGATTTTGCCTTCACTCAAAGCGATGTCCCATTTGGCCAGATCGGCGGCCGTAGTGTTCAGCCCGGCGGCGTTATTCAGGTACGAGGGGAAGATGTTCTGGTAGTTCCAGACCCTGTCGGGCGAGACCTCGGGCTTCGTCTGGCGCTCGAAGCGCGTGTAGCCGGAGGCGCGGCCGGGGATGACCTCGCGCGAGTCTCCAAAGCTGGTCGAACCCATTCCGAGCGGGTGGAAGAAGCGGTCGCGCATAAAGTCTTCGTAAGATTTGCCGGAGACCTTCTCGATAATCATCCCCAGCAGCATGTAGCCGGTCTGGTTGTAGGACCAGCTCGCGCCGGGACGCGCAGTCAGGGGCATGAACGGCAGTTTCTTCAAGGCTTCGGGGCGCGTCTCGGCGATAACGGCGTCCGTGTCCTCGCCGAGAGAGACATCGGGCAGCCCGGAGGTATGCGTCAGGAGGTGACGCACGGTGACGTTGCCCCACCGCGCGGGCAATCCGGGAAGCAGCCTGCGGATTTTATCGTCCGGCGAGATTTTGCCCTCTTCGACCAGCGACATAATCGCCGTCGCGGTGAAGAGCTTGGTCACGGACGCGACCTGAAAGCCGGTCTCGGTCGTGGCTGGAATCCGTAATTCGAGATTCGCTGACCCGTATGCTTTTTCTTTGACGACCTTGCCATCACGAATTACGGCGAGGGCGAGCGCCGGGATGTGTCGCTGGCGCATTTCGGCCCTGACGTAGTCGTCCACCTTGTCCGACTGCGCCCAGGCGGAGGCGGACAACAGCAATAAAAGGGCCGCCGCCCGTGTGCGCTTAATGGCCGTGCGGAAGGGTTTTCTCACTGTTACGTCTCCCGTCGAAGATTATCAATGTGAACGGGCTCGACCTCTTCGGCCAGCTCGAAATCGAAGACGCGCGAGTAGAAGTAAAGCTCGCCGTCGAGTGCCCGCTTGATATTTTCGGCGCGACGAAAGCCGTGCTGCTCGCCCTCGAAGGGAACGTAGGCGACCGGCAGCCCCTTCGAGCGCAAGGCTTCGACCATCATCTCGGCCTGGTTCGGCAGGACTATCTTATCCTCCAGGCCCTGGAAGAAGATGACCGGACACGAGAGGCGATCAACGTAGTGAATCGGCGACCGCTCGCGATAAAGGTCCGCGCGCTCAGGATACGGCCCGATCAGCCGGTCCAGATAGCGCGACTCAAACTTGTGCGTCTCCCTGGCCAGCGCCTCGCAATCGCTGACGCCGTAATGGCTCGCGCCCGCGCCGAAGCGGTCGCGGAAGACGAGCGCGCAGAGCGTCGTATAGCCGCCCGCGCTGCCGCCCGTAATCATCAGCCTCGCGCCGTCGGCCAGCCCGCGCTCGACCAGGTAGCTGGCCCCGTTTGCGCAGTCGTCCACGTCAACGATGCCCCACGTGCCGTTCAGCCTGCGACGATACTCGCGTCCGTAACCCGTGCTTCCACCGTAGTTTACGTCGAGCACTCCGATGCCGCGGCTCGTCCAGTACTGAATCCCGAGCCCGAGCGTGGTAGTGCTGGCAGAGGTCGGCCCGCCGTGACTCTTGACCAACAGCGGCGGGCGCTCGCCTTCCGGCGCATGGTAATCCTGATTGCGCGGCGGGTAGTAGAAAGCGTAGGCCGTCAGTCCATTCTCGGTCGGGAACTCTATCGCCTGCGCGGTGGAGAGATAGCCTTCCTCGATCTTGAGCGTGTTGGCGCGTTGCAGGATTTCGGCTTCGCCGGTTGTCAGGTTCAGCTCGACGACCGACGCGGGTTTCGTCGGCGAGCCTCCGAGAAAAACGGCGCGGTTTGAACTCGCGCTCAGGGAAGTGATGTCAGTGTAGGGAGTCTCGATGGGTTCGAGCCTGTCGGTCTGCGTCTCAAGCCGCCCGAGCCGCGAGCTGCCCTTCTCGATGTAGGCACAGATGATGCGCTCCGCCGACTCGAAGGCGTAGGAGGACATGCCGAAGACCCACTGCGGCATCCCGAACTCGGCCGCCATCTCGTGCAGCGGCTCGGTTCGGCCCTGCTCGCTCAAGCGGTAGAGATTCCACCAGCCGCTGCGGTCGGAGACGAAGTGGAGCACGCCGTCCGGCGACCACTCCGGCTGGAAGATGGACTCTTCGACTCCGCCCGCCACGCGCTCCGAGCGCGTCATCATGCCCCCGGCATCCAGCTCTCCGACCCAAAGCTCCGTTCCGTCCCAGGGCATGTTCGGGTGATTCCAGGTCAGCCAGGCGAGGCGCGCGCCGTCGGGGCTGAGTCGCGGCGACGAATAAAAATCGTTACCCGAGGCCAGCACCTCTCCCGCGCCGCCCCCTTCGAGCTTGAGACGGACGAGCGTGTTGACGGGCTCGCCTCCGCGCGTGTGGTCCTCGCGCACGCAGACCAGCTGGCCGCGATGATTGTCAATCACGGCGTCGGCGTAACGCATCTCTATGGCCGGGGTCAGCGGCTGCGGCGCGGAGCCGGGCTGCTGGCGATAGAGGCGCTGGTCCGCGAAGTTCGAGAAGTAGATGGTCCCGCCCGCCACCAGGTAATCGCCGCCGCCGTACTCATGCACGCGCGTGCGAGTGTTAAAGGGCTGCGGCGTCACGTCGGATGTTTGACCGTCGGGCGTGAGGCGGACGACGACGCTGCGCCCACCCTCCGCTGGACGCACTTCGAGCCAGTAAATATCCTCGCCGTCGAGCATCACCCGCCCGAGCCCGATTGAGCTGCCGACGACCAGCTCCGAGGTAATCGGCGACTTCCAAGTGCCATACGGCGCAACCTGCCTAGCGGCCATTCTCTTCTCCAGGGAATATAGTTGGACTGGCTATTTTGTTCTGATAATACAGGCCGCCGCGCAGGTGTCAATCCGTGTCGGAAAGAGCGAGCGAGATTTCGGCCGCGATGCGGGCGTTGTTTTCCAGCAGTGCGATATTGGCCCGGAGCGTCGCGCCGCCGCTCCGGGCAGCCATCCGCGAGAGGAGAAACGGTGTCAGCTCACGCCCGGCAATTCCCTCCCGCTGCGCCTCGGCGAGCGCTTCGTCCAGCACCTCCTGCAAGACTCCGGCGGGGACTTCCGCAGCCGCCGGTACAGGCACTGTCACCAGCGTCGCTCCCTCCAACCCGAGCTTGCGGCGTGCGGCCTCAATCGCCGCGGCTTCCGCTGCCGAATCGGCGCGCACGTCAACCGGCAGGCCGCTCCGCCCCGAATAGAAGGCGGGCAGCTCGTCCGTGCCGTAGCCGACGACCGTCACGCCATACGTCTCCAACCACTCGCGCGTGGCGGGCAGGTCGAGGACCACCTTTGCGCCGGAGCAGACGACTACCAGATTAACGCGCGCCAGTTCTGGAAGGTCCGCGGAAACGTCCGGCAGCGAGCCGCGATGAACGCCGCCGATGCCGCCCGTGGCGAAGACCCTGATCCCTGCGCGGGCGGCAATCCAGGCGGTCGTGGCAACGGTCGTCGCCCCGTCCCATCCGCGTGCGACGGCCAGGGGCAGGTCGCGGCGGCTGAGCTTGCGAACCTCCGGGTTGCGCGCGAGGTATTCCAGTTGAGCGGTGCTCAGACCGACGTGGAGGTCTCCGTCGAGTAAGGCGATGGTCGCCGGAACAGCGCCGCCCGCGCGGATTAGCTCTTCGAGCCGTTGCGCCGTTTCCAGATTCTGCGGGCGCGGCAGCCCGTGCGCGATGACAGTGGATTCGAGCGCAACGACGCCGACCCCTGCCGCGAGAGCCGCATTCACTTCCGCGCTGACTTTGAAGATGCCCGGCATGCCCTCGTTTTCGCCCTCGCTTCCTCCGGCAAGAGGATTCCCGCTGCCACTCGTTTTGTCAAACGAGGGCTCAGAATTTAGTCGTTGATTACTTTGTTCATTGAGTCATTTAGTCATTTGACTACCAGAGCCGTGTGGTCATTTACCCGGCTTTAAATGAATCAATGATGACATGAACAAATGAATCAATCTCTCGCGCTCTTCATCTCTTCGACTTGCGGGTAGCTTTGCCGGAGTGCTTGCGCTCGTTTTCGTCGGGGCTCTTCTCGCCGCGCTCCTTTGCATCGGGCGCTCCCTCTTCGGCCATCGCGTTTTCGACTTCGGAGTTGATTTCGCCGCCGATCAGGATGGCTGCGCCCGTCAGGTAGAACCAGAGCATCAGGATTATCACCGCGCCGAGCGAGCCGTAGGTGGCGCTGTAGGAGTCGAAAAAGTTGAGATAGGCGCGAAAGCCGAAGGAGACCAGCAGCCAGAGCGCGACGCCGAGGCCCGCGCCGGGCGTCACCCACTTCCAGTCCTGGTCGGTCAGGTCGGGCGCGAAATAATAGATCAGGCTGAAGGAGAGCAGGACGAAGGCGAGCACGATGGGCCACTGGACTATCTTCCAGGTAATGGTAAAGGCTTCGCTCAGTCCCTTGTGCGAAGCGATCAGCTCGGCGATCTGCCCGCCGTAGAGCGTGAGCGTCAGCGCCGACATAATCAGCAGGGCTAGTGCAATCGTCAAGCCTATCGTCACCAGGCGCACCTTCCACCAGGGGCGCGTCTCCTTCACGTTGTAGGCGGCGTTGAGCGATTCGCTGATCGCGCCCATCCCGTTTGAAGCCGCCCAGAGCGTGGCCAGGATGCCGAAAGAGAGTTTGCCGCCGCCCGACGAATTGATGACGTTGTCAATCGTCTGGCTGACGAGCGTAGAGGCTGACGGGGGCATCACCCTGGCCAGGTAATCGAGCAGGTTGTGACGCAGCTCCGTCCCGGCCGCGAAGATGCCGAGCATCGAGGTGAGGAAGATCAGCAGCGGGAAGAGCGCCAGCAAAAAGTAGTAGGAGAGCTGCGCGGCGCGCCCCCAGACATCGTCTTCGTTGATTTGATTCCAGACACGCTTGCCCAACTGCTTCCAGCTCAGTCCGCCGAGCCCCCACATGGATGCCATATTCTTACCCTTTCCCTGATTGATTATGCGACACAATTTTGCGCCGTCAACTGGCAAAAGCAAACTGCGCGCCGCGGCCGAGATTGTGGTCAAACCTCCGGGCCGGACGCCCGGCTTCTGTTCAAACCGGCATCCGCCGCCAGGCAAAAGCACCGGCTTTGAGCCAGAGTGCGAACGTTGCGCGTCTTAGAGAGTGAAAAACTTGCGGATGCGTTGGAGGAGGTCTCCCTGCGTGCGGTGCATGCGCAGGCGCATGGCCTCTTCGTTAAGGTCTTCGCGGATGGCTTCGAGTTCGACGCGGCGGCGCGCCAGGATGTGAGAGATGTCTTCGGCGACTTCCGGGCGGCGGCGCAGTATCTCGTGAAAGCCCTCCTTGTCCAGGCGATAGCATTCGACGTTGCTCTGCGCGACGACCGTGGCCGTGCGCGGCTCGCCCGTCATCAGGCCCATCTCGCCGAAGAAATCCCCTGCGTGCAGCGTCGCCACCTTCTCGCTCAACTTGCCGTCCAGAGAGACGCGCACCTCGGCCTCGCCCTTCGTCATGATATAGAGCCAGTGGGCCTCCGCACCCTGGCGCGTCATCGCCTCGCCCCTGACAAAGGGCGCGACGCTCATCCGCGCGGCCAGCCTGCGCCGTTCCTCATCCGTCAGCGCGTGAAAAAGCTCGACCTCCCGGAGCGCCTCGACGCGGCGTTCTATCTCCTCGCCCTGCTTGCGCTGGCGGCGGCCCGCGTCGTCTTCGGTGATGAACAGGGAGTGGGCCGGAATGGAGAGCGGGATTCCGGCGCGGCGCAGCGCAAAGTAGATGCGCGAGCGGACGACCGAATCGGTCGGGTCTGTCAACGCCAGGTCGGTCAGCCAGTAACGCGCGGCGTAGGTGATGTAGCTCTCCTTGAAGTCGAGCGTCAGGCAATGCGGCGCGGGCTCGCTGGCGACGCTGCGGATGGGCTCTGCGCGAAGCGCCGCCTCGACAGCCTCGATCACGTCGGTCGGCGGATAACGAAAGTCCACGTTGAAGTAGACCCACTGGCGATGCTGCTTCGGCGCTCCGAGCCGTCGGCCCAGGAGCAGCACCTGCCCCTTCATCAAGACGCTGTTCGGAATCACGACCGTGTCCCAGTTGCGCGTCTCGATTGAAGTCTGCCGCCAGCGAATCTCGACCACCTGTCCCTCGTGCTGGTCCACGCGAATCCAGTCGCCGACGCCGATGGTGCGCTCCATCTGCAAAGCCATTCCGCCCATCACGTTGCCGAGCGTGTCCTGCAAGGAGAAGCCGACGACCGCCGTGATGACGGCAGAGGTGGCGACGATGCCGGTCAGGTCAACACCGCTCGAAGAGAGCAGCATGATGGCGACGACGATATAAGCGAAGGCGATCAGGAGGTCGCGGAGAATGCGCGGCGGCTTGAGCCGCACGAGGTCGAGCGCGACGTCGAAGACGAAGACGCTCGCCAGGTTGACGATGGCGATGCCCTCGCTAAAGAGCGCCGCCCAGCGCACCCAGCGATAGGCAGTGCTTTTGGCCGGGTCCGAGCCGTAGTAAAGCAGCGCGGCCGCGACGAAGAGCGCGGCGACCGAGATAAGGAAGAGCAGCATCGCCGCCCGAATCCGCTTGCGCTCGGTCGGAACCAGCGCCGAGAGCACGAGCGCGGCCAGGACAAAAGAGAGCGCCACCCAGTGAAACGCTCCCGCCATTCCGGCCGCCGTTTGTACGTAATTCCAGAAGCTCATCGCGTGCGTGAATCTTTGAGATTAAGAGAACGAGCAGGGAAACCGACACTCGACACAGGGCGGGGCGCATCTTAACACGAGCCGAACCCGGTGTGATATGAATCTCGAAGGTGAATCGCGGAAGCGGGCGCGGGCGACGGACAGGCAAAGGGCGAAAGAATGAGTCCGGCCGCTTCATTCTTCCGCCCTGCGAGATCGATTCGCCCCTGAAGAGCGGTGTTCACTTGACCATCGTGCCGGTTCTATTCCAGCGGCTGTTCCTGAAGAAGTCAACGAGCGGGTTTCCGGCCGACGGGGCGCTTTCGTCGTAGGACCAGTAGACGAACATCGCGCGGCCGACCACGTACTCACGCTTTAAATATAACCAGACGCGGCTGTCGGCGCTGTTGTTGCGATTATCGCCCATCACGAAGTAAGAGTCCGCGGGCACGTCGAAGACCTTGCCGCTGTCGAGCGGTTTATTGGTGTAGTAAACGTCGTATGATTCGCCGGGCTCGCGCGGCGGGTTATTCTTAACTTCGAGCGCCATCTTGTCTTCGGGCTCGTCTATCCCGTCGTTGTTCGAGAAGTCAATGGCGGCGATCCGGTGTTCGGGCAGCGGCTGGCCGTTGACGAAGACTGTCTTGTCCTGGACCTCTATGTGATCTCCGGGCAGGCCGATGACTCGTTTGACGTAGTTGGTTTTGAACGGAAGATTATCCGGTCTTTTATCGCCCTCATCGTCGTTCGGATTGCCCGGATACTTGAAGACGACGATGTCGCCGCGCTTGATCTCGCGCTGCGGAAGGAAAGGCAGCGGAGTGCCCGGCGCAAAGATAAACTTATTGACGAGCAGGTGGTCTCCGATGGTGATGGTGTTCTGCATCGAGCCGGTCGGGACCTTGACGGCCTGGACGATGAAGGTCATTCCGAAGAGCGCCATGATGACCGTCACGACGGCCGACTCGAAATACTCGCGCCAGATGGTCTTGCGCGGCCCGCGCGTCTGCTGCTCGACGACAGCGGCTTTCTCGAACCCGTTTCGATGGATGGCGCGGGCCGGTTGAGAAGTTGAGCGCTCGCTCGCAGCCGTCTCGCCCGGCGGCTCTGCTACCCCGGTGTTCGTTTGATCGTCCTTCATAAAAACATCCTAAAGAACGCACTGGCGGCGGTCAAGCCGGTAATGCCGGGCGGCCCCCGGTCACTGACCGTTATTTCCCGCCTCCATATTTTGCAGCGCGATGCGGGCCGCGGCCGTCTCGGCGGCTTTGATAGTCCGCCCTTCGCCGCGCACGGAGCCGCCGTCCCAGCTCAGCTCGACGTGAAAGGTGCGGCGGTGCGGCGGCCCTGCGGCTTCGATGACGGTGTACTGCGGCGTGGTGTGCTGGTCGGCCTGGAGACGCTCCTGCAACATGGTCTTGAAATCGGCGGCGGCCGCTGATTCAGGGTCTGCGTGCTCTAACTCTTCGCCGAGCGCGTGATGAATAAAGTCGGCCGCGGCGGGCAGCCCTCCGTCCAGATAAACGGCCGCCAGCACGGCTTCAAAGGCATCGGCCAGCAGCGCGCGCTTGCGCCTCCCGCCGCTCTTCTCTTCGCCGCGCCCGACGCGCATGAACCGCCCGAGCCCTAATCTTTCGGAGGCCCTGGCCAGCGTCGGCGCACTGACTAGGCGGTGCTTCATCCGCGACAATTCGCCTTCGGTCACGTCCGGGTAAGCCTGGAAGAGAAAGTCCGCGACGAGCAGGCCGAGCACCGAATCGCCGACGAATTCAAAGGCTTCGTTATGGAGACGGCGCGCCTCCTGTTCGGAGCCGGGCGCGACCTGCTCGTGCGCCCAGGAGCGGTGCGTGACGGCGCGTTCGAGCAGGGCTCGGTTGCTGAACTTGTAGGCCAGAATCTCTTCCAGCTCATTTAAGTCTGCGGCAGGAGCTATTGGTTTCTTCACAGTAGCGCGGATTGTAGCAAACGCCGGACGCAGCGTCTAAGAAAAGACGTTGCGCCCGGCGTCTCGGTTCGGGCCAGGAGAGATGCGAAGCGTTCGGCTTAACTGCGCCTGCCGTGATTGCCCTTCTTGGAAGTAGCGGCGGCCGGCTTGGGCGTCGTCTTACCGTTGGGCTGCGAAGTGGTGGCCGGTGTCGTCTTCGGCGCTGTCGTCGTCGGCTGCGAAGTGCTGGCCGGGGTGGCGGTGTTGGTGCTCGGAGTTGCGATTCTGCCCGCCGGTGCTGAAGGGGCCGCAGAAGTTCCGGTCGGCTGTGTCGCAGTGCCGCTCGAAGCCGGTGCAGTCGTCGCCGGTGTCGTGCCCGGCAGCGGCAGCGGCTTGTTCGTCACGCCAGCGATCAGCTCTTTTAGGCCAGCGTCGGAATTGTTGTTCCGGTACTTGTAGTAGGCCGTCAGGGACTTCAGCCAGCCTTCCCTGGCCGCCTGGTACTTGGCCGCGTCAGGGCTCTTCTCGCTATAAGCGATGGCGCGCGCCAGGGCGTCTATCATGCGGTCCACGACGGAGTTGACGCTTTGGCCGAGCGCCGTGCATTCGGCCGTCTTGAGCTGCTCGTCAGTCTTGCAGCTCGACTGGTATTGCGCGGCCAGCCGGGTGTACTCCGTATCCTCGTATATGGCGGCGAGCTGCACATAGGTCTGCGGGTCGTTCTTGGCAAACCCGTCAACCTGCGCGGCGCTGATGAAATAGGTCGCCGCTTCGGTCGGCGCGGTCTTTCTGAGCAGGAAGCCGAGCGCATAGTTGAGACCGCCGACGATGTCGTTCTTGCCCGTCACGGGCTTGTTCGGCTCGAAGGTCTTACCGGCCTGCAACAACTGTAGAGTCTTTTTGGCGTAAGCAGCGGCGTCGGCATTATTAGCTTCGTTGCCGGAGGTCGCGGCCGTAAATCCGGCCTTCGAGAGTTCGTAGAGGACTGCCAGATTCTCCGGGTCTTCGGCCAGAATCTGCTTGCCGGAGGCGAAAGCCGCGTTGTAGTTCTTGGTTTTGAGCTGCTCGTTGAACTGGTTCTGGCGCGCCTGCTTATCGTAAGCGGCGACATACTTCTTGGCGTAGTTGACGTACTGGTCGCTGTCGCTCCCGTATTTCTGGATATACTCCTTGGCAGCTTCATACGCGACCGGCGGATTGGTGGTGCGGTTGCTGACCAGCTTGTTGTAGAGATCAACCTTGGCCTGGGCGTCGTCCTGGCTGCCCTGGGCCGCAGGCGTCGGCGTACTGCTGGTGGCTGGCGTGGTCTGGGCGAGCGCCGGCAGAGCAAGGGCCGCTACGAGCGCAGCAAAAATGAATAATCTAATCGGCATTTTCATCGGTCGCATATCCTCCAGGCACTATTCTTCTTCAATATTCAATTAAACCGGCCGGGGGTCTCGGAGCGGGTCTGCACCTGCTTCGCGCTTTCTCAGATGCTTGCGCTATACCTTCGGTTGCCGCGCCGGGCATGCTGACGACCGTTGGCAAAGGGGAAAGCCGGGGATTTTCAGTTCAGAGAAAACTTAAAAGCGATGCGCAATAATCCTGCAATAAACGCCCGACTGTCAAGCGACAAAAGTAGGGTGCGGCCAAAGGCTAAAAGGCAGAAGTGAAGCAGCGGCGCGTCTTTCGCTTGACTACTTCACTTCTGCCTCTTTAAAACGCAGTTCTTTAGCACCGCCCTTACGGTCTGGTCGTCAGCACGCGGCGCGGTCGCTGGTCGTTCTGCCCGCCGGGCGTCTGCGCAGAGCCGGGCGCGGCGGGACGGATGGTCACTTCCGTGGGCCTCGAAGGCACGGTCATGATGGTGCTCTTGACGCCGCTGCTGCTGCGCGTTGCGCCGGGCGAAGCGTTGCCGCCAGCCTGGTCGCCCGTCTCGGCAGCCGCCTGCGCGTCGTCGTCCTCTTCGTCGCTGAGGGCGGCGGCCGCGTTCGGGTTGATCTTCGGGCGTGTCGGGATCGGCACATTCGCATACTGTATGCCGCCCGCCGTCCCGAAGCGTCCCTTGAGCGCGCGGTAAATCTGTCCGGCGACGTAGGCCGGGAAATGGCCGCGCGCATCCGGGCCGCGTGTGACGACGACGACGGCCAGGCGCGGGTTCTGGACCGGCGCGTAGGAAGTGAAGAGGCCGAGCCAGGAGCCCTGACCGATGCAGGTCCCTGTCTTCCCGGCGATGGTCTGGAGCGGGTCGAAGGCGCGCTTGCCGGAACCGTAGTTGACGGAGCCGATCATGCCCGGAATCAACTGCCGGATCGATTCCTGCGGAATATTTATCCGGCGGCGCACTTCCGTCTTGAACCTGACCTCTTCCTGCGGCGTGCGCGGCAGGTGCGGCGTGAGCAGCGAGCCGCCGTTGGCGATGGCCGAGACGAGCGTGGCCAATTGAATCGGCGTGACCTCGAAATCGTCGCCGTGCGAGCACATGTGATTGACGGCGTAACCGCTCTTGAAGAGCGGCACGCGCCCCGCGTACTCGTTGGCGTGGTTGATGCCGGTCCTCTCGCCGAGCCCGAGCTCGCGCGCGTAGCTCATCATCCGCTCGAAGCCGACGCGCCCGCCGACGTTCTGAAAGTAGCCGTTGTTGGAATAGGCCAGCGAATCGGTCAGGTCAATGGCGTACCTGCGGTCCGAGACGTTGACGGTCTGGACAGGGTCAATCACCTTCTCCGTCAGCCCGGCCAGGCCCGTCACCAGCTTGATCGTCGAGCAGGGCTTGAAGCCCCGCCGCAGCGCCCATTCCTGATTAACGACCGTGTAGACGCGGCCCGTCTGCGGGTCCATGACGACGACCGTTCCAGCGTGATTGCCCAGCGCGGCGACGGCCACGCGGCGCACTTCCAGGTCTTCGCCCGTCGTATTATCCCTTGCGATGTTGGAGATGGCTTCGTCGCGCATCGCCTGTTCGGCGGCGCGCTGGCGGGCTATCGCGGCCTGGCGGGCCAGTTCGGCGCGTCGCCTGGCTTCTTCGAGCTCGCGGCGGCGCTGCTCTGCCTGGCGTCGAGCCTCTGCCAGCCGCTCGCGCTTTGAGAGACCGCGTGCGCCCCGCCGATCCTCTTCGGCTTCCTTCCTGGCGGCGCGCTGTTCCCTGGCGGAAACCTTGTCGCGCCTCTTATCTACTTTGGCTTCCCTGGCCGATTTGTCGCGCCCCTTTTCGGCGCGCGCCGATTTCTCGCGGCCTTTCTCGGCGCGCGAGTTCTTCTCGTTGCGCGACGATTGCGCGCGGGCGGCGGCCGGGGCTTTAGCCTTGGCCGACCGTTTGTCCTTGGCCTGGATGGTTGCGGTTGAAAGGAGGGAGATGAAAAGGAGAAGACTGAGCGCCAACGGCGCGGGGTACGGGGTACGCTGGATTTGAATCATTGACTGGGTCCTCGCTATTGAATGATTTCCAGGGGTGCAACTGGCGAGTTAGCGTCAAGCGCGAACACGGACGAATTTCCGGCGATTGGGGATTGAAACGGCTGGCGCGCACGGCTCTAAGTGGCGCGCCGAGCGTCAATTGAAAGATAAATTTTGAAGTCAGGAGAATCTTCAAAACACTCCTCTAACCGTTTTCTGCTTTTCCGACGACCTTCTTCTGTACGGTGAGGAGGGAAGAATTCCCTACGGGCGGCCTCTGGGGAGTTTGCTTTGAGACCGTCGCAACTATAACATTTGAAGCGCGCTGGCAGCAACAAAAAATAAGTCGCGCTGATATAATCCATAATTCGCGCTGATGTCTTAAGGCAACCGGGGCCGCACGAGGGCCTGGCAGAGGGGGTTCCTTGCAGGTCAGTTGAGCCGCATGAATGCACTTCGCTTCATCTCAAGTTTCCGCGTCCGGCTGATGCTCGTGCTGGCGGCGCTGCTCGTCGGGACGCTCGGCGTGCAGTATTACCTGAACCTGCGCGCGGAGAGAAATAACGAGCGGCTGCGTGAGCGCCAGGAGCAGGCGCTGATCGCCGGGGTCGCGCTCGGCGTCAAAAGCCTCTCGTCCACCGACCGCCTGATCGAGCTGCTCCCGCGCGAGCACCAACCGCTGCTTGAGCCGCCAAACGGGCGCGTCACCAACATCGTCGTCGTAGATGACCAGTGGCGCGTGATAGACAATCTGGACCCGAGATACTTTCCGACGGTCAAGGACGACGGCTCGTACCAGTATTATCACCTGCAAGATATGAAGACGCTGCCGCCGCTGATGAATGATGTCGGGGCGGACCGAAAATACTTTCCGCAGAGCGGGGCAGGCGAAGAGGTCACGGCCGAGGGCGAGTCGCACGGCTTCGCCATCGTCACGGAGAAGGGCCGCTGGTATGTCATCGTCGCCCTTAAATCGGACAGGCAACCCAGTTTCTGGAACATCCAGGCGGCGCGCCCGCTCATCTACACTCTGGTCGTGCTGCTGGCGGCGACACTCATCGCGGGCTTCCTGGTCTGGCAGTTCACGCGCCCGATCAAGGATTTATCGAACGCGGCGCGGCGGGTCGCAGGCGGTGACTTCGATTTCCGCGTGCCCGCGGCAGACCGCCGCGACGAGATGGGCCAACTGGCGTCGCGCTTTAACGAGATGATCGCCATGCTCGGACACACGCGCGAGCTTGAAGCGCAGCTTCACCAGGCCGAACAGTCTGCGGTCGTCGGCCGCCTGGCCTCCGCCATCGCGCACGAGATCAGGAACCCGCTCAACTACATCAACCTGACGCTCGATCACCTGCGGACTGCCTTTGCGCCCGAGGATGCGCAGAAGCGCGAGACGTTCGAGCGCCTGGCGCGACAACTTAAGGTCGAGGTCGCGCGCATCAATACGCGCATCTCGGAATTTCTCAACTACTCGCGCCCGTCGAGGCTCGAACTGCGACCGCTCAACCTGCGCGAGACGGCCGAAGACGCATTGCAGATGGTCGAGGTCAAGGCGGCCGAGAGTAATATCGAAACGCGCGTCGAGCAGCACGGCGAAGTGCCTGCGGTGATGGGCGACCCGGAAGCCCTGCGCTCGCTCTTTACCAACCTGATTATCAACGGGATGCAGGCGATTGACGGCGCGGGCGGAAGGCTCACCATCGCGCTCTCGGCCGAAGACTCCGGGCGCATGGCGCGCGTCGAGATTTCGGATACGGGCCGCGGCATCGCGCCCGAAAATCTCTCGAAAGTCTTCGAGCCCTACTTTTCGACCAAGGAGACGGGGACGGGCCTCGGTCTCGCCATCGTCAAAAAGGCCGTGGACGATCACGGCGGCACGATCACAGTAGAATCAAGACCGGGCACGGGGACGACCTTTACGATCACACTACCAACAGAACGAAAGGATGAAGGATGAGAAGCGAGGAGCAGGGATGAAGGATGAGAGCGCAGTCATTGGAAGCCGGGCAGTCAGGCTTTCGCCCCTCTGCCCTGACACCTCCTTTTCAGCCTTACATTTCATATGGCACGCAAAAGCATACTCGTAGTTGACGACGAAAAGTCGCAGCGCGAAATTCTGGAGATGATCCTGTCTGGCGAGGGCTACGACGTGACGACGGCCTCGTCCGGCGAAGCCGCCTTGAAGTTTGCCAAGGAGCGGCGCTTCGACCTGGCGCTGACGGATTTCAAGATGACGGGGATGGACGGCATAGAGCTGCTGCAACATCTCCTCGCGCAGGACTCCTCCATCATCGTCATACTCCTGACGGCGCACGGCTCGATTGATTCGGCCAAGGAGGCCCTGCGGCGCGGCGCGTTCGATTACCTGCAAAAGCCTTATGAGCGCGACACGCTGCTTGAGACCATCCGCCGCGCGCTCAAGCGGCTCGATGCGCTCGACGCCGAGATCATCTCCGCTTCGGCCGAGATGGAGGCCGTCAAGAAGATGATTCTCAAGGTGGCGCGCTCGACCTCGACCGTCCTCATTCGCGGCGAGTCGGGCACGGGCAAGGAGCTGATCGCGCGCGCGATACATAA
>DASVWH010000195.1:0-17595 GCA_036389715.1 Pyrinomonadaceae bacterium | reverse complement strand
GTCGGCGCGGCCGCCTGCGGGATGGCCCGCCGTGCGCTCGACGAAGCGATAGCTTACAGCCGGAGCCGTCGCCAGTTCGGACGGCCCATCGCCGAGCACCAGTTGATTCAGGAGAAGCTGGCCGAGATGGCGACGGAGTTGGACGCCGCACGCCTGCTCGTCTATCGCGCCGCTTACCTGAAAGACACGGGCGCGGAGCGCGTCACGCGCCAGGCCAGCCAGGCCAAGCTCTACGCGACGGAAGCGGCGGGCCGCATCATAGACAGCGCGCTCCAGATTCACGGCGGGGCGGGCCTCGTGCGCGGCCACGTCGTCGAACGGCTCTACAGGGACGTGCGCGCACTGCGCATCTACGAGGGCACGTCGGAGATTCAGAAGCTCATCATCGCGGGCCAGTTGTTGAAAGAGTAAGAACGCATGAGGATCAACATCATCGGCGGCGGGCCCGCCGGATTGTACTTCGCGCTCCTGATGAAGAAGCATCATCCGGCCCACCTGATAACGGTCGCGGAGAGGAACGCGCCCGACGACACCTTCGGCTGGGGCGTCGTCTTCTCGGACAAGACGCTCTCTTATCTCAAAGAGAATGATTACGAGTCCTACGCCGCGATCACAGACAGGTTCGAGATGTGGGACAACGTGGACGTGGTCCACCGCGGGCAAAAGATTACGATTCGCGGCAATCGCTTTTCCGGCATCGCGCGGATAGAGCTGCTGCGCATTCTACAGCAACGCTGCCGGGAGCTCGGCGTGGACTTGCGCTTTCGTGCGGAGGTCGCGGACGTGGAAGACCTGAGAGCAGAGAGCGACCTGCTCATCGGCGCGGACGGCATCAACTCGACGGTCAGGCAGAGGTACGCAAACTTCTTTCAACAGGAGTTGAGCGTGCGCAAGAACAGGTATATCTGGTACGGGACGAAGCGGCTCTTTCACGGGCTGACGCTGACCTTCCGCGAATCGGAGGCGGGCGTCTTCGCCGCGCACTCCTACAAGTTCAACCGGCAAACGAGCACCTTCATCGTCGAGTGTGACGAAGAGACCTGGCGGCAGGCTGGTTTCGACCGGATGTCGGATGAAGAGACGCGCGCCTACCTGGCCCGGGTCTTCCGCGAAGACCTGGACGGCCAGCCGCTGCTCTCCAACAACTCGAAGTGGATCAACTTCGTCAACGTCAGGAACAGGCGCTGGAGCCATCTTAATGTCGTGCTGCTCGGCGATGCGCTGCACACCGCGCACTTCTCCATCGGCTCAGGCACGAAGCTCGCGCTCGAAGATGCCATCGCGCTCTACAGGTGCTTGACCGAAACGGCGGGCGTGGAAGAGGCGCTCCGGGAGTTTGAGCGCGTGCGCAAGCCCGTCATCGAAGAGTATCAGGAGGCGGCCCACGAAAGCCTCATCTGGTTCGAGAACGTGCGCGACTACATGTCCTTGAGTCCCCTGCCCTTCGCCTACAAGCTGATGACGCGCAGTAAAAAGATTGACTACGAAAACCTGAAGAGGCGCGACCCCGAGTTCATCGCGGCATATGAGCGTGCCGTTCAGTCCTGACCATTACTGCCGACCGCGCGCTGCCAGGCGGGCGGCACGAGCCTGCGCTTGCCGTCACGGCTAAGCGTGACTCCCGGCTCATCCAGACCAACGCGGTCCCAGAGCTTGCACGTGACCTGCTTGTGAGTCTGGTCCAGCCCCTCACAATAATTCGTGTACGTGCAGCGGCGGACCTCCTGCCCGCGTCCGAGCCTTACTTTGAGAAACCAGTCGGGGTCGGCGAGCGCCTGGCGAGCGAGTCCGGCGATGTCGGCTTCATCGCGCCGCAGAATGCCCTCGGCCTGCTCGAAGGTGGTGATGCCGCCAGCCGCGACGAGCGGTGTCTGAAAGCCCGCGGCGTTGACGGCGCGCTTAATGGCGGCGACGAGCGGGACATTGCGCGCGAACGGCCCGCGCTCGTCCGAGATAACGGTCGGCATACACTCGTAGCCGCTCGGCCCAGTGTAAGGATAGACGGCCTGCCCGACCTTCGGCTGCTTCGCGTCCTCGAACTTGCCGCCCTTCGAGATGGAGAGATAATCGAAGCCCGCGCGGGCAAACTCGACGCCGAAATAGCTCGCGTCGTCAATACGGTTTCCGTCCTCGATCACCTCGTCGGCCAAAAAGCGCGTGCCGACGACGTAATCCGCTCCGACGCGCTCGCGGACAGCCCTGTAGACCTCCAGCGGCAGACGCAGGCGATGCTCTCTCGCGCCGCCGTAGCCGTCCTCGCGCCTATTGCGCGCGCTCAGGAAAGAGGCCATCGTGTAGGCATGCGCATAGTGCAGTTCGACGCCGTCGAACCCTGCCTCGCGCGCGCGCCCGGCGGCGGCGGCGAAAATCTCCGGCAGCACCTGCGGCAGCTCGCGTATGTGCGCAAGGTGCGTGTCCGAGACGCGCTCGCGATAGCCGAACTCAAGCGATTCCAGCTCCCTTTCGTCCAGGACCAGCGCGAGCAAATCATCCGGCGCTGACTTGAGCATGGCGCGCAGCTCGGCATCGTCCCTTGCAAGCCAGCTTCGATCAGCGGTCGCTTCGGCCAGGGCATGACGATGGCGCTCCTTGAGGGTGAGAAAGCGGTCGAAGAATTTGGTCCTGTCGGGGCGTCGTTTGACGGCGAGAAAATCTATCAGCTGGATGAAGAGGCGCGTCCGTCCCGCGCTCGCGCGCCGCACGGTTTCGACCAGCTGACGCAGGCCCGCAAGGTAACGGTCGTGCCCGATTCTGAGCAGCGGCCCGCTCGCAACGTCGCGCACGCCGGTCGCTTCGACGACCAGAGCGCCCGGCTGCCCCTCCGCGAATCGCCCGTACCAGTCTAGGTTATCGCGCGTCACAAAGCCGTCTTCGGTCGCGCGCCAGGGAACCATCGCCGGGACCCAGGTGCGGCTTGAGAGGCTCAGGCTGCCGATTTGAATTGGCCGGAAGAGCAGCGATTGCGCGGCCTCTTCGGCCGTCGGCCAGCGCGTCTCTGGAATCGAATGACGGATTGAATCTTTGGGATGCCACATATCTTCGCAGTCTGTGAACGAAGGAGTGTAGCAGGTGTCTGGAGCAAGGATGAAGCAGGGAGGATGATGGACTGGCAGAGAGTAATCAGGCGACACGAATGAGCGGGCTTTGCGGCTTGACGATTGCGGCCCGCCCGCCGTGGCTTTTGCTTCGCCGTCGAAACTACTCTAATATTAAGCATCCGTATCAGACGAGGAGGAGACAGCATTTGACGGACGAGCTTTTGCAGTGGCGCTCGGAATTTCCGATCCTGGAGAAGAGCGTTTACTTGATCTCGCACAGTCTCGGGGCGATGCCGCGTGCGGCCTTTGAACGGATGCACGATTACGCCGAGACCTGGGCGACGCGCGGCGTGCGCGCCTGGGCCGAAGGCTGGTGGGAGATGCCCATCACGCTCGGCAACGAGGTCGCGCGCATCATCGGCGCGGACCCCGGCACGGTCGCCATGCACCAGAACGTCTCCGTCTGCCAGTCGCTCATCATCTCCTGCTTCGACCCCGAGCCGCCCAGAAACAAGGTCGTCTATTCGGAGTTGAATTTTCCCTCCGTGATGTACGTCTACGAGGCGCACGCGCGCCACGGCCGCTTGAGAATCGAGACGGTCAAATCCGATGACGGGACGACCGTGCCGCTCGAACGGATGCTCGCGGCGATTGACGAAGAGACGCTGCTCGTCCCCATCTCGCACGTGCTCTTCAAGAGCGCATTCCTGCAAGACGCTCGCGCCATCATCGAGCGCGCGCACGAAGTCGGCGCAATGGTCGTGCTCGATACTTACCAGTCGGCGGGAACAGTGCCGTTTAGCGTCAAAGATTTGAACGTGGACTTTGCGACCGGAGGCTCGGTCAAGTGGCTCTGCGGCGGCCCCGGAGCCGGATACCTCTACGTGCGCCCGGACTTGCAGTCGAAGCTGGAACCGCGAACGACCGGCTGGATGGCGCATGAATCCCCCTTCGCCTTCGAGGGCGGCGCGATCCGTTATGCACCGAGCATCGCACGCTTTCTTCATGGCTCGCCCGCCGTCCCGGCGCTCTACGCCGCCGAGAGCGGCTACAAGATCATCAACGAGGTCGGCGTCGAGGCCATTCGCCGCAAGAGCGTGCGGCAGACGACGCGGCTCATCGAGCTGGCCGAAGAGGCTGGCTTTCGCGTGACGAGCCCGCACGACCCGGCGCGGCGCGGCGGCACTATCACCGTCGCCGCCGAACACGCCGCCGCCGTCACCAAAGAATTGATTCGCCGCGAATTCATCGTTGATTACCGTCCCGGCGCGGGCGTCCGCATCTCGCCGCACTTCTACACGAAGGATGAGGAACTCGAACTCATCATCCGCGAGATGAAAACCATCCGCGACACGCGCGCCTTCGCCCAGCATGAAGCCGCGGGCGCTGCGTTCTGAACCGCGAGGAAAGACGAAAGAGATTTATTCATTTGTTCACGTCACCATTGATTCATTCAATCACTGCGCGACTGTGTGAATCATTAAATGAGTAAATGACTAAATGAATCGATGAACAAGTGATTAAATGATTATGGCTGACAATTACGGGAGCAACGCTCCGCTTTCATATAACAAGTATTTGCGCGTTGCCGATTTAATCGGCTTGCAGGACTGCCTGTCGGACCCTGCGCATCACGACGAGTTGCTCTTCATCACGATTCACCAGACCTACGAGCTGTGGTTCAAGCAGATTCTGCATGAGATTGACGCGGCCATCCGGCAGATGGACGAAGACCGCGCGGCGGCCGCGGCGCGCTCGGTCCATCGCGTCGTCGAGATCGAGAAGATACTCGTCAACCAGATTCACATCCTGGAGACGATGACGCCGATCAGCTTTCTGGCCTTCCGCGATGAGCTGAACCCCGCCAGCGGTTTTCAGTCCATGCAGTTTCGCGAGATAGAATTCTCTTCGGGCCTCAAGGAGGCGGGCGTGCTCGACGGTTTTCGTGAGGACGAGTTTGCGAGCAAACGGCTCCGGGCGCGCTTTGATGCGCCCTCGCTGGGCGATGCCTTTTACGCGCTGCTGCGACGGCGCGGATTCGATGCGCCGGAGGAAGCGCCCGGCCTTGAGCGGGATGAGCGGCTGCGGCGCTACGGGCGGCGCACGCAGGCCGCGCTTGAGATCATCACTCACTTCGAGACCCGCTACGAAGAGTTTCAACTGGCCGAGAGTCTCATCGAGCACGACGAGTATTTCTCTCTCTGGCGCTCGCACCACGTCAAGATGGTCGAGCGGATGGTCGGATCAAAGCGCGGCACGGGCGGCTCAGAGGGCATAGGCTACCTGCGGACCACGCTCGATAAAAAGTTCTACCCGGAATTGTGGGAAGCACGCACCCACCTCGACCCGAAACACGGCGAGGGCGGGTGTCCCTTCTCTCATTCGTGAAGGTGACGGACCCGCCCCCGGCTCTTTCCATCAGGGAGAAATCCCCCGGCCCTTATTTCATCAGCGCAACGCGCGTCTTCGGTCCGACCCTGCCGTCCGCCGTCAGTTTATTCGCCGTCTGAAACTTCTTAACGGCAGCCGCCGTGCGCGGGCCGTAAACGCCGTCAATATCTTTCTCCGAGAGTAGCTTGAGCGCGGCCAATCGCGTCTGTATCAGGCGCACGCTCTGCCCGCTATCATTGAGGCCGAGGGTGCGTTCCACCGGCGGCGTGACGGGCGGCTTGACGGGCGGCTTGACGGGCTGCGCGGGCGGCTTCGCCGGTCCGCCAGAGGGCGAGCCATTGAGTTGCCGCGAGGCTTCGGCCCAGACCGCCTGGAGCCCGCCCTTTTTAAACAGGCTGAGACACTGGTTGATACTGAGCCCGGAGAGTTGGATGTGCGGCCGGTCAATAAACTTCTTCCAACTGCCGCCCCATTGCAGGCCGAGCTTCTCGGCCTCCGTGCCGATTAGGACCCAGACGCTGTTCGGGGCGTTCCAGTTCGGCTTGCCGTCCGTGTAGGGGACGACATCAACCGCGAGGCCATAGTTATGATTGGATTGCCCTCCCCTGGCGCGGGTCACGATCTGGCCCGGCTTGGTGCGGCCCTGTGCGTAGAGCGCGTCCTGCTCTGCGAAGGTCCGCAGGCCCTGGACGACTTCTACCTGGATGCCGCCCTGCGCGAGATTGGCGATGGCTGTCCGAACGCGGCTGGCCAGCTCTGGATGGACTTTCTTCAATCTGTTTTCTGAAGCGGGGGTCATGTTGATTCTTCCTTTCCAAGATAAGGGGCGGTTAGTTTTGCTGCGTATCTATCGAGCATTAGGGCTACTGGTTAACGGATGTCCGTGGTGTTGTTCAAAGGTCTTGCCGAAGACTCTGCAAAGTTTCAGCGCGAGGGCGCAGCCGGTTGCGGTGTGTCTGGCGAGCGGTATGCCGACGGCTCAACCGCACGGGTTTCTCGGCCTGCGAGACAATGGTTAATACTAAAGGCGCTATGCCGCTGTCAATGTTCTTCGGCCGCCAACCGATTTTAGACGGCAACCGGAGCCGCGCGGCGCGCCGATTGCGACGAGGCCGAAATATGTGCTAGATACTTCGGCGCAACACGACTTCTAGATAACGTTCGCCGCTTTCCCGATATGAACATCGAATTCCCGGAACGCTTCAACATGGCCGAGTATTTCCTCTATCACAACGTAGAGGAAGGACGCGAGCACAAGACCTGTCTCTACTTTCGCGATGAGACGTACACCTACGGCGAGGCCGTGCGGTGGGCCAACCGGACCGGCGGGGCGCTGCGCGAACTTGGCCTGCGCATGGAAGACCGTGTGCTGATCGTCCTGCCCGATTGCCCGGAGTTTGTCTGGACCTGGTTTGGCGCGAGCCGCATCGGCGCTGTCATCACGATGGTCAACCCGCTGCTGCCTGCCGCCGATTACGGATACTATCTCGAATACACACGGGCGCGTGTCGCCGTCATTCACGAATCGCTGCTGAATAATTTCGCAGAGGCCGCGAAAGGGGCTCGCCACCTGCGCCGCGTGCTCGTCGTCGGCGGCGAGCACGGCGAGTTCACTCCGTTCGAGCAAGCGGTCGGCTCTCAGCCGGACGAGTTGACGCCCGCCGACACGCACCGCGACGACATCGCTATCTGGCTCTTCACTTCCGGCTCGACGGGCCACCCGAAAGGCGCTGTCCATCTGCATCACGACCTGCCCTTCAACACGGAGGTCTACGCCAAACGCACGCTCGGCGTCAACGAGACGGACATCACGGTCTCCGTCCCGAAGCTCTTTTTCGGCTATGCGACGGGAACGAACCTGCTCTTCCCCTTCGCGGTGGGCGGCGCGACGGCGCTCTTTACGGAGCGCTCAACCCCGGAGCGGATGTTCGAGGTCATCGAGCGCTTTCGCCCGACTATTCTGACCAGCGTCCCGACGATGATTAACGGCATGCTCAACCTGGAAGGCGCAGGCGCGCGAGACCTTTCGTCGCTGCGGATGTGCCTCTCGGCGGGCGAGGCCCTGCCAGCAGAGCTTTACACGCGATGGATGGAGACCTTCGACGTGGAGATTCTGGACGGCATCGGGTCGGCCGAGATGTTCCACATCTACATCACGAATCGTCCGGGCGATGTTAAGCCCGGCAGCCTGGGACGCATCGTCGAAGGCTACGAAGCGCGGGTTGTTGACGCTACGGGCCGGGAGGTAGCGGCGGGCGAGATGGGGACGCTGCGCATCAAGGGAGATTCGGCGGCGCTCTGTTACTGGCAGGCGCACGAGAAATCGAAGGAGACCTTCGCGGGCGATTGGTGTACGACGGGCGACCAGTTTCACGTGGACCAGGAGGGCTACTACTGGTATCACGGGCGCACCGACGAGATGCTGAAGGTCTCGGGCGTCTTCGTCGCGCCCGCCGAGATCGAAAACTGCCTCCTTCAACACGAAGCCGTCCTCGAATGCGCCGTCATCGGCCACGACGATGGCTCCGGTCTGGTCAAGCCCAAGGCCTTCGTCGTCCTGCGCCCGCCCGCTTCAGCATCCGATGAGCTGGCAAGCGAGATCAAACAGTTCGTCAAATCGAACATCGCGCTCTACAAGTATCCCAGGTGGGTCGAGTTCGTTCCCTCCCTGCCCAAAAACGACCGCGGCAAGATTGACCGCAAGCAGTTGAAAACAGTGATAAGTAATGAATAAAGAAGTGATGAGTGATGAGTAATGAGTGCCAAGTCAAAGCATTTACTTCTTACCCATTACGCGGTAATCACGGCTCATCGCGGCGCATTCGTGACTCATCACTTCTTTACCCATCACTCATCACTCATCACTCATTACTCATTACTCATCACTTCTTTACTCATAGCTCATGTCTTTTCGCACACGAATAAGGGTTCGCTTCGGGGACTGTGACCCGGCGGGGATGGTCTATTACCCGGTGATTTTTCATTATTGCCACGTGGCGATGGAGGAGTTCTTTGCGGCGCGCTGCGGAATCGGTTACGCGAAATTGATGCAGGATGAGCGCGTGGGATTTCCGACGGTCAACGTGCGGGCGGAGTTCTTTGCGCCGCTCGTCTATGGCGACGAAGTTGACGTAGAAGTCATGGTCTCGCGCGTCGGACGGGCGTCCGCGACCTTCGAGTACGGCATCAGGCGCGCGGGCGACGGGACACTCTGCGCCCGTTCCGTCCAGGTGCACGTCGCCATGAATCTGGATACGCGGCGCGCAGTGCCCATCGCGGACCGATACCGCGAGGCATTTCAGGACCAGGGCTAAAAGAGAGAAAAGGCGAAGGTGAAGAAGCCGGGAACAGCCGCGCCCGGTTTCTTCACCTTCGCCTTTCGACCTACCGGCTACTGCACGCGGCGTAGGCGCTGGGCCAGGATGCGCAGGACGCTCGAAGCGATGGTCGAATCACGGTTGAGCGCATCGCGGAACGCGCCGCCGTTGAGACGCAGGGCGCGCGCGCCGTCCATTCCGGCGACCAGCGTGGCCGAGCGCGGCGCGGGATCGAGCACGGCCATCTCGCCGATGAAGCCGCCAGCCTTTTCAAAGCCGATCAGCTTCTCGCCCTCGCCGTCATGCCGCAGGATTTTGACCTCTCCGGCCAGCAGGATGTAGACCTCGTTGCCCGGCTCTCCCTCTACGCAGAGAGTCTCGTCCGGCGCGTATTCATCTTCGAGACTCGCGCGCGCCAGCTCCGCCAGGCCCTCCGGCGCGATCCTGGAAAAGATGGGAGCCGAGCGCAGGGCGATCATCTTCTCGATGGTGATTAACTGGCGGTGCTCGCCCTCGTCCCTGCGGCCGTGTGCTTTGAGATGCAGGGCCGTCTCGCGCACTAGCTCGTGCTCGTCCCCGGCCATCCGGTCGAGCAACTCCGCGTTGGCCGCCCCGCGCTGGCCCAGGGCATAGAGCGCGACGGCGCGGATGTACGGGTCAACGCTGGTCAGGCGCGCATGGAGCATATCGGTCAGGGTCGGCATGGAGGACTCGGCCAGCGCCGTCTCGCGGTAGGCCTTGGTCAGGCGTTCGGCTATCGCGGGCGCGACGACGGCGTGCAGTTGACCGATGGCCGCCTCGCGCGCCGCTTCGTCCAGGCTGGCCAGGTCCCGGCTGACCGTGCGAATCGTCTCCTCTTCGAGCGTGAAGCTCAGGCCGCGCATCAGGCTGTCAATGGACTGCGCGCGCTTGCGCTGTAAAAGCTCTTTCAGGAACTGGTGAGTCGGCGACGGGTCCAGGTCCAGGACGCGAATGGTTTGCGCGGAGCGTTCGACCGAGGCCACCTGTTCCGCCAGCCGCGCCGCCATCCCGCGCTCGCCGCCGAGCACTTCGTCCAGCACGGCCGCGTGCTCTTCCTTCGTCACGCGATATTCGGAGCGCAGCTGAAGAATGAAACTGTCGTCGGGAGAGCCCTGCGCGTCGAGCACGCGTTCGAGATAGCTTTCGAGCGCGCGCCGGTAGGTGTCTAGCTGAAGTCGCTTCTCGGCCGAAATCTGTTTCGACGGGTCGTTGATTAAAGCGCGCTCCTCTTCGGCGAGCGCCGCCATCACCTTGTCGTGATCCGCCTTCTTGATCTGCAACTGGTTACGCAGGGATTCGAGCAGCTGGACCTCTTCGCGCGTCACGAAACCGTTGGCCAGGGTCTCACGCACGGCGTCCTTGTAGATTTCCAGGACCTGCGCCGCGCCCTTGGCGCTCTCGCGCGTGCGGATGGTATGCAGGAGAAAGGCTTCGTGAAGGTCGCGCGGCGGCTTGTCGGTCCACTCCCAGCGCTTGATGACGTTGCGCGCCAGCGTCTCTTCGGCAAAGGATGACTGGCGGCGGCGCATCCGTCGCGCGAGGAAGAGCGTGGCCGTCAGGACGACCGTTATCAGGAAGAGCTGCGGCACGACCCAGGGCGCTTTCCAGAGCGTCGGCGCGCCCGCGAAACTGTAGAAGCAGAGAAACGCCGCGAAGCCCGCGAGCGCGAACATGACGTGGCGCACGCGCCCGCCCTCCATCTCCGGGTCGCGCCGTTTGAGCCAGTCTCCGATGGCGGGCTCAAGCAGCGAGAACAAGAGATAGCTGGCCAGCGCGCAGACGGCCAGCGTCAGAATCGCAGCCAGCGCGCGCGGCACGACCGGAAGAAAGAAGAAGCCAGCCGTCTCCGGGCTCTTGCCTGGAAGAAAGGCCCAGTGCATGACCATCGGCTGTTTGGTCCAGCTGCCGTCGAAGTAGTAAGACCAGTTTCCGGCTTGCAGGTAATAGTAGAAGTAGAAGCCGAAGACGAGGCCGGGAAACGCAAAGTAGACGCGCCGCTTCGGCTTCGATTCAAGCTCTTTCCAGTAGCCGTTCTCTTCGTTGATGTCGGGGCAGAACTTTTTACAGGCGGTGCATTTCGTGCACTGCGAATTCTTCGTCTCTCGCAGGCCGTGCGGCTCCGTGTAAATCTTTTCGATGAAGGAGAGCGGGCAGATGTAGTTGCACCAGGTCTTGCCCGTGTAGAACGCGCCGAAGATCAGCGCCGCTAGCGAGATCAGGACGAAGAAGGCCGAGATGGCGTGGCCGTCGCCGTTAGTGGCGATCAGTCGCAGCCAGAGCGAGGCGAAGAAAATCGAGAAGGCGACGTAATAATAGTTGGCTTCGAGCCAGGGCGAGGCCTTGCGGACGCCCGGACGCTTGAGCCGGACGGGGATCTGCGCGAAGAAGGCCAGCGGGCAGATGCGCCGCCAGCGATGATAGCCGACCAGCACGATGAAGAGCGGCAGCGACGCCACGACCATCGTCCAGACGATGCGCCCGGCCAGCGCCTCCATCCATTTGGTGTGCGCGAAGAGCGGGACGGCGATGAAGACGGCGAGCGCGAACCACTTGAGCGGCGCGACCCACCACTCGGCGTCCGGTTCCGCCGCGGGCTTCGCGGCCGCGTGCGCCGGTCTGACGGGAGTGGCGGGATTTCGAGGAGTTGCAACAGCCATGAATGTTTGATTACGAGTCTCTGTTTTCGCGTTCCGGGCCTTCAGTTTTAATGCTCAGCTCTGTAGCCGCGGTCTCGAAACCGCCTCTGCCTTAGCTGCGACCGATTCTGGTATTGAAGGGCCATTCATCGGCCAGCAATGAGCCGATGTTGACCCTGACGTTGAGATAATCGCGCAGCACGCCCTTGAGATTGCCGACCTGCTCCTCTTCGTTGCGGCGCATGAATTCGCTGCGCCCCTCGTCCGGGGTAAGGACGAAAAAGAGGCGCGGGATGTCGCGCGCGAGGTCCGTGCTCCCGGCGGCCTTCTTCGGGTCGCGCACGGTCTGGTCCAGGTAGTTGCCTTCGTCGAAGTTGCGGACGTGACACTGGATGCAGGTCATTCCGCGCTCCTCGAAGAGGCGGCGGCGAGGGTCGCGTAACGGCGTCTCCGCAAGCATAAAGTTGACCTTGAAGTCGCGCGAGAAGACGCTCGAATCTATGTTGCTCGCCGAGGTCGGGTCGTGCTCGTCCGGTATCCTGACCGAAGGCATATCGTCCTGGTCGATCAGCTTGTCCCAACCGGCGACGAACTCCCTGCTCTCCCGGTTGAAGCGCGGCGCGGGCACGGGCGCGTAGGCGCTCTGGTCCGGCTTCGCCTTGATGCTCGTCACAAAGCCGTCAACCGGCTCATTCGAGAAGGCGAGCGTGGGCTTTGCGCCCTCACGCCGGATGGGCTTGACCTTCATCACGCCGAGCGCCCAGCCGTCGCCGCGCAGGTAACGCCCCTGCGGGTCGAAGCGGTCGCCGCCGCCGAGACGCGCGTTGTGCGGCAGCGCTGCGAAGTTGGCCTGCATGCTCGGGTCTTTCGGGTCGCTGTAGGTGACGACCTTCGTGATGAAACCGGAGAGGGCCTCGCCGTATTTGCGCTTGTCACCGGCGACGAAGGGCTTGAGATTCTGCCCGTCGAAGAAGGCATCATAAAAGAGGCGCGCGAACGTCTCGTTGTTCTTCTGCCTGAGATCATCCGGGAGCTTCGCATCTTTGACCTTGGCGCGCATGATGCGCATTCGCGGCATCAGGTAAACAGGCTCGGCGGCAACCACGTTGCGATAGACCAGGCGCAGCTCGAAGACCTTTTTATTGACGCGCGGGCGGACCATAATGAGCCGCCAGTTTTCGGAGTTCCACTGCGGGTTGAACTGCGGGCTATCCGGGTTGATCTCGTCGTTGTGATGAAGCGCGGCCAGGTTGCGCAGTGAATCGCGGAAGAGGGCCGCGCCGGTCGTCGGCTGCACGTCCGCGTCGGGCCTGGCCTGCTTGCTGGCCTCTATCTCGGCGATGCGGTCGAACATGCTCAGGATGGGCCAGCGCGCGTTTGAGGCGGCGAGCCTTTCCGGGTCGGTGATGGAGATCAGGGTTTCGACCGCGAGCGGCGCGGGCTCGACCGTCGGCAGGACGACGGCGCGCGGCTCGACGGCGATGCTGAAATTCTTGACCAGGGTCCGGCGCACCTCGTTCGTCTGGCCGACATACTCCGTAATCCTGATGGCGAACTTGCCCGCGCGCCCGTCCGTCTTGCGCGGCGTCCAATCAACGGTCAGCGTCTTCTCATTGTATTTCGCGGAAGCGGGCTTCTCCAGCATCTCGACGCGCAGGTCGTCCGTCTCTTCGTCAATCACGGAGAGGCCGAAAAAGATGCGCTGGCCCACGCCGACGCGCTTGAACCTGACCTCGCCCATCTCCGGCGCGTGATTCTCCAAAGGCGCGGCAGCGGCAGTTTTCGGCCCGGCTGCGGGCTCTGCGCCCCCCGCACCGGCGCTCGGGCGCGAAGCGAACATGGCGCAGGCGAGTGCCGCAAAGAGGCACAGGCAGAATAACTTAACGGAGCGCGCGGGAGGGTTGCGAGCGTCTTTCATGATTTCCTCGGCGATAAATTTATTTAATGAAAGTGAAGTGGTCTACATTCATGCGCTGAATAATGAACGCGCCGAAAGCCCAATTTTGCCGTACTCGACGGCGACGGGAAACGGAAGGCTTCTGACTACAACTGGTATATTCAAACCTCCCCGGCGCGCTTGTCAAGCGACCGCGCCTGAAAGTGCTACAATCGCGTGCAAACCATGAGAACCTTTTATCTTCCCATCGCTTTAGCCGTCGGCGGCAGCCTTCTTTATCACCTCTCGCAGAGGTCCATTCCGAGGGACATCAACCCCTTTTTCGCAACCATCGTCGCCTACCTGATAGGGATTATCCTGTGTGCCATGTGCGCCGCCGTTTATCCGTCTGCGAGGTCGTTCAGGGATTCCGCCAGGGAGATTAACTGGGCCGTCCTGGGCGTCGGCGCGGCCATCGTCGCCATCGAGCTGGGTTTCCTGCTGGCCTACAGGGCGGGCTGGAAGATAAGCCTCGCGGCGGTCGCCACCAACGTCGCCGTGACCATGCTCCTGATTCCCGTCGGCATCCTGGTCTTCAAGGACCATTTGAGCCTGAGAAATATTATCGGCCTCATCTTTTGCGTTCTCGGATTGGTGATAGTGGCGAAGGATTAGAGGCTTCGAGTAAGATAAGCCGGGCGGGAAATCAAACAGGTTCGTGCTGGAATTATGAACTCTCAGGCATTCGCAACTTTGGAGTATGAGGGCTTGCGCGCGCTCGTCAGGCGCGGCGCGCAGACGGCGATGGGACGCGCACGGGCCGACGCGCTCGCGCCCTTCGACGATGGACGCGAGCTGCGCCGCGCTTTGCAGGCGGTCGCCGAGAGCGTCGAGCTTCGGCGGCGCGCCGCGCTCTGGTCCTTTACGGAGATGGCGGACCCTTCGGAGGCGCTCGCGCGGCTGCACATCGAGGGCGCTATCCTTGAGCCGCTGACGATTCTGGGGCTCGGACGGCTCTGCGAGCAGGCGCTGGCCGCTCGCGCCCTGATTATGACCGAGCGCGAAGCCGCGCCGGGGCTCTGGGAGATGGTCACGGATTTGCCGCGCGAGCTGCACAGCCTGGCCGCGCGCGTGACGCTCAAAATCCTGCCCAGCGGCGAGCTGGACGACCGCGCCAGCCCCGAATTAGCGCGCATCCGTTCCGACATCACGCGCCTGCGTTCGAGCATCACGCGCTCGCTCGAAACACTGATGCGCCGTTCGAGCGAAGCGATTCAGGATGAGCTGGTGACGGTCAGAAACGACCGCTTCGTGATTCCGGTCAAATCGGACCATCGCGGGCGCGTGCAGGGCGTCGCGCACGGCTTCTCATCCTCGGGCGCGACCATGTTCGTCGAGCCGCTGGAGACCATTGACTCCAACAACGAGTTGCAGGGCCTGCGCGAGACGGAAGAGCGCGAGATTACCAGGATTCTCTTCACGCTGACGGAAGAGTTAAGGCACGAGCTGCCTGCGCTCGAAATGGCCGCGCGCGCCGTCGCGGAGCTTGATTTCGTCAAGGCCAAGGTCGTGCTCTTCGAGAAGTTCGACTGCATCGTCCCGGAGATAGACGAGGGCGGCGCGCTCTCGCTCGTAGAGGCGCGTCATCCGCTGCTCGAAGAGAACCTGCGCGCGGCGGGCGGCGCGGTCGTGCCGGTCACGTTCGCGCTCGACCCGGCGCATCCGGTGATGGTCATCTCGGGTGCGAACGCGGGCGGCAAAACCGTTGTCTTAAAGACCGCAGGGCTGCTCTCGCTGATGGCTTTGTCGGGCCTGCCCGTGCCCGCGCGCGAGGCACGCATCCCGCATTACGCATCCGTGCTCGCCGACATCGGCGACCATCAATCGCTCGCCGCCAACCTCTCGACCTTCACGGCGCACGTCGCCAACATCAGCCGGATGATCGAGATGTGCCAAGCGCCCGCGCTGGTCCTGCTCGACGAAGTCGGCACGGGCACGGACCCGGAGGAAGGCTCTGCGCTGGGCGTCGCGGTCGTGGACCATTTCCGCCGCGCCTGCGGGGCACACGTCCTGGCGACGACGCACTACGGCGGGCTCAAGATGTACGCGGCCAACGAAGAGGCTGTGATTAACGCGAGCGTCGAATTTGACGAAAAGACTCTCCAGCCGACCTACACGCTGCTGGTCGGGCTCGCCGGGGCGTCCTCCGGCATCGAGATCGCGCGCCGCTTCGGTTTTCCCGATGAGATCGTCAGCGCAGCCGCGGACCGTGTCAGCGCCTCGACACGCGACGCGACCGATTACCTGCGCCGCATCAAGCGAGAAGCGGAAGAGGCCGAGAGCCTGCGCCGTGCGCTGGAAGAGGAACGCGCGGCCGTCGCCGAAAAATATTCCTCGCTCGAAGGAGAAGCGCAGAGGCGCGAGCGCGAGCGCCAGTCCGCCTTCGAGCGCGAGTTGCAGAAAGCGACGGAGGAGTTTGAGAAGCGGTCGCGCGAGCTGGTCTCAAGGATAGAGGACCGCGCCGAACGAGCCAAGGTGGAACGCGAAGCGCAGAAACGCGCCGCCGAGCTGCGCCGTGAAGCACAATTCGCCGCGCGCGCCGCCACCGCGGCCGGCCGAAGCGAGCAGGCATCGCGTCACGTCCGCGTCGTCCGCGACGGGCAGGTCATGGACCGGGAATCCGGGCCTGTAATCGAGCCGGAGCAGCGCGTAGCGGCTTCGCGTCCGCTGCGTGTCGGCGACCAGGTGCGCCTGCGTTCCTTCGGCTCGGTCGGGATTGTAGATAAGCTGAACGGCGATGATGCCGAGGTGCGCGTCAAGTCTCTGCGCTTCCGTGAGAAGGTCGAAAATCTTGAGCTGGTCGAAGCCGCCCCGCCCGAGCCGCAAAGAGGGCGCGGCTCGCGCCTGCGCGTCTCACAGGGAACGGAAGTCCGCCTCCGCGCGGAGGACCAAAGCGCGCGCGCCGAACTCAACCTGATCGGTCGCACGACGGACGAAGCCGTTGACGAAACGGACAAATTCCTCGACGAGGCATTTCTCAACGGCCTTCAGCACATCCGCATCATTCATGGTCACGGGACGGGCGCGCTGCGCCGCGCCGTCGGCGAGCACCTGCGCAATCACCCGCACGTCGCCCGCTTCGCACAGGCCCCGCCGGACCAGGGCGGAGCGGGCGCAACACTCGTCGAGTTAAAGCAATGAGAGATGAAACCGCGGCCTCCCGGCGCGTTGTTAACACGGCCGCTCAAAAGGGCGTTTGGAGACTCTTAGCCTTCATCACATCATTTTAATAAGATGCGCTTTCCGCAAACATTCATTGACGACCTGAGACGGCAGGCAGACATCGTGCGCGTCATTCAGGATTACGTCTCGCTCAAGAAGAAGGGCGCGAACTGGATGGCCTGCTGCCCCTTTCACCAGGAGAAGACGCCCTCTTTCTCCGTCAACCCGGCCAAGGACATCTACTACTGTTTCGGCTGCGCGAAGGGCGGCAGCGTCTTTAACTTCGTGATGGAGATCGAGCGCGTTTCGTTTCCGGAAGCCGTCAAGATTGTGGCCGAGAAGGCCAACGTCCCGCTGCCCGTGATGGAGCAGGACAAAAGGTTTGAGACGCACAAGCGCGAGGCCGACGATGTTATCCAGCTCAACTCCTGGGCGCTCGAATGGTGGGAGGCGCAGCTGGAGCAGGGCGGGGCCGAGACGCGTACTGCCCGCGATTACATCGCCGGGCGCGGGATTACGGACGAGACGCGCAAGGCTTTTCGCTTAGGGTACGCGCCCGACGCCTGGGACGCTCTCTCTTCGCATCTGAAGCGGCGCGGCGCGACTCAAACGCAGATCGAGCGCAGCGGCCTGGTCGTCTTAAAGGACGCGGGCGGCTCTTACGACCGCTTTCGCGGACGCCTGATCTTTCCTGTGCTGGACGCGCAGGGCCGCCCCATAGCCTTCGGCGGCAGGACATTAGAGCCCGGCGGCGAGCCGAAATATTTGAACTCGCCCGAGACGCCTGCTTACACGAAGGGGCGTCACCTCTACGGGCTGCACCAGACGCGCGACGAAATCCGGCGGCGCAAGTTTGCCATTCTCGTCGAGGGTTATCTGGACCTCATCATCCCTTACCAGTTCGGCATCCGTAACTCGGTGGCGAGTCTCGGAACGGCCCTGACGCCCGAGCAGGCGAAGCTCTTAGGAAGGTTTGCGCGCAAAGTCGTTGTCAATTATGATGGGGACAGAGCGGGCATCAAGGCAGCCAAACGTGCGATAGAAGTGCTTCTGGCAGAAGATTTTGAGGTCAAGATACTGGTTCTGCCATACAA
>DASVWH010000194.1:0-11640 GCA_036389715.1 Pyrinomonadaceae bacterium | reverse complement strand
TCTGCGCGCTCCGGCTAATTTATCCGAATATGCGGTGCTGTATCGGCCGGACGACTGGTGAAGGTCTGCCCGGCGGTGACGACCGTGACGACGACCGGAACGTCGCCCGCCCCGGCCAGTGATGCAGGCAGCCTGACATCTATCTGGTCCGTGCCGGGCATATCGCTCGGCCCGACAAAGATTATCGCCGCGCCCGTGATGTCCGTTGTCCCGATGCGCACGGTGATGGAAGTGTTGGCCTGTCCCACCCTGATATTACGAACGCCCGTTAAGAAGAGCCGGAGCACTGTCGGGACCACTTGACCGCTCGCGTCGAGCGACGTGACGGTGAAGGGCTCCTGCGTCCCGGTGCTGGAGAGCGTGACGTTGAGAGCGACGGCGCGATTTGAGCCGAAGGCATTAGTCTGCGTAAAGAGGTCCGGCTGAGCGGGCACGACCTGAATCGTGCTGCGGATAATCGTGCCGTTATTGTTGATGACGACGGGCAGCGTGTTCGTCCCCGTCGTCGAAGGCAGTCCGGGCGGGACGACGAAGTTGATCTGGCCCGGGCTGACGAAATAGAGGCCCGCGGCAGCGCCGTTGATTGCGACCGAAACGCCGTTGAGCTCGACGGGCAGCGGTGGCCTGCGCTGCGATTCGGAGGCCGTGCCCGCAGTCTGCGCAGACGGCGCGAGCGCCGTGGCCGAGCGCACGATGGCCAGCATCCCGGCCGCAACGCCTGAGACGGCCGGGGCGGTCGGATTCGCTCCGACGACCGGACGCTCGCTCGCCCCCGTAAAGAATGAGAGGGTCGCGGTCGTGTCGGTCCCCTGCTTGCTCAGGAGATAAAAGGCTTCGGCGAGACCGTCTGGATTTCCCAGGCCGAGTTCTACGCCCTCAATGGTGAAGGAAGTGCGGTCGCGCGTGTTGCTGGCAAACGGTTGAATCGAACGATTGAGCGCGCCCGTCGTATTGGTCAGGAGCGAGAAGGTGGCAGGGGTCGTCGTATCCACGGGCGACGCCGCAAAGATTTGCGTCGAGCCGGTCGGATTAAGTCCTCCGGTCGGTTGAGTGCTGGCCGGGGGCGTGCCGTCGGCGCGAAAGTCGAGCCCGGACGCAAAAATCACTGTCGCCGGTCTGAGCGTCGCCGGATCATAGTCCGTGAAGGTCGGGAAGCGAAGCGCAGACGTGTTCGTCGGGCGCGGCCCGACCTGCTTGAAGCTATTGGCCGCCACGTTGTAGACGAAGACGGTCGTTGACGATTTCAGAGAGTTATCGCCCGACAGGTCCGCGATGGATTCAAAGGCGATGAAATTTCCGTCGCGGCTCAGGCGGCGGCCGGGCGAAAGGATGTTGATGGTTGCCCCGGCGACACCCGAGGGCAGCGCCGTGCGCGTCACCTGCCGCGTCACGGCCGCGGTCGTCCCGTCGTAACTGCCCAGGTAAACCTCCGCGTTGTTATCCGCGTTGTTGCTGCCGCCTCCGGCGAGGTTGGCGTTCGAGATGAAGGCTATCACGGAGCCGTTGCCGGAGAGCGACGGGTTCTCGTTGAAGATCGGGACCAGCAGCGAGGGGCTGCTGCTGACGGTCAGCTGCGCCGTCGCGCCGCTGGTCCGGCTGTAGACGAAGATTTCAGGGTTGGCGTCCTGGTTGCCAGTGCCGACGAGGTTGCGCGTTGAGACGAAGGCGACGACCGAAGCATTGTCGTTGACGGCCGCGTCACGATTGTCAAAAGCGACGAAGGGAGAGGTGGTCGCCGTGCCCGCGATGGGCGCGCGGCTCTGCGGCGTATTGGTCAGGCGCGTGAACGTGCCCGCGGCCAGGTCAACCGCCGGAGCGACATCCGCGCCGTTGGACAAATCTACGGCAGTGGTGGCCGGAATAAAGTAGAGAAAAATCTCCTGGTTGCTGTCGGCCGCGAGGGCTGCGCTGTTGGCGTCGCCGTCGAAGCTCGAGGGCGTCAGGGCGTTCGAGCTAAAGGCTATCCAGCGCCCGTTGTTGCTAATCGTCGGATGATTGTTGCTGACCTCGACCTTGATGTTGCTGAAGTCGGTCGGCTTGGTCGGGTCGAAGAACGCCTTGCTCGGGTCAACGCGCGCGCTCTTCGTGTCGGTTATCTGAAAGATGCGGCGCTGCGCGTAGTCGAAGAGAAAGATTTCGCGGTTGCCGTCGGCGTTATTGCGCGTATCCGTCTTATCTGTTGCGATGTCGCCCCTTGATTCGATGACGACGAAGCGACCGTTGCCGCTGATGTCGGCGGCAAACGATTGGGCGGTTGAAGAAGTAATCTGCGTGATAAAAGGATCACGGGTCTGGGCCTGAATAAAAGCGAATGCGCCGCACAGGAGGATTAAAACAGCTGTGGCACACGACAGACGAAAAGCTTGCTTCACGTAAAAAGCCTCCGAAATTAAGACGCGGACATAAAAGAGAATGCTCACGGGGAGCGTTGAGCAGCTATTGCTTAAGCGCAGGTGAAGACATCCGACACACCCGAGCGGCCAAAGAGCGCTATTTTAAGCGTAAGGCCAGGGCGAGCGCAAGGCAGGGCGCGTGCCCTGCGCTCGTTAATCGCGTTTTCCCGGCCGACATTGACAAGGGCTGCCGTCGGTCGCGGCGGCCCGGTTGTGCGCGCGCACACGGAGAAGAAAGTAATCTGCTTTGATAAAAGAGCCGCCGGGCTCGCTGGCTCAAAGGAGCGGTAGGGAGTTTAGTTAGCGGCCGGGAGTTTAAAATGTGTGGCCGGGCCGGTTAGTTAAAGAGGTTGAGCCAGCCGACGAGCGGCATCGAGCTGAGCTGGCTCGCCTTGAGTTCCAGTTCCTGGTCCACGACGCGGACGCTGCTCGTCGTGTTCGCGCCAAAACTCGCGCCGCTGACGGCGTTGAGGCTGACGTTAAAAATCTCGCTCGTTCCGGCGTGCCCGTCGTCAACGAGCTTAACGGTCAGGATTTTACTCGTTTCGCCCGGCTCGAAAACGAGCGTCCCGGAGACGGGCGCGTAGCCGCATGGGCTCGCGGCGGGACAGTTCTTCGACCCGGCCGTGTTGCTCGTCGAGTAGGCCACTTCGGCCGCGCCGGAAGCGTCGCCCGTGCGCGTCACGGTCAGGTGTGCCTGCCCGTCGCTCTCCCTGACCCTGTAGCTGGCCGCGCCGAATTGCAGCTTCGTGGCGGGCTCGCTCGCGCCGCTGGCCAGGTCAACCGTCAGGCCGCCCGAGATGTAAGAGACCTCGCCCGTCTTCGACTGGAGGCGGATGCTGTAATCGCCGAGCGGAGCGTTGGCGTCAACCTCGACCTCGAAACTGATGATCGGGTACTGGTAGTTAATCCCGGATTGCAGCGTCAGGCTCGCCGGATTGACCCTGATGAAAGGCGAGGTCACGCTGAGGCCGTCACCGGCAATCTGGTCCACGCCCGCGCCGCCGATAAAGATTGTGTAAGACCTGCCCTGAACGAGCGGGACGGCGATGGTCGAAAGATGACCGTTGCTGCCGAAGACGCTCGGCTTGAGCGAGACCTGGCGGCTTTCCAGTGCCAGGTCACGACGCGCCGTTTCACCCGCGGCGAGGCTGATGGGCTCGGCAAGCTCGGTCGTGCGAAACCCGGCCTGTGCCCTCTTGAGCTCGGTATAAGCTCCGTTGCCGGAGGCTATCTCGGAGGCGGCGACGTATTCGCCGAGCGGCTCCGCGATGAGGCGATATTCTCCCGGCGGCAGTCCCTCTATCCTGTAGCTGCCGTTGGCCAGGCTGACATTGCCCGCCATGATTCTGCCCGTCGCCACCTCTTCGACCCAGAGGTGTGCGCCGTAGGCCGCAGCGCCCGCCGGAAGCGAGAGCGTCCCCGTAATCGCGCCGAAGCTGCTCCGCGCGCCGTAGAGCGCGTGTGCGCCCGCGCGGTCGTCGTCGGAGAGCGTGCGCGGGCTGGCGGCGGGCGATTCGTAGAGGCCGTTGGTTCCCTGCCGGGGCTGCATGGCGGAGGCGACCTCGCCCGAATGCTCCAGCCCGAGGAGGTGTCCGAGTTCGTGCGTGAAGGTCGCTTCGAGGTCGTAAGTGCCGGGCGTGCCGTCGGTTGAGAACTGCGCCGACGGATTGACGATGATGTCCGCCTCGGTAATAGCGCCCGTCGCCGGGTCGTAAAAGACGCGCGTTCGCCCGGTCCTGTCGGGACTGTTGAAGACGGCGCGGTTCTCGCTCGTATCGGCCACGGAAATGAGACTGACGCCGTCGCCGTTATTGGCCGGGCTGATGGACTGCGCGCTCGAAGAGACTTCGACGAACTGGATATTGGCCGCTTCCGACCAGTGCGCCAGCGCCCGCCGCACCGCGCCCGCCACATCGCTCCCGGCCTTGATATTCGGCGGCGGCGAGTTCAGCGAAGTCGAGAGCGCGACTTTAATGGTCGTTCCGGGCCACCTGATCTGAACCGAGCCGGAGCCGTCCGTAAATTGCAGCGTGTAGGCACGCACGGGGACGACCGACCCGAGAATCAGGGCGGCGAGAACGAGTGCTGTAAGCGGGCGATGCATAAAGAGTAAATCCTGAATCGGCAATAAGTTAGGGTCTGCAATAAATCTCGGCTTTGAAATTGCCGCCTAACCTTAGCTGCCCCGCGCAACCCGGTCCGGCTCTCACTGCGGCAGCATTCGAGCGGGAATAGAAGCAAGAGAGAGGCCACGCCGCCTCGCCCGCCGCAGATCAGCGCCGCCCGCCCGTTACTGTTGAAGGCTGAACCCTTACACTGCTTGCAGCCAGGCCGACGCGACCGCCCGTAGCGACCGGGGAGGGCAAAATCCAACACGGGTAGTTTGATTCAGGACAAATCGCAGCGTATCAAAGGAATGCACTGCGGCGAATTGAGAAATGCGCCGGGGCGAATCGAGCGAGGCTCCAAAGGGGTCTGAAATACTTTAGGGGTTTTAAATACTTCGCGGGCGGGCGCGGTTAGCGGAAATTCTGCCCGATCTGTTCGGTTCCGAACGTCCCGATGCCGTTCAGGCGGAAGCTGAAGACGAGGCGGTTCTCGTTTCTCAGGCCGACGTTGAAGGTGTAGTTCTGGATGGTCACGGCGCAGCAATCGAAGCTGTAACCGGCCGTAATCACGGAGCTAATGAGGGAAGAATTGCCGCGTCCCTGCCGGTTCTGAAAGTCGAAGAAGAAGGAGACGCCGCCGAAGAGCCCGCGCTCCGTGTTGCCGACGAAGAGGTAGGGGCTCCACTGCGAGCCGCGCAGCGTGCCCGGCTCCCTGCCGCTGAGGTCCGCAAAGCGTGCCAGCGACGGGGCCAGGTCTATCGCCCGCGTGTAATAGAAGGTCTGGAAAGCCTTGATTAACGGGCGGTTATAGCCGAACGTGACGGACATCGCGCGCAGGCCGCCGCGCTGCACGTCCAGGTCCGTGCGCAGGTCCGCAAAGAAAGTGCGGCTCGGACGATAGCGCGCCTCGATGTTGATGGGCGAGAAGCGCCGCGGCACGCCGCCGTAGGAAAAGCCTGAGAAAGTATTGATCGGGTAGAACTGGTTACGCTGGCCCGGAACGAGCGCGCCGCCGAAGGTCGTGTCGAAGAAATACTTGCCCCGGACGGTGACGGTCAGCGCCTCGTAGGGCTGGCTGGAGAGCGGAATCTTCCGGGAGTTGTTGGCCCGCGCGGCCGTCGAGTTGACGTTCTCGGTCGAGCGGCGCGTGAAGAAGCGGTTCGTCAGGCCGTACTCGATCTCGTTGGTGTCGGCGATGGCATCCTGCTGGTCGAAGCGAATGATGCGCTCGAAGTTCGAGATGCCGGAAATCTTGCGATAGACGAAATAAGGCTCGATGACGTGGCGGAAGAAGAAGGAGTTGTCGCGGTGGCGGAAGTTGCGCGCCAGCGCCGGCGGGCGCACGTCCAGCTCAAACTCGCCGTAGCCGCGCACCACGTCGCGGCTCAAGATCAGGCGCGTCGGCGAATCAATGGAGTTCGAGTAGTAGGTCGCGCGCAGGCCCGCCATCGCCGTCACGGACCAGCCGCTGAAAGAGACCGGGACCGAGAAGCGCGGGTGTACGTCCAGGCGCTGCACGATGGAGGGCGAGACTATCGGCTCACCGACCTCCGTGCGGAAAAGCGTCAGGTCGTCAACGGTCTCCTTGCGGCTGACGCCTTCGAGGCCGCCTTCAAATGAGAAATAGACGGGCAGGCGCTCGAAGTAGCGCAGGGCCGAGGGCCGCTTGTCCAGCGTGACGCTGGGCAACTGGCGAATGCGGATGCGCGCGTCAGGGATCGAAGTGACCTGCGAGCGGGCCAGGAAGTTGAAGCTGTAATCGCCGAAGTTCTTGTTGACGAAGACCTGCGAGCGTTCGAGCGGCGAGATGGTCTGCTGAATCGTATCGGAGAAGACCTGCCGGAACGCCAGGTTCGACGTGACGTTGACATCGGCCGCGGCGAGAAAGCCGTTCGGGAAATAATGCACGCCGTTGGCGTAAAAGCTGGACCCTCCCTGGTCGGGGTTTTCCGGGCTGGCCTTCTTGCCGAAGATGCGGTCCTTGACGGTGAAAAAGCCCAGGTTGAAGAAGGAGCGCGAGTTAGCGCGCGTCCGCACGTCCATCCCGAAGCCGAGGCCGCGCCCCGTGTAGATGTCCGAACGCAGCGTCGCATCGGCCGAGCGCCCGAGCGTCTGGTAGTAAGCGTTGGAGATGCGAAAGCCCTTGTTGCCGGAGCCGCTAAACGTCGGCGTCAGGAAGCCGGAAGCGCGGTCGCGCCGCTTGAGCGAAACCGAAGCATACGGCAGATAGAGAACGGGGACGCCCTTGACGCGGAAGGAGGGCGTATGGACGCGCACGCGGTCGCCGATCTTGATCTCGGCGCGGCTCGTGCGAAAGCTCCATTTTGGCACGTCCTCTTCGCAGGCGGTGATGACGGCGTTGACGGCGACGATGGTGTCGAGGCTCACCTTCTCGACGCTGTCGGCCGTGTAGTAGATGACCGTCCCGTCCTGCGTCTGGTTGGTGAAGCCCGTCGAGTTGAGAAAGAAGCCCGTCTTGGTGCGGTAGTTCCACTCGGCGCGCGTGCCGGTGATGCGCTGCTGGTCGCCCTGGTCGAAGACGACGTTGCCCTCTGCGATGACACGATTGGTCGCCTCGTTGACCGTCACCTTGTCTGCCTGGAGGCGAAACGTCCCGATGCGCGCGTCAACGTTGCCCTCGTAGACGAAGACGAGCGCTTCCTTCGGGCCTGAAACGCTCTGTTTCCCGGCGGTCACTTCCAGATCTTCCGTCCCTTGCTGCTGCGCGGCGGCGGCGGTCGTGCCGCTCTGCTGGCGCGCGGGCTGGGCCGGACGCACGGGTTGGTCCTGTGTCAAAGGATTGACGTTGGGCGTGTCCGTGATGGGATTGGTTACCTGGCGGTCAACCGGATTGGTCTGCTGCGCCCCGGCGGGCAGCGCCAGGCAGACCAACGCAACGAAAACGAGCGAGAGTCGGGCGTAAAAGTTGATCGGGGAAGAAGCAGCGCGCAAAGAAAAAACCGAAGACCTCCAGAGGCCAAAGCCCTGCGCACGTCTCTCCTTAGCCAGAGTCTGAAGCCGAGGGTGCGCCGACTGCAATAAGATCGAGCCGATGCTAACACGGGAGAGCGCAAAAGCAGAAGTCATCAATCTTCAGTCCGCAGCGCAGGGTCCGCCGCCCCTGGTCAGACTCCGGGCCGCACGGTTTTCTTTCGGCTCGCGGCTCGCGGCCGCGACCTTGAGACTTACCTTTCCTATGCTATTGTTTCCCCCGGATGGCAGGAGAAGAGGCCGCAAATCTGCGCTTGATGGTCGTGGCGGGCGAGCCTTCGGGCGATGCTCACGCGGCGGCGCTGGTGCGCGCACTGCGCGCGGAAGCGCCGGGCGAGAGCGTCGAGTTTTTCGGGGCGACGGGCGCGCTGATGCGCGAGGCGGGCGTCGAAACGGTCGTCAACTCGGACGACCTGGCGATCATGGGAGTGCTGGAAGTGGCGCGCGTCCTGCCACGCTTCTGGCGCGCGTTCCGGGCGCTCAAACGGGCGGCCATCGAGCGGCGGCCGGACGCCGTCATCCTCGTTGACTGGCCGGACTTCAACATGCGGCTGGCGCGCGCCCTGCATCGCCGCGGATTGCGCGTCATCTACTACATCAGCCCGCAGCTCTGGGCCTGGCGCGCCTACCGCGTGCGCAGCATCCGCCGCGACGTGGACCTGCTCCTCACCATCCTTCCCTTCGAGCAGCGTTGGTACAACGAACACGGCGTGGCGCACGTAGAGTTCGTCGGCCACCCGCTCGTCGGCGAGATTAACCCGCGCTACGGGCGCGCGGAGTTTTGCCGCCGCAACCACCTGGACCCCGCGCGCCCGCTCATCGCGCTGCTGCCGGGCAGCCGCCGGAAAGAGCTGGAGCGCATCCTGCCGCCGATGCTCGCGGCCGCCGCAATCGTCTCGGACGAGCGCCCGGAGGCGCAGTTCGTCATCGCGCTTGCCGCCAACAGGTCGCGCGCGGAGGCCGAGGCGCTGATTAAAGCTGCGAGCCAGGAAGGTTCGCGGCTCGCCGCCAGCCTGCACATCACGCAGCAGGAAACAGTCGAGGCGCTGGCGGCGGCGGATGCGGCGGCGGTCGCCAGCGGAACGGCGACGCTCGAAGCCGCATTGATAGACACGCCGTTCGTCATCGTCTACAAGGAGTCGGCCTTCAACTGGCACACGCTCGGCCGCCTCATCAGCGCAGAGCACTTCGGCCTCATTAACCTGATTGCCGGAGAACGACTCGTCCCGGAGTTGATGCAGCGCGAGCTGACCGGAAAGCGGCTCGCCGAGGAACTCTTCGAGCTGCTGGACACGGAGCAGAACGAGCTGGCGCGGGCTCGCCTCAAAGCGGCCGCCGGACGGCTCGGTGAGGGCGGCGCATCGAGGCGCGCGGCCCGGTCCGTCCTGCGCGCCGTCGGCGGCTGGAAGCGGCCCGGCAATGGCTCAGCTTAACTTACCGAATCCCATCAACTGATTGAATCTCAACTCGACTGATTGAGCTTTTGACGCGCTTCGTTCAGCGCCCGGACGAGCGCCTGAACGTCTGCGGCCTGCGTCCGGTAGTTGGTGATGCAGGCTCGCAGCGCCGTGCGCTCCGGGCCGAGGCGGGCGGTGGAAATCCAGGCCCGGCCCGAGATAACGACTTCGCGCGCGACCTCTTCGAGGTACCGGGCGGAGCGCCCTTCGCTACTGCCTGCGTCAACGAAACAGACGACGGGCAGCCGCGTCTCGTTGACCGTCTCCCACCCTGACGACGCAAGCTCGCCGCGCAGCAGCTCGCCCATCGCCACCTGATGCCTGATGGCCGTCTCGTAGCCCTCCCAACCGGCGACGGCGAGCGAGAGGAAAACCTTGAGCCCGGTGAAGCGGCGCGACCATTGCAGCGAGTGCGAGTAAGGGTCCGTGACATCCAGCCCGGCCGCGTCGCGCGGCATGTAGTCGGCCGCGTAGCCGCAGGTCCGTGCCAGAATCTCCGGGTGGCGCGTCAGGTAGATGCCCGCGGCCATCGGAACGGAGAGCCACTTGTGAGCATCGAAGGTGATCGAATCGGCCCGCTCGACGCCTGCGAGGAGCGGGCGCAGTTCCGGCAGGATTGCCGCAGCGCCTCCCCAGGCCGCGTCCACGTGAAGCCAGAGTCCCTCGACGGCGGCAAGCCCGGCAAGCTCGCCGATGGGGTCTACAATCCCGGCGCTGGTCGTGCCCGCCGTCGCCACGATCATCAGGGGAGCGAACCCCTCGCTCCGGTCCCCTGCGATTTGAGAGGCGAGCGCCCCCACGTTCATTCGCAGGTCATCGTCAACCGGAATCTCGCGCACGGCGTCCGTCCCGAGGCCGCAGAACCTCGCCGCCTTGATGAACGAGTGATGGCTCTGGCCGGAGACATAGACGACCGGCTGAGCGTCCAGGCCGCGCACGCCCCGGCGCGCGAAGTCCGGGAAGGAATGGACCAGCGCCGTCAGCATGGCCGTATGGTTTGCCTCCGCGCCGCCCGAGGCGAAGGTCCCGTCCGTCTGCTCCGGGTCGTACCCGAACTTTGAGCCGAAGGCGCGGACGAGGTGCTGTTCGATTTCGGCGGCCAGGGGGCTATGGCTCCAGGCTGCGAGCTGCGGGTTGAAGGCGGCGACGAGCGTATCGGCCGCTATCCCCATCGCCGTCGGAGCTGGATTGAAGAGACCGAAATATCTCGGATGGGGCGTGTGAACCTGGTAGCGCCAGAGTCCCTGTGCAATCTCGTCGAGCATCTCCAGGGGCTCGCGCGGCTGCTCGAAGTCGAAGGGCGCGAGCAGCGCTTGCAGCTTCTCAAGCTCAAGCAGCGGGGCGACGCGCGCCGTCTCGACCCCCTCGACGTACTCCTCGACCAAGCTCATCGTGCGCCGCCAGAGCCGACGACGAACGCTCTCCTCCAGTATCAAAGCGGACGCGGGGCCCGCTTGCATCTCCTTGCTCATGAACAGTTTCTCCCTGGTTGAAGGCTCTTCGTCCCTGGCGGGCGCGCGCGCTCTTTCGGTCCGCACCGCCGCTACATAATCAACTCCGGCAAGCCTTCGTCGCCGCCCGGCTCGTCCGGCCCGGCCCATTCGACGGCTTTGAGCAGAATATCCCGCGGGACGGCATTGACCGTCACGTGATGATTGACCCAGCCTTCCTGCCAGGGGCGTTCGTCCAGGAGACGCTGCATGCCCATCTCCCTGGCCTGCTCTTCGGAATCGGCGACCGCGCCGACGGCCCAGAGCGAGACGGCCGGGAAGATTCCGGCCTGCTCTTCGAGCGAGTCTTTCAGCTCCCATTTGACCGTGCCGTCCGCCTGCGGCGTGAAATCGACGCGCTCCGGGTCGAGCCTCATGGCGTACATCGCCAGGACGTAGAGCCTCCGCTTATTCATCGGTCTTCGCTCCCTGGGGCCGGGCCGCCTGCGGCATTGAAGAGCGCGGCCATCTCTGCGGGCAGGGGCGAGCTGAACTCCATCCTCCGGCCGCCCGCCGGATGGCGAAAGGCGAGCCGCGCGGCATGCAGGCACAAGCGCCCCGGCGCATCCGTCCCGTGCAGGTCGTCGCCGACGATGGCGTGGCCCAGGTAAGCACAGTGTATGCGCAACTGGTTGGTCCGGCCCGTGACGGGCTCCAGCTCAAGCAGCGTCAGGCCGCCTCTTCTCTCGACGACGCGCAGGCGGGTCTCGGCCGTCTTGCCGTCGGGCCTGACGCCCCACTTCGGAGAAGCCTCCGGGTCGCGCCCGATGGGCGCATTGACGACGGCTTCATCGGCGGCCGGGCTGCCGTGCACCAGCGCCAGGTATCGCTTCTCGACCAGCCTGCGATGGAAGTGCTGCGAGAGAATGCTGAGGGCGCGCTGGCGCTTGGCGACGACCATCAGGCCGGACGTGGCGCGGTCGAGCCGGTGAACGAGTCCCGGCCGAATGACTGTCAGGAACGGCGAACCCTGCGCCGCTTGCTCGTCGCGCACTGCCTGCTCGTCTCGTACTACCCGCCCGTCCCGCACTACTTGCTCGTCGCGCACCGCTTGCTCGTCGGGCGTTCGTTGCTCGCCCTCCGGTTGATGCTCAGACTGTGATTGATTCCAGGGCCGGGTGGCGGGACTCTCCTCCAGCTGCGGGCGGTTGAGGTGATAGGCGAGGGCATTGGCCAGCGTGCCGCTCTTGACGCCGCG
>DASVWH010000193.1:0-1696 GCA_036389715.1 Pyrinomonadaceae bacterium | reverse complement strand
TCAACCAGCGTGAGCTAGGGGCAGACGCGAAGTCGTTCGGGCTTGCTCTCAAAGCGGCGCTGCGTCAGGACCCGGACGTGATTCTCGTCGGCGAAATGCGCGACCTCGAAACCATCGGGACGGCGCTGACCGCCGCCGAGACGGGCCACCTCGTCCTCTCGACCCTGCACACGCTCGACGCGACCGAGACCATCACGCGGATAGTCTCCTCATTTCCCGCGCACCAGCAGAAATCGGTCAGGATTCAACTGGCAGGGATTCTCAAGGCTGTCATCTCGATGCGGCTGGTCCGCGCCGGGCGCGGCAAGGGGCGAGTGCCCGCCATCGAGATTATGATTTCGACGGGACTAATCCGCGATTACATCGTCAACGAAGACAAGACCTACCTGATTCGCGAGGCCATCGCCGCCGGGACTTCGCAGTACGGGATGCAGACCTTCGACCAGTCGCTCTTTCATCTCTTCCAGTCGGGCCTCATCACGCTCGAAGAGGCTTTGCGCAACGCCAGCAACTCCGACGAATTTCGGATGCGCGTCTCCGGCATTCAGTCCAGCACCGAGCGGGCGAAAGAAGAGATGGAGCGCATCGTCAGCGTCGTCAGCACACCCGGAGCATCCGAGCCCAAAGCGTAGGCCAGCCCTCAAGAGCAGCCAGCCCAACGGTTAGCCAGCCCAAGGACTGGCCGGTTTAGACCGGCAATGAAAAGACGCGCCGCCCTGTTGTCAGAGCGGCGCGTCTTTTCATTGCGGCGCAAAGTCGTCTCCCGCGAGCGGCGCATCAATGCCCGGAGTGGCCGCCTGCGTCCGGCAGCGCCTGGCCCTGGGCGGTCGGCTCGTTCTTCGCCCCGGCATCCTTGAGATAAGGCTTGAGCAGCGTCAGCCAGGCGTCCGAGAGCTTCGCGTATTCTGTCGGACATCTGACGGCGCGCTGTTCCGGCAGCGGGTTGTTAATCATCGCCTGGTATTTCTGCGGATTATGGCCGAAAATCCAGCACAGGATGTTATAGAAACGCTGGCCGTCCATCGAGTGTTCGTCGGCCCAGAGCATGTCCAGCTCGGCGGCCGTCTTACCCGATTTCGCCAGCCGGTCATACTGTATGCCCCAGGAGAGCGCGCCGTTGATGGCCATCCGCTCGCCGTCCTCGCCGCTTAAGCCCACCAGCACGAAGGTCGAAAGCTGGTCCACGGCATCCTCTTCCCTGCCGGTTGACGGCAGCTTGAGCACATCAATCAGGCAATGGCCCAGCTCGTGGATGAAAGCGAAGGTCAGCGCGCCGTTGACCTTATCGTTCAAGTCTTCCTGGGACTTGGCGACCTCCCTGAAATCGTTGGCCATCTGTTCCATCAACTCGTAACACATATTGATGGAGCGGGTTCGCGGGTCCCAGAAAGCGTTGGGCTGCCCGCATTCCTTGAAGCTGATGGCGACGTTCTCCGGGATCGAGATGGAGGCGTTCAACTGGTCTGCGATGCCTTCGATGAATCTCTGGCGCTTGAATCTCTCGTTGATCTCGGCATATTGAGGGTTTTGGACTTCGGCGTATTCGACGGTGAAGTTACCTCTATCGGGAGAGGTCGCGCGGCCCTGCTCGTTGGCCTGCCCTTTGGTAGACTGGTTGCTGTTCCCCTGATTGCCGTTGCCGTTACGGTTATCGATGCGGTTCTCCGTCCGGTTCGAGTTGTCCATGAAGCCCAGG
>DASVWH010000192.1:0-33188 GCA_036389715.1 Pyrinomonadaceae bacterium | reverse complement strand
GCCCGTCACGTTCATCCTGACGCCGATGTTGGTGTTCTCGATGGTCGTGTTCTCGACGCCGAGAAAGCCGTTGACATCGACGTTGACATCAATGCCTGCGGTGTTGAAGCCGAAGATCGTGCAGTTCTCGACGAAGACCCGCGCTCCTTCCAGGTAGCGGACGCCGGAGACGCCCGGACCTGTAGTTTGGTTCATACCGTTGATGGAAAGGTTGCGCAGAATGACGACGGCATCGGAGGGGTGCGCGTTGGTGCATCCGGCGGCTGTCCCGCCGCAGATGTTGACGGTAAAGCCGCTAGCGCCGCTGGCCAGCACGCCGCCGAAGCCCTGTCCGGTCGTGCCGTCAACGGTGATGGCCTTGGTGATGGTCAGAGTGCCGAAGCCGCCCGGATCGAGCGCGTTAATCTCGCCGCCTTCGGCCGTCTTCGAGATTGCGCCAGAGAAAGTCTTGCATGGCGCGGTGCGGCTGCACGGGTTAACGTCGTCGCCGACGCCCGAAACCCAGGTGCGTGTCGCCTGTGCCTGCGCCAGCGAAGCGAAGGCCAGGGTGAAGACTAAAGTCGTTAGAATCTTCAATGTCGAGGGAAATTTCTTCATGGGGTTCTCCTTGGGGTATAGGGTTGAAAGAATAGTTGGGCCCTGAATATTCGAGGGCTGCGACTACCGGGATAGAGGAGCTGTTGAAGCTGAAGCTGAATTAGAACCGCTAACGCGTGGAATTAAGGATGCCTCACCTGCTGTTCCGTCAAAAGTGCAGAGAGCTTCTACGTTAAATCTTCCCGAATGTCAACCGCAATCGGGAGAACTGCCGCCGATTTTATGGAATCAATCTGACCGAACCGGTTTTTGGGCCACTGCAAGTTAAATCCTGGACCACGATGCGGAAAATCGCGGCCCCGCAAATTGTTCAGATGAGAGCAAAAAAGCGGGCCGACGGGTTTGCAGGCGGGCGCTTAAGGTTTGCCGACGGGCTCTCCGGGTGGCCGGTTGGTCCTCAAGCGAAAGAGTCTTCATTATAGATTGAAATTATAGATTGAAATCGGGATATTGCTCGTCCCTGGGGATGATAATTCGTTCGCCTTCGGGCCAGCGGATGTCGAAGGCCGGGTCATTCCACCTGACGCCCCCGGCATACTCGGGCGCGTAGATGTCCGACACCTGGTAGAAGACTTCCGTCGCATCCAGGAGCGTCTGGAAGCCGTGCGCGAAGCCCTCCGGGACGTAGAGCATCAGGTGGCTGGCGGCCGTCAATTCTACTCCGACCCACTGCTTGAAGGTCCGGGACGAGGGGCGCAGGTCAATAATCACGTCGTAGATTGCGCCCGCCGTGCAGCGCACGAGCTTGGCCTGTGCGTGCGGCGCGGTCTGAAAATGCATGCCGCGCAGCGTCCCCTTGCGCCTGTTGAAAGAGGTGTTGGCTTCGACGAGCCGCGTCTGGATGCCGTGCTCCGCAAACTCGCGCTCCGACCAGGTCTGCGCGAAAAAGCCGCGGATGTCTTCCAGCTTTTCGGGCGCGACGACAAACGCGCCCGCTAATTTTGTCTCGGTAAAAATCATGGCTGCCTGAAATTGTCTCCCCGCGCAGTAGTCCGCCGGGGATTTCGCCCGCTTCCCTTCAGTCACATTGCTCCCGGCCCTCTCAAACTACCATACCTTGAGCGTGCGTCGCACCTGCGAGCATTCTTGACACCGTTTGAAGGGCGCACCTATACTCACCCGCTTGTTGCTCAAGCACTCCCGGCGACAGGTTTTTTTTCGTCGGCTCCGGCGCGTTAAAGAAGCAGCAGCTCCGGCGCGTTAACAGCAAAGCCGACCGCCGTGAAATTTCTAGTCCATCAGAGGGCGGACCGCTCCGCCAGCCTGACATTTGATTCACTCTTCCCCACTTATATCTCATGCGTAAACTCTTTGTGACGGGCGGCGCTGGCTTTATCGGTTCCGCTTTTATTCGTTTGGCCCTGGCGGCCTGGCCCGATTGCCGGATCATCAACTTCGACGCGCTCACTTATGCGGGCAATCTGGACAACCTGGAGGGCCTCGACGCCGGCCGCCACAGCCTGGTCCGGGGCGACATCGCGGAGCGCGAGGCCGTCCGCGCGGCGCTCGACGCAGACTGTGACGCGATCATTAATTTCGCCGCCGAATCACACGTTGACCGCAGCATCGAGAGCGCGGACGAATTCCTGCGCACCAACATCATCGGCACGCAGGTGCTGCTCGACGCCGCACGCGAGCGCGGAGTGCGACGTTTCCTCCAGGTCTCGACCGACGAAGTGATGGGCAGTCTCCCGGAGGCCGAAAACGCCTACTTCACGGAAGAGTCGCCCTATGCGCCCAACAGCCCCTACGCGGCCTCCAAAGCGGCGGCCGAGCATCTCGTCCGCGCCGCTCATCACACGTTCGGGCTCGACACCGTTATCACCCGCTGCGGCAACAATTACGGGCCGCGGCAGTTTCCCGAAAAGCTGATTCCGCTCTTCATCTCCAACGCGCTCAGGGACGAAGCGCTGCCCGTCTACGGCGACGGCAAGTACGTCCGCGACTGGATTTACGTTGACGATCATTGCCGCGCCCTGATGCTCGCGCTGGAGCAGGGGCGGGCTGGCGAAATCTACAACATCGGCGCGCGCAACGAACGCCCGAACCTAGAAGTTATCGAAAGCCTCCTCAGTGCGCTCGACAAACCGGCCTCACTGATTCGTTACGTCAAAGACCGGCCCGGCCACGACCGTCGCTACGCCATTGACCCTGCGAAGGCCGAGCGCGAGCTGGGCTGGCAACCCGCCGAGACCTGGGAGAGCGGCCTGGAGAAGACCATCCGCTGGTACGCGGACAACCCGGCCTGGATCGAGCGCGCACGCAGCGGCGCTTATCGCGAGTTTTATACGCGGCAATACGGCGCGGAGGTCGGCGCACAGTGAGAGTGCTCGTCGCAGGCGCTGGCGGGATGGTCGGGCGCGCCGTCGCGCAGCATTGCGCGGCCGCGGGCGATGAAGTCCTCGCGCATGACCGCCGCAGCCTGGACATCACGGATGCGGCGGCCCTTCTCGCAACCTTCGAGCGCGAGCGCCCGGAGACGGTCATCAATTGCGCCGCCTGGACCGACGTTGATGCCTGCCAGCTGGACCCGCCGAAAGCCTACGCCGTCAATTCGAGCGCCGTCGAAAATCTTGCCCTGGCGAGCCGCCGCGCAGGCGCGAGCCTGTTGACCATCTCCACCGACTACGTCTTCGACGGGAGCAAGGAAGGGTTCTACACGCAGCGCGACGACCCGCAGCCGACGAGCGTCTATGGGATGGCCAAGCTCGAAGGCGAGCGGCGCGCGCAGTCGGCTTCGGCCCGCACCATCATCGTCCGCACCGGATGGATTTTCGGCCCCGGCGGACGGAATTTTTTGAGCACCGTCATCGAACGCGCGCGGCGAAAGGAGCGTCTCAAGACCATCAGCGATGCCTACGGCACGCCGACCTTTGCCTTGGACCTGGCGGCGCGCCTGCGCGAGCTGGCCCACAGAGACCTGCCCGGCGTCTATCACGTCGTCAACAGCGGGGCCGGGGCGAGCTTTGAGGAGTTCACGCTGGCGGCCCTGAGGGCGGCAGGCTGCGAGGGCCTGGAGGTTGAAACCGTGCTCATGGAGACTTTGCAGAGACCCGCGCCGCGGCCTCGCAACTCGCGCCTGCGCTGCCTCTTGTCGGAGGCCGTGGGCCTCCGGCCGCTGCCTGATTGGGAGAGCGCCCTGGCCCTTTTCGCGGCGCAAACTCCCGGCTAAAGGGGACGGGCGGCGCGCCCCTTTGATGCGCCCGCAAGATTGGTCTTAAGGCCCGTCTCTGGTATTATGCTCAACTGTTTTGAACGCCAGAGTAGTTGAGCTTCCGTCAATCAATTAGAGCTATTTATGATGTCGCAAGATAATCGCCTGCTGCCGCTGCCTTCCGGCAATCTTGATCGCCCCTTGAGCGATCTCACCCAGTCAAAGAAATATTACGGCGTCTCGTCGGCCGACCCGACGCATATCCGCGACTATCTGGCCGTCGTCCTCAAGCGCAAGTGGCTCATCCTGAGCATGGTCGTCGTCGTCACTTCGCTGGTCACGATCCAGATGTTCCGGCTGCCGAACATCTACGAGGCCGAGACGCAGATTCTGATTGAGCAGAAGAAGAACAACCTCGTCAGCACCAAGGACCTGATTCTCAACGCCGGGAACGACCAGACCTACTGGAACACCCAGCTCAAGCTGCTTGAGAATCCGCAGCTGGCCCGCCAGGTCATCATCGCGCTCGACCTTCAGAACAACCCGTCCTTTCTCGAAGGACAGGCCAAGTCCGGATTCTTCGCCAGCGTGCGCCGCATCTTCTTCGGCGACAAGGCCGCGCCCGCGCGGATGGACCCGAGAGTCCCGGTCGTTGACAGCGAAAGCGTCAGGTCGGACCAGTTGAAACCCGAAGAGCTGCAACGCCTGGAGCCTTACGAGGATACGCTGCGCGCGAACCTCGAAGTCGAGCCCGTCGAGAAGACCAATCTCGTCAACATTCGTTTCCGCCACAGCAACCCCGAGATCGCCACGAAGGTGGCCGACACGCTGGCGCGCGTCTTCATCTACAACGATCTCAAGCGCGAGACTTCGGGCTCGCAGTCGGCCTCGGCCATGCTCGCCAATCAAATCGCCGAATTGCAGCTCAAGATCAGGCAGGACGAAGAGCGTCTGGTCAATTACAAGAACGCCAACGGTCTGCCCATCAGCACGGCCAAGGGCGTTGACATCACGAATGTCCGCGTTGATACCTACAGCTCCCAGCTCCTGGAGGCCGAAGACAACCGCAAGAAAGCGCAGGCGGCCTTCAACGTCGCGCAAACCAGCAGCGACCCCTGGTCCATCCCCGAAGTGCAGGAGGACAAATCGGTCCAGCGCCTGCGCGACAAGATCGGCGACTTGCAGGAGAAGCACTCGGCGCTGCTCGTCAAGTACACGCCCGAATGGCCCGAGGTCAAGACGATAGAAGAGCAGATCAGGCAGGTTAAGTCCGAGCTCGATAGAAAGCCGCGCGAGATCATCAACTCGCTCAAGCTGCGCTATGAAGCGGCGATGGCCAGGGAGCAGCAGCTCAAGCAGAACTATAACCAGGAGCGCGGCGCGGCCCAGCAGCAGGGCGAAGCGGCCTTGGAAATCGGCAGCCTGACGCAGCAGATCGAGACCAACAAGCAGCTTTATCAAACTCTCTTTCAGCGCCAGAAGGAGATGGAGATCAGCTCGACCGGCAATACCAACAACGTCAGCATCGCGACGCTCGCGCGGTTGCCCAAATCGCCCGTCGGCCCGCAGCGCGCGCGCAACATCATCATCGCCTTTCTGTTGAGCCTCGGCGCAGGCGTCGGGCTGGCCTTCCTGCTCGATTACCTGGACGACACGCTCAAATCCATGGAGGACGTTGACCGCTACCTGCACCTCCCGACGCTGGCGCTGATTCCGGCCCTGCGCAACGAGCGGACCCTGCTCAAGGGCAAGAGCCCGGCTCCGGCCGACGCCAGTGACAGCACTGCGCTGGCGCTGATCGAAGATGTTCGTTCGCCGGTCGCCGAAGCCTATCGCCACCTGCGGACCTCCCTGCTCCTGTCTTCGGCCGGGCAGCCGCCGAAGACCATCCTCGTCACGTCGAGCCAGCCTTCCGAAGGCAAGACGACGACGGCCGTCAACACGGCAGTGATGCTGGCGCAGACCGGGGCCGAAGTCCTGATTGTTGATTGCGACCTGCGCCGCCCGCGCATTCACATGCACTTCGGGCTGCCCAACGCCCAGGGCGTGACCAATTTTCTCTCCGGCGACACCAATACGGACGCCCTCTTGCAGCCCTACGACAAGCTGCCGAACCTGAAGATTCTGACCTCCGGGCCAGTGCCGCCGAACCCTGCGGAGCTGCTCGGCTCCGACGAGATGCGCAAGCTCATCAATCTCATGGCCGAGCGTTTCACGCACATCGTCATTGACTCGCCGCCCTCCATCTCGTTCACGGATTCGTCCATCCTTTCGACGATGGTTGACGGCGTGATGCTGGTCGTTCACGGCGGGAAAAGCTCGCGGGCCGTGGTCCGCCGCGCCAAGCAGCAGCTTCAGGACGTGGGCGCGCATCTCTACGGCATCGTGCTCAACAACGTCAAGCTCGAAGGCAGCAACAGCTACTACTATTACGGCTATTATTCGAGCTACTACGGGTCGGACGACGAGGCCGAGCTGGACGGGGCCGACGGGAGCGGGGCGCGCGGATGAGGGGGCAGTTCTGCTCCATCGCGGATGATGTCAGGCTCGGCCGGGACGTTACCATCTACAACTTCGTCAACCTCTACGGCTGCGAGATCGGCGACGGCACGAAGATCGGCACTTTCGTCGAAATCCAGAAAGGCGTCCGGGTCGGGCGCAACTGCAAGATTTCGAGCCACACCTTCATCTGCGAAGGCGTGACGGTCGAGGACGAAGTCTTCATCGGTCACGGCGTCAATTTCATCAACGACAAGTACCCGCGCGCGACGACCGAAAGCGGCGAGTTGCAGAGCGAGGCCGACTGGCAAGTCCTGCCGACCATCGTCCGGCGCGGCGCGAGCATCGGCACGGGGGCGACCATCCTGGGCGGCATCGAGATTGCCGAGCGCGCCATCGTCGGCGCGGGCGCAGTGGTCACGAGGGACGTTCCCGCCAGGGCGATAGTCGCCGGGAATCCGGCGCGCATCCTCAAGGCGGACGAGGCCGCGGGATGAGCCCCGCGAGAGCCGTTCTCTCATTGCGGGCCTCCTTCTTCCGGCGCCCGGCCTTCGCGCGCGCCCCCTTCGAGCGCACCTCCTTCCGGCCCGGAGACCTTGCCGCGCATTCCAGCCTTCTTAACAGCTTTCTGACGGTGACGAGATGACTCCAACCACCATCGGCGTGATCGGTTGCGGCTACTGGGGGCCGAACCTGCTCCGCAACTTCGCGGAGCGGGAAGAGGCTGCCCTGCGCTGGATGTGCGACCTCGACACGGGTCGGCTCGAACAGTTGAGACGCCGTTATCCTTCGGCCATGGTAACGACCGATTACCGTCAACTGCTGGCGGACCCGGCGCTGGACGCCGTCGTCATCGCCACGCCCGTCAGCACACATTTCAACTTTGCCAGGGAAGCCCTCGCCTCCGGCAAACACGTCCTGATGGAAAAGCCCTTCACGGCGAAGATTGACGAGGCCCAGGAGCTGATCGCGCTGGCCGCGCAGAAGCGCCTGGCGCTGATGGTTGACCACACCTTCATCTACACGGGCGCTGTCCGCAAGATTAAGGAGATCGTCGGCAGCGGCGAGCTTGGCGACCTGCTCTACTTCGATTCGGTGCGGATTAACCTGGGGCTCTTCCAGCGCGACATCAACGTCGTCTGGGACCTCGCGCCGCACGACCTGGCGATCATGGATTTCATCATCGGCCGCCAGCCCCTGAGCGTCACGGCGACCGGCAGCTGCCACGTCGAGCGCGGGATAGAGAACATCGCTTACGTGATGCTCAGGTTCCCGGACCAGTTCATCGCGCACTTTCATTTCAACTGGCTCTCGCCCGTCAAAATCCGCCGCACCCTGATCGCCGGGAGCCGCCGGATGATCGTCTACGACGACATCGAGCCGACGGAAAAGATTCGCGTCTACGACAAGGGCGTGATGGTCACACGCAGCGAAGAGGCCGCGGATAAGGAGGCGGCTTATCAAACCCTGGTTAGCTATCGGACGGGCGATGTCTGGGTTCCGAAGCTGGACTCGACGGAAGCCCTGCACTACGTCTGCGGCGAATTCCTGGCTGCCATAGCGGAGCGCCGCCCGCCGCTCACCGACGGTCACGCGGGCCTGCGCGTCGTCCGCCTGCTGGAGGCCGCGCAGCAGTCCATCAGCCAGCGTGGTCGCCCCATTGAGCTTTCGGCCTGAAGGCCCAAACTTGCCCCGTGACATCGCCCGAGACAAAGACTCGCAAGACGAATCCAGATGAAAGTACCCTTGCTTGATTTACATGCCCAGTATGCGACGCTCGCGGATGAATTGCGCTCGGCGACGTTGCGCGTGCTCGAATCGCAGCAGTTCATCCTCGGGCCGGAGGTCACGGCGCTCGAAGAAGAGATTGCGGCTTACACGCGTGCCCGTCACGCCATCAGCTGCGCTTCGGGGTCGGACGCGCTGCTGCTCGGGCTGATGGCGCTCGACATCAAGCCCGGAACGGAGGTCGTGACCACGCCCTACAGCTTCTTTGCGACGGTAGCGGCGATTGTCCGCCTCGGCGCGCGGCCCGTCTTCGTTGACATAGACCCGCTCTCCTACAACATTTCGGCCGACAAAATCGAAGCGGCCCTGACGCCCCGAACGCGCGCCATCATGCCCGTTCATCTCTTCGGCCAGTGCGCCGAGATGTCTGCCATTATGGAGCTTGGCGAGCGATACGGGATTCCGGTCATAGAGGATGCGGCGCAGGCCATCGGCGCGCAGGACCGCGAGGGGCGCCAGGCCGGGACCATCGGCGCGGTCGGCTGTTTCAGCTTTTACCCGTCGAAGAACCTGGGCGCGGCGGGCGACGGCGGGATGATGACGGCCAATGACGACGAGCTGGCCGAGCGCCTGCGGATGCTGCGCGTCCACGGCAGCCGCGAGAAGTACTATCACCGGTTGATCGGCATCAACAGCAGGCTGGATTCGTTGCAGGCGGCCGTGCTGCGCGTCAAGCTGCCGCACCTGGACAGTTGGAGTGAAGCGCGGCGGGCCAACGCGGCTCGCTACAACCGTCTGTTCGAGGACGCGGGGCTGCTCGAAGAACTCGGCCTGCCTGCGGTTGACGGCGGTGCGCGCCACATCTTCAACCAGTACGTGATTCGCGCCAGGAAGCGCCGCGATGCGCTCGTCCGGCATCTCGGAGAGTGCGGCGTCGGGACGGATATTTACTATCCCGTGCCGCTTCACTTGCAGGAATGTTTCAGCTACCTGGGCCACCGGGAGGGCGACTTTCCCGAGGCCGAAAGCGCCGCGCAGGAGACCCTGGCGCTGCCCGTCTACCCGGAGCTGACGGCCGAGCAGCAGGGCTACGTCGTCGAGTCAATCCGCGACTTTATCCTTTGAGCGATTCCCGGCCTCGTCCGTTGAACGATTGGCGACGCATCAGATCGTGCCCCAGCGCGCCTTGTTCGGCGGCGAGTCTTCACCGGTCCGCGCCTGCTGTTCGCGGCGCGCGAGTTCGAGGTCGTGCTCGACCATCAGCCGGACGAGCTGTTTGAAGTTGACTCTGGGCTCCCAGCCGAGGACCGCCCGCGCCTTGCGCGCATCGCCGAGCAGCAGCTCGACCTCCGCCGGGCGGTAATAGCGCGTGTCCTCCTCGACGTGCTCTTTCCAGTCCAGGTCGAGCAGCCCGAACGCTTCGTCCAGGAATTCCCTGACCGAGTGCGCCTCGCCCGTCGCGATGACGTAATCGTCCGGCTCTCCGGCCTGGAGCATCAACCACATCGCCTCGACATAGTCTTTCGCGTAGCCCCAGTCGCGGCGCGCCTCCAGGTTGCCGAGGTAGAGCTTCTCCTGTAGCCCGAGCTTGATTCTGGTCGCCGCGCGCGTGATCTTGCGCGTCACGAAGGTCTCGCCGCGCCGCTCCGATTCATGATTGAAGAGCAGGCCGTTACAGGCGAAGAGGTTGTAGGACTCGCGGTAATTGACCGTGATGTGATAGGCGTAGGCCTTGGCGCAGCCGTAGGGCGAGCGCGGGTGAAAGGGCGTTCGCTCCGTCTGCGGAACTTCGAGCGCCTTGCCGAAGAGCTCCGACGAGGAAGCCTGGTAAAACTTCGGGCGGATGCCCACCTCACGAATCGCTTCGAGGATGCGCACCGTCCCGAGCCCGGTCACTTCGCCCGTATATTCCGGCACGTCGAAACTGACGCGGACGTGAGATTGCGCGCCCAGATTGTAGATTTCGTCCGGCTCTATCCGGCGCAGGATGGTATTGAGCGAGCTGGAGTCGTTAAGGTCTCCGTAGACGAGGCGCAGCCGCGTCCCCGGCTCGTGCGGGTCCTGGTAGAGATGGTCTATCCGGTCCGTGTTGAATGAAGACGAGCGCCGGATGATGCCGTAAACCTCGTAGCCCCGGTCAAGCAGGAACTCCGTCAGAAACGAGCCGTCCTGGCCCGTGATGCCTGTAATCAAAGCGCGTTTGGTCTTCATTGCGGCGGTCTGTTGATTTAATCGAGTGCCGGGGTAGGCCGCCGTTTAGCGGCGCATGGATTTCTGATACGATAATCAATAGGCCGGGTTTGAGCAAGCAACGCGCACGGTTTGAACAACGCGCAAGGGTCCGGGCCATCAGCCATGATGCGCCGCTTTGATACTCCGGGCAGCAACAGTCGCCCCTTCGGCGCGCGCGTCGGGCGAGCGGCCCGCGTCCAATCACTATCAATGGAAACAACGAAGAGCGTTTTCCCTTACAAGCGAGTGACCGTGACGGGCGGCGCGGGCTTTCTCGGCCGTTATCTGGTCGAGCGCCTGAGAGCCTGCGCGGGCGTCGAAGTCTCTGTCCCGAGAAGGCGGGAGTACGATCTGGTGCAGGGCGCGGAGGTCCGGCGGATGCTCCGTGATTTGAGGCCCGAGCTGGTCCTGCACCTGGCGGCCGTGGTCGGCGGCATCGGCGCGAACCGGGAGAACCCCGGCCGCTTCTTCTACGAGAACCTGATGATGGGCGCGCAGCTCATCGAGCAGTCGCGCCTCTGCGGAGTCGAAAAGGTGGTCGCGCTCGGCACGGTTTGCGCCTACCCGAAGCACACGCCCGTGCCCTTCCGCGAAGACGATCTATGGAACGGCTACCCGGAAGAGACCAATGCCCCTTACGGGCTGGCCAAAAAGATGATGCTCGTCCAGGCGCAGAGCTACCGCGCGCAGTACGGCTTCAACACAATTTTCCTGCTGCCCGCCAATCTCTACGGCCCCGGCGATAACTTCGACCCGGAGACCTCGCACGTCATCCCGGCGCTGATTCGCAAGTGTATCGAAGCCCGGCTCGCAGGCGCTCCCTTCGTCGAGGTCTGGGGCTCGGGCGCGGCTTCGCGCGAATTTCTCTACGTCGAAGATGCGGCCGCGGCCGTCTTTCTGGCGGCGCGGGATTATGACGAGGGGGAGCCGGTCAATCTGGGCAGCGGGCGCGAGGTGCTGATCCGCGACCTGGTTGAGATGATCGCGCGCCTGACGCGCTTCGAGGGCGAGATTCGCTGGCAGAAGAACAGGCCCGACGGCCAGCCGCGCCGCCGCCTGGATGTCACACGCGCCTTTGAGAAATTCGGCTTCCGCGCAGAGACCTCACTGGAAGAAGGACTCAGGCGAACGGTTGAGTGGTACGAAACGAGGCTCGACGTTTAAGGGTAGACGGCAACTCCCGCCGGTTCTTTTTCAGTCTTCGTCTTCTCATTTTAACGTCTCTTCCGTACCACTCGCGGCCATCTCTTGTTATTCTGTTAGCCGCCGCGGGCCATACTTTTCAATAAGGACTGACACATGTCCACACAGCAGCAGCAACAACAGCAGCAACAGCAGGTCGCAACCGATACGCTCACGGGAACCGTCAAAGGCCCCGGCGAGCTGCCGCACGAATATCTCTTCATCACGGCCGACAACCGGCGCACGCGCATCGGCGAGTTCGTCTACTACGTCGCGCGCGACGGCGAGAGCGAGCGCCACATTCTCGGCAACATCACTTCGCGCCGCCTCGTGCGCAATCTGCCGGACGCTTTCCTCTCCGACCCGCAGACGCCGCCCGCCGTCGTCTCCGCCCTCATCGGGCTCAGCTCCGATTGCGGCGAGCTTTACGAGATTACGGTCGAGACCATCGGCTATTTCAGCAGCGCGCTCGGGGATTTCGTCAACCCGCGCATCCCGCCGATGCCAGGCGACCCGGTCTTTCTCACCTCTTCGCCGTCGCTGGCGGGCATCCTCTCGCCTTTGAGGATGAGCGACAGGGGCTCCGCGCACGTCGGCAGCCTGCTGACGCGCAGCGCAGGGGAAGTCCCGGTCGTCCTCTCGATCAAGGACGTGGTCTCGACGCACCTGGCCATCCTGGCTTCGACGGGCGCGGGCAAGTCTTACACCGCGGGCGTGCTGGTCGAAGAATTGATGCGGCCCTACAACCGCGCCGCCGTGCTGATCGTTGACCCGCACGGCGAATATCACACGATGCGCTCCATTGAGGACGACGCGGTGTTTCAGGGCGGCGACGGTTATCGCCCGGAAGTCAAAATCTACACGCACGACCGCATCAAGGTGCGCTTCTCTTCGTTGACGGAAGCCGACATCAAGTATCTTTTGCCGGAAGGCACTTCGGACAAGATGCTGCACTTTCTCGCGCAGGCGTACAGGAGCCTGACGGCCGGGCAGCGCGGCGAGCGCGAGCTGTGGGGTTATCACGACCTGCGCGACGAAGTGAAGGCGCAGAAGTACGAGGGCAATGAGCGCAGCGAGTCGAGCAATGCCAGCTCCATCGAGGGGCTGCTCTGGCGTCTGGATTCACGCTTCGACCGCCCGGATTCCATCTTTTCCGATCACGAGCACATCCCGCTCGACGAACTCTTCCGGCCGGGCAGGTGCACTGTCCTCCAGCTCTCGGACATCGAACAGAACGAGCAGCAGGTCGTCGTCGCCACCCTGCTGCGCCGCGTCAACAAGGCTCGCATGGCGACCGTCCGCGGCGAGGCCATGCAGGGGACCGACAGCCATCTCCCTTATCCGGTCTTCACGCTGCTCGAAGAGGCCCACCGCTTTGCGCCCGCAGGACAAACGGTCGTCTCGACCAACGTGCTCAAGCAGATTCTCTCCGAAGGGCGCAAGTTCGGCGTCGGCATCGGCCTCATCACGCAGCGCCCCGGCAAACTCGACCAGGACGTGCTCTCGCAGTGCATGTCGCAGATCATCATGCGTATCGTCAATCCGATTGACCAGGACACGGTCGCCAAATCGGTCGAAGGGGCTGGCCGCCAGTTGCTCGACGAACTGCCCGCGCTGACCAAGGGGCAGGCCGTGATTAGCGGCGTCGGCATCAACACGCCCGTCATGTGCCGCGTCCGCGAGCGCATCACGCGCCACGGCGGCGAGACCTTCGACGCGCCGGAGGAGTGGGCCCAGTGGCACACGGCGCGCGAGCGCGAGCACCGACGGCAGGACAACTCCGTGCTCGTCAAAGCGGAATCGGACCAGAAGCCGGAGAAGGTCCGCGGGATTCGGATTTGAAGAGCCTGAGCCTGATTGTCCGGCCCCGTGGCTTACCGCCCGCGCGTCAAGTGGCGCACTGCCGGGCGCTTGCCGGGCCGGGACGACGGCAGCTTCCGGCGCGCGTCCGGCAGACCCGTGCGCCCGCTGCCTCCCTCTTTTACTTTTGCCTGGAACTCTGCTAGGTTTGTCCGTTCCCTGACACCAAGAGAGCCTTAATGTATAGGCCCATAATGAGTTTGATAGACTAATTCTGTTTGACGGGTTTGCCGCGTCCGGGGAGACGGGCCGTCACGGATACTGCCTCGGCCGATTCGTGTTGCTGAAAATAGATGTCCGTAAGGCTGGGGAGGCCGCGCCGCCGTCGGAGTTTCGTCCGGGCGAACGCTACGGCGCGAGGCTTCCGCCGGGTTCACGTGCGCACACCGCGTGCCGCCGCTCGGACCCGTTCTGCAAGGAGTGAATGTTTAATGTATATCCTGGGACTGACAACGCTTGGTGATTCGGCCGCGACGCTCATCCGCGACGGCGAGATCGTCGCGGCGGCCGAAGAGGAACGCTTCACGCGCATCAAGCATTTCAGCGGCTTTCCCTACAACGCCGTCCAGTATTGCCTCGAAGAGGCCGGTATCAAGATCGGCGAGGTCGAGCACATAGGGCTCTACTGGAAGCCCTGGGTTCTGCGGCACAAGGCCGTGCAGGCGCTGAAGTCCGCGATCATCTCGCGCGAGATGTTCAAGGCGCGCGTTGACAGGGGCGTGGCGCAGGTCAGCGACAGTTACCTCGGGATGCTCAAGCATCCGCAGCGCATCCGCAAGCATTTCGGCCCGAGCAAGTTTCGCTTCCACTTCCTTGAGCATCACCAGTGTCACGCGGCCAGCGCCTTCTTCGTCTCGGGCTTCGACCGCTCGGCCATCCTCACCTGGGACGGGACGGGCGAGGACACGACGACGCTCTTCTCCGAGGGCGAGGGCAACCGGATTCGCGTGCTCAAGCGCATCAAGCTGCCGCACTCGCTCGGACAGTTCTACTCGGCCGTGACCAACTACATCGGCTTCGACATGTTCAGCGGCGACGAATGGAAGCTGATGGGACTGGCCGCCTACGGCAAGCCCGAGTACTACGACTTCTTCGCCAGCCGCGTGCTCTCCGTCAACGGCAATCACGACTTTCATCTCAACATCCGCGTTCTCGATCATCATCTTGCCAAGCATTACCAGTTCGGCGAAGAGATCATCAAGGCGCTCGGCCCGCCGCGCCAGCCCGACGAAGACCTGACGGAGCGCCACTGGAACATCGCCGCCAGCGCGCAGAAGGTCTTGGAGGACACGGCCCTGCATCTCGTGCGCGGGATACATGAGCGGACCGGGGAAGAGAATCTCTGCATGGCGGGCGGCGTCGCCTTTAACTCCGTGATGAACGGGCGCATCATGACCGAGTCGCCCTTCAAGCGTTACTTCGTCCAGCCCGCTGCCGGAGACGCCGGGTGCTCGCTCGGCGCGGCCCTGCTGGTCCATCATCACCTGCTCAAGCAGCCGCGCAAGTTTCGGATGGAGCACGCCTACTACGGGCCGGGCTTCAGCTCAGAGCAGTGCGCGCAGGCGCTTCAAGCCGCGGGCTTGAGATTCGAGACCCTGCCGGACGAAGAGATGCTGCCGCGCCTGGCCCGGATGCTGGCCGACGGCGCGATCTTCGGCTGGTTCCAGGGGCGGATGGAGTTCGGGCCGCGCGCGCTCGGCAATCGCAGCTTCATCGCCGACCCGCGCCGCGCCGATATGCGCGAACTCCTGAACATGAAGGTCAAGCTGCGCGAGTGGTTTCGCCCGCTCGCCCCTTCGATGAAGGAAGAGGTCAGCGAGGAGATTTTCGGCCATCCTCATCATGACCCTTTTATGATTACGGTGCTGCACGTGGCCGAGGAGCAGCGTGCGCGCTTCCAGGCGGTCGTCCATGTAGACGGCACGGCCCGCCCGCAGACCGTCAGCCGCCGGACCAACCCGCGCTACTGGCAATTAATCAATGAGTTTGAAAAACTGACGGGCGTGCCGATGCTCCTGAATACTTCCTTCAATATTCAGGAGCCGATTGTCTGCCGCCCGGAGGACGCCATCAAGACGTTCCAGGGCGCGAACTTCGACGGGCTCGTGCTGGAGAACCATCTGGTCTTGCGTTAGAACAGGGGTTTGAGGCCACGCAGCGCGCGCGGGTGCTTTTGCAGCCGCCGCCGCGCCCGTGGCATTCTCTCCGAACCGGCTCTCTTAACCCCGTGCGGCTGCCGGGCTTTTGGTCATGAACACTCTTCTTATCGCACTATCGCTGCTCGTCGGCCTCGGCGTCGCCCTCTTCGTGCCGGGCTACGGGGCGGGCGCTGTCCTGCTCTGCGCCGTCTGTGCCGGGCTGGCCGGTTACATCATCAACCGGACGGGCGACGACAGCAAACATCTACTGTTGCAACTGTTCGTTATCGCGCTGCTTGTCCGGGTATTGATCGCGACCGTCATCTACACCCTGTCGTTGCAGAACTTCTTCGGCGGCGATGCGCTGACTTACGACGAGGTCGGCTACACGCTGCTCCAGGTCTGGCAGGGCAAGACGAATTTCCAGAGGAGCCTGGAGCAGTGGTTTCTCGGCGGCGGCTGGGGGATGATCTACGGGGTGGCGGGGGTCTACGCGGCCTTCGGGCGCAACATGCTGGCCGTGCAGTACGTCAACTGCGTGCTCGGCGCGGCCACTGCTCCGGCGGCTTTCCTCTGCGCGCGCCACATCTTTCAGAATCTACAGGTGGCGCGTGCCACGGCCTACTTCGTCGCCCTCTTTCCTTCGCTCGTGCTCTGGTCCTCGCAGGGACTCAAGGACGGCCCGATTGTCTTCCTGCTGGTCATCTCGATGCTGGCCACGCTCAAGCTCGGAGACCGCCTGAGCCTCAAGTATTTTCTGGTCCTGGTCATCTCGCTGCTCGGATTGTTGAGCCTGCGCTTCTATATCTTCTACATGGTGGTGGCGGCCATCGGCGGGTCGTTCCTGATAGGCATGCGGCAGGCCTCTGCGCGCAGCATGTTTCAGCAGCTCATCGTCGTCGTCGGCATCGGCCTGGCGCTGACCTACCTCGGCGTGCTGAGGACCGCCGGGACGCAGCTCGAAGCGTTCGGCAATCTCGAAGCCGTCCAGCGCGGGCGCTCGGACCTCTCGCAGAGAGCCAATACGGGGTTCGGCAAGGACGTGGACGTTTCGACGACAGCCGGGGCGATCAGCGCCATCCCGATAGGCGCTGCCTACCTGCTGTTTGCGCCGTTCCCGTGGCAGCTGGCGAACCTGCGCCAGAGCATCACGCTGCCGGAGATGGTCGTCTGGTGGGCATCGTTTCCGCTGCTCGTGCTGGGGCTCTGGTTCACGGTCAGGTACAGGCTGCGGCAGGCGCTGCCGATCCTGATCTTCACGTTCATGCTGACGCTGGCCTATTCGATTTTCCAGGGCAACGTCGGCACGGCCTATCGCCAGCGTTCGCAGTTGCTGGTCTTCTACTTCATCTTCGTTTCGGTCGGGTACGGCCTGATGAAAGAGCGGCGCGAAGACCGCCGCCGCCAAGCCCTGGCCGCCAGGCAGGTGAATGTTCTGGGCGGGCGTCGCCGCCAGGCCTAAAGAGAGAGCCGGATATGTGTGGAATCGCAGGGATCATCAACGGGAACGGACGCGCGGTGGATTCGGGCGTGCTGGCGCGGATGTGCGACGCGATTCGCCATCGCGGGCCGGACGAGGAGGGCCAGTACCTTAAGGGCGCGGTCGGGCTGACCATGCGACGCCTCGCCATCATCGACCTCAAGGGCGGGCAGCAGCCCATTCACAACCGCGACCGCACGGCCTGGATCGTCTTCAACGGCGAAATCTATAACTACAAAGAGCTGCGCGAGAAGCTGGAGAAGCTGGGCCACAGTTTCTACACCAACTGCGATACGGAAGCCATCATTCACGCCTACGACGAGTACGGCGCGGACTGTCCGAAGTACCTGCGCGGGATGTTCGCCTTCGCCATCTGGGACGAGCGCACGCAGGAGCTTTTCCTGGCCCGCGACCGTGTCGGCAAGAAGCCGCTGCTCTATTGCGTCGTCAATAATCAACTGATCTTCGGCTCGGAGTTCAGCGCGCTCTTGCAGCACCCGGACATCAGCCGCGAAGTCGCGCCCGAGGCCATTCACTACTATCTCTCCTTCATGTGCGTGCCCGCGCCGCTGACGGCCTATCGCGCCATCAGGAAGCTGGAGCCGGGCCACTCGCTGCGCTTCACGCGCACGGGCGAGCTGAAGATCGAGCGTTACTGGCAGCCCCGGTTCTCGCCGAAGGTCAGGCTGAGCGAGGAGGAGGCCGGAGAGCAGGCCGTCGAAATCCTGCGCGATGCAGTCCGCGTGCGGCTGATGTCGGAAGTCCCGCTCGGGGCGTTCCTCTCCGGCGGCGTTGATTCTTCGGCGGTCGTCGCCCTGATGAGCGAGGCCAGCAGCGAGCCGGTCAAGACCTTCTCCATCGGTTTCGAGGAGCAGGATTTCAGCGAGCTGCATCACGCGCGTCGCGTCGCCGAACACGTCGGCGCGGAGCATCACGAGTTCATCGTCCGCCCGGATGCGATGGAGGTGCTGCCGACGCTCGTCGAGCATTACGGCGAGCCGTATGCCGATTCGTCCGCCATCCCGACCTACTACGTCTCGCGCGAGACGCGCCGCCACGTCACAGTGGCCTTAAACGGCGACGGTGGCGACGAGTGCTTTGCCGGGTACGAGCGTTATGCGGCGATGCGCCTGGCCGAGCGTTACCGCAGGCTGCCGGGCGCGCTGCGCGAGGGCGTCATCAAGCAGGCCTTCAACCTCCTGCCTTCGTCTGAGCTGCGCCGCAGCCGCATCCGCAGCGTCAAGCGATTCTTGCAGGCGGCCAGCCTTCCGCCCGTCGAGCGTTACCTGCGCTGGGTCAGCGTCCTGGACCGCGCGGCCAAAGACGAGCTTTACACGGACGATTTTCGCAGGCAGACGGCCACGCTGGATCCGGCTGGCTGGCTCTCGCCCTGGTTCGCGGCGGCCAACGGCGCGGGCGTCGTTGACGCGAGCCTCCTGGCCGATACGATGACCTACCTGCCCAACGACCTGCTGGTCAAAGTGGACATCGCGAGCATGGCCGTCTCGCTCGAAGCGCGCTCGCCCTTCCTCGATCATCACGTGATAGAGTTTGCGGCCACGCTCCCCGAGCGATTCAAGCTGCGCGGCCTGACGACCAAGTATCTCTTAAAGCGCGTGCTCAAAAAGCTGGTCCCGGTCGAGAATCTCAACCGCCCGAAGATGGGCTTTGGCGTTCCCATCGGCCACTGGTTCCGCGACCGGATGAAGAAGTTCCTGGGCGAAACACTGCTCAGCGAGCGCGCGCTCAAACGCGGCCTCTTCAAACCCGCGGAGGTCAGGCGGATGTTCGAGCTGCACACGCGCGGCGAGCGCGACTACGCGCACCAGCTCTGGACGCTGCTGATGCTGGAATTATGGTTCGAGAGATTTATTGATTAGTAAATAGTTAATCGTAAATCGTCAATAGTAAGAATTAAGGAATTGCTTATGCGTCCACATGAGAAATTGGATGTGTGGAATAAGGCGGTAGATTTTGTTGTCGCCGTTTACAGGGCGACTGAAGGTTTTCCGAAAGATGAGAAGTTTGGATTGACTTCTCAGATAAGAAGAGCGGCCGTTTCCATCCCGGCAAATATAGCTGAGGGAGCCGGACGTAAATCTCCAAAGGAGTTCGCACATTTCCTGTCGAACGCTCAGGGTTCGGCCAGTGAAGTGGAAACAGAACTGCTCATCGCGCGTCGGCTCTGCTTAATGGAGGAAAGCTGTTATTTAACGTTGTGCAGTTCTCTTGATGAGATCGGACGTATGATTACTGGACTATGCCAGCATCTCGAACGTAGACTCAATTAACTATTGACGATTGACGATTAACTATTTACTTCCGTGGAGGCTTTTGAATGAAGGGTGTCGTATTAGCAGGTGGATTGGGGACGCGTTTGATGCCTTTGACGGCGGTGACGAACAAGCACCTCCTGCCCGTCTACAATCAACCGATGGTTTATTATCCGATTCAGACGCTGGTCAACGCCGGCATTCGTGACATCATGATCGTCACGGGCGGCAACTCGGCGGGCGACTTTCTGAAGCTGCTGAAGAACGGTAAGGCGTTCGGGCTCAAGCACATCAACTACACTTACCAGGAAGGCGAAGGCGGCATCGCCGCGGCCCTCTCGCTGGTCGAAGACTTTGCAGACCGCGAGCCTGTCTGCGTCGTCCTCGGCGATAACATCATCGAGGGCAATATCTGCAAGGCCGTGCGCGCTTACCGTCACCAGGGCGGCGGCGCGAAGATTATTCTCAAGCAGGTTCCAGACCCGCAGCGCTTCGGCGTCCCGGAGCTCGACGGCCGCCGCGTCCTGCGCATCGAAGAGAAGCCCGCCGTGCCGAAGTCCGATTACGCAGTCATCGGCGTTTACATGTACGACGCGGAAGTCTTCGAGATCATCCGCACGCTCAAGCCTTCGGGGCGCGGCGAGCTGGAAATCACGGACGTGAACAACGCCTACATCGCGCGCGACGAGATGACCTGGGACGAGCTCGACGGGTGGTGGACCGACGCCGGGACTTTCGAGAGCCTGCTGCACGCGTCGAATCTGGTGGCCGAGACGGGCGCGAATAAGGTCGAGAGCAAGGACGCGGCCCAGGCCGGTAACGGCCGCTGAAATCTTTCACTCGCGCCGCTCACGGCTGACTGGTAACTGCTTACTTCTGATGAAAGTTGTTCGGATCATCGCCCGGCTCAACGTCGGTGGGCCTGCGCGCCATGTCGTCTGGTTAACGGCCGGATTGAAGAGCGCTGGGTGCGAGTCCGTGCTGGTCGCGGGCGTCGTCCCTGCGGGCGAAGATGATATGGGCTATTTCGCCGCCGCGCACGGCGTCGAGCCGCTCATCATCCCGCAGATGAGCCGCGAGATTTCCCCGAAAGACGCGCTGACGGTCTGGAAGCTCTACAGGCTCTTAGTCCGCGAGCGCCCCGACGTGGTCCACACGCACACGGCCAAGGCCGGGACGGTCGGGAGAATCGCGGGGATGCTCTATCGCTGGCTGACTCCGGGCACGCTCCGGGGCAGACCGCGCCGCTGTCGCTTCGTCCACACTTACCACGGGCACATCTTTCACAGCTATTACGGGGCGCTCAAGACGCGCGTTTTTCTCTGCATCGAAAAGGCGCTGGCGTGGCTTGCGACGGACCGCATCGTCGTCATCAGCCCGCAGCAGTACAGGGAGATACACGACCAGTTCGGCGTCGGGCGCGCAGGGCAGTTCGTCGTGATTCCGCTCGGGTTGGAGATGGCCGCTTTCGCGGACTGGCGGAAACGCCGCGGCGTGATGCGCGCGGAGCTGGGCGCGGAAGAGTCTGAGCTGCTGGTCGGCATCGTCGGGCGGTTGACGGAAGTCAAGAATCACACGCTCTTTCTGAAGACGGTCGCGCGCTTCAAAGAGCGGGCGGGCGCGGCTGCGAGCAGTCGGCGCGTGCGGTTTATCGTCATCGGCGACGGGCATCTGCGCGAGAGACTGGAAGCGGAGGCGCGCACGCTCGGCATCGAGGGCGAGGTCACCTTCATGGGGACACGCAGCGACCCGGAAAATTTCTACCCGGCGCTGGACATAGTCGCCCTGACCTCGCTCAACGAGGGCACGCCGCTGACCCTGATCGAAGCGATGGCCAATGCGCGTCCGGTGATTGCGACGGCGGTCGGCGGCGTCGTTGACCTCCTCGGCGAAGAGAGGGAAGCGCCTGCCGGGGTAACAGGCCCGGAGCGCGGCTACACTGTGCGGGAGCGCGGCGTGCTGGTTCGCCCGAATGACGCGGCGGCCTTCTGCGACGGGCTCGCGCGCCTCCTGGAGGATGAAGGGCTGCGGCGAGCGGCGGGCGAGCGCGGGCGGCTCTTCGTTGAGGGAAACTATTCTAAGGAGCGGCTGCTGACCGACGTTTTGAGTCTTTATCGTCAGTTAGCGCAAGGCCACCGGCGCGAGCCCGGCACCTGGACCCTGGAATCAAAAGAGAAGCTCTCTTCCGATTCCAGGCTTCGGACGCCGGGCTCCAGACTTGATTGAAGGGGGCTTATCAGCTTGCGAGTATTGATTACAGGTGGGGCTGGCTTTATCGGATCGCATCTCTCGGATGCCTATCTGGAGCGCGGCGACGAGGTCTTCGTCATTGACGATCTTTCGACCGGCAGCTTCGCGAACATCGCGCACCTCAAGGAGCATCCGCGCTTTCATTACACGATCGATTCGATCAGCAACCAGCCGGTGCTGGCCGAGCTGGTGGACCAGTGCGACGTGATCTTTCACCTGGCGGCGGCCGTCGGCGTCAAGCTGATCGTCGAGAGCCCGGTCAGGACCATCGAGACGAACGTGCACGGCACGGAGGTCGTGCTCTCGCTGGCCAATAAGAAGAAGAAGAAGGTGCTGGTCGCTTCGACTTCGGAAGTCTACGGCCTGAGCGCGGAAGTCCCTTTCCGCGAAGACGGCAACCTCGTGATGGGCGCAACCACGAAGGGGCGCTGGAGCTACGCCTGCTCGAAGGCGATAGACGAATTCCTGGCCCTCGCCTACTGGCGCGAGAAGAAACTGCCGACGGTCGTCGTCCGCCTCTTCAACACGGTCGGCCCGAGGCAGACGGGCCAGTACGGGATGGTCATCCCGACCTTCGTCAAGCAGGCTCTGGCCGGACGGCAGATCACCGTCTACGGCGACGGGCTCCAATCGCGCTGCTTCGGCTACGTCGGCGATGTCGTCGGCGCGCTCGTCAAGCTGATGGACCACGAGGAGGCGGTCGGGCAGGTCTTCAACATCGGCTCAAGCGAAGAGGTCACTATCCTCGAACTGGCCGAGCGCATCAAGAAGCTGACCAACTCCGATTCCGAGATCACCTTCGTGCCCTACGACGAGGCGTATGAGGAGGGCTTTGAAGACATGCCGCGGCGCATCCCGGACATCTCGAAGGTCAACGCGCTCGTCGGCTTTCGCCCGCAGATGAAGCTCGACGGCATTCTCCAGACCGTCATTAGCTTCCAGACCGGCAGACCCTGAAGTGGACGCAAGGCGGGGCTCTGACAGGCTGCCACCGATAACTTTAATGATGAGTGGCAGCCTCTCTTTGGGGAGGCTGCTTTATTCACTAACCCGGCTGTCTTCTGCTGTTGTTTACTCGGACGCCGCGTGTGTCATTGCCGGGTTGGCTCCCGCCTACCGTCGTTTGCCCTTGATGCTGTCGGCCAGTTCCTTTACTTTCCACTGGTAAATCGCCGCCGTCGCGTTGATCCGCTGCAAGCGATCATTCAATGCAGCCGCGGCCTGTCGCACTCGACTCTCATCTTTCGGCGCGAGGATTTTGAAGACTTCAGCTTCGAGTCCGGGACGCCCCTGCCCCGTCTCTGTGCCGCCGCTGCTGCTGCTGTTGGCCGCCCGCACCGCTTCGTCCAGGACTTCCAGGGCCAGTAAATCGCTGGCGGGCGCAACTGATTTTGCCAGCCGGCCCAGGCCGAACGCGATGGTTTCCAGGTCTTCGGCGCGCTTCAACTGCTTTATTGCCTGATAGACCAAACCGCTGGCACGCACGCTATCTCCATCGGCAACGCATTTGCCGACCATGAGCGGATATACTTGCAGGATTGACAGCGCACGGGTTAATTGTTGAGCGAGCTTTTCCGCTCCGAGCAGTTCACCTCTCTTGATGAGGCTGATAGCCTCCTGCGTGTTCAACTGCTCGCTGAACTCCGTCTTGCGGTTCCCGTCCGGCAATAAATCAACCAGCTTACGGGCGCTCTCAAAATCCTCCCGGCTGATTGCAAAGTAGATGGTTAAATCGTCAGGATGGCCATTATCGAGGGCGCTCTTAAGCCGTTCCTGATACCTGGCTTGAGCCGTTTCTTCCGGGCCGCTTTGCGGGAGCGCCCCATTATCGCCCGGCCTTCTGCTCAGTTTTTCCAACTCTAAAAATGAGCCGGTCAATTCCGGGGCGTGTTGTTTCAAGGGAAGCCAGGTCGAGAGAAGATAATCCCTGAGCACGGACGCACTGCCCGGCTCGCTTTGTTCGAGTTTCCCCAGACTCTCTATGACATAACCGATGTAGGCTCTCAGGGCGGCACGGCCCGCCGGTCGTATCCGTCCCAGCTCGGGCTTGAGATTGGCGCTGGGAAAAACCATTTGCCTGAGGATGAAGTGGACGCGCCCGGCGCTCTGATTCTTCATCGAGAGAGGAAAAGCGCGTAGCCGCTCAAGGTATTGCAGGATTAGCTTATCGGCGGCATCGCGGTCCCTGGCGGCCAGCTCAAGAATGCTGAAGCCGAAGCCTATCAAGGTAGGCTCGGCTTCGATTGCTTGCAGAATATATCTTCCGGCGGCTTCCTTGTCACCGGCCCTGACGGCTTCGGAGGCGAGCTTCGCATATCTGAAATTCTCTTCATAGCTGCCTAATTGCTCTGCGCCTAGTTGAGCCAGTTGATTGGCAAAGGCGTTGTCGCGGCGCGCAACGCCAAGCACCCGGTTGCGGACAACCGCCCGCGCCTGCTCCACACTCGTCCACTTTGTGAGGGCCGCCCCGAGCGGCCTGTCGCGCAGCCGCCGCTGCTCCTCTTCATCGGGGAATGTCAACTCATAGGCTGCGCGCAGTAACTTCTTCGACCATTCCTGATCGAGCGTCCAGGCCGCGTCGGCTATCCCGGCGCAAGCCTCTGCGCGCGCCAGAGGCTGGTCGAGCTTGACCGCTTCGGTTTCCAGACCTTTGAGCTCGGTTATCAGCCAAAGCCTTTGCAACGCCGCTTCGTCGTCCTTCGTCCTCGGTTCGACCTCCTGGCCGCGGTAGGAGGGAACCAGCAGAAAGACTAAAGCTGCAAACAATAGAAGTCGTCGCATGATATTTCTCGATTGGGTGAAGTGACAGACACCGGCAAAACGACGGCTCCAAGATACTCCCGCCGGATTGTGCCAGCAACAGCTATTTGCGCGGCTCAATCTTAATCTCTCTCTAATGCGTCTCTATCTTTTCTTCTTTCCTCGCTTGATTTGTTGCGCCTGATGGATTAGCTTCTTGAGGTTCTGGACAAGCGAGAGTTTTTCTGTTGCGCAGGGTGAAATGTCTCTTGAGTTGCCATATCTGATTCCGGTAGCGGCGTCGCTCGCGCTGGCGCTCGGGCTGACGCCGGTCGTGCGACACCTGGCCAGGCGCTGGGGCGCGGTCGCCCGCCCGAAGCTCGACCGCTGGCATAAGAAGCCGACGGCGATGCTCGGCGGCATCGCCATCTTCCTGGCTGTGACAATCGTTGTGCTGGCCTACCTGATTTTCGTCCCGGCCGGGGCGGACGAGACGACCGCCAGCCGCTCGCACCTCTGGGTCGTGCTCGGGGCCAGCGCCTTTCTCTTCGCGGTGGGCCTGGCCGACGACCTCTTTCACGCCAAGCCGTACCAGAAATTGATCGGGCAGGTGATGGGCGCGGCCTTCGTCATCTATTACGGCCTGAGCCTGCCCTGGACCGGGTCCGCGCCCGTCAATATGGTCTTCACGATTTTCTGGCTGATCGGTATCACTAATGCCGTCAACCTTTTAGACAATATGGACGGGCTCGCGGCGGGCATCGCGGCCATCTCGTCCATCTTTCTGGCGTTCAATTTTCTGGCCAGCGGCCAGCCGTCCGAGGCGCTGATGCTGGCCGTCTTCGCCGCGGCCCTGGTAGGCTTTCTGGCCTACAACTCAAACCCGGCCTCGATCTTCATGGGCGATTGCGGCTCGATGTTCATCGGCTTCTTCCTGGCCAGCACGTCCCTGATGAGCGTGGCGGGCGGGCGCTCGCGCAGCTTTCTGCCCGTCCTGGCCGTCCCGATTCTGATTCTCTTCATCCCGATTTTCGATACGACCTTCGTTACAGTCCTGCGCAAGCTCTCCGGGCGCGGAGTCTCGCAGGGCGGACGCGATCACACGTCGCACCGCCTGGTGGCGCTCGGGATGTCGGAGCGGCGCGCCGTCTGGATGCTCTACGGGTTCGCGGCGCTCTCGGGTCTGCTGGCGATGCTGGTCCGGCAGGTCCACCTGGACGTGAGCCTGGCGGCCATCATCGGCTTTACCATCCTGCTGACGCTGCTCGGGGTTTACCTGGCGGGCGTCAAGGTCTATGACGAAGACGAGGTCAGGGCGGCGCGCGATAAGCCGCTCTTCGCGTTTCTCATTGACCTCTCTTACAAGCGCCGCATCTTCGAGGTCCTGCTCGACCTGGTGCTGATCGTGCTCGCCTATTACGGCGCATACGTCCTGCGCTTCGGCCCGGTCACGGAGGACGGGACGTGGGGCGTTTTCCTGCGCACGCTGCCCGTCCTGCTCTTCGTCAAGATGGCCGCCTTCCTGGCGATGGGCGTCTATCGCGGCCTCTGGCGCTACACGAGCATTGACGACCTGGTGGTCTTCGCCAAGGCCGTCGTCGTCGGCTCGGTGGCCAGCATCCTGGCCGTCCTCTTTGCCTTTCGCTTTGAAGGCGTCTCGCGGACGGTCTTTTTCCTGGACGCGCTGCTCCTCCTGATGTTGCTGGCGGGCAGCCGGATGGCCTTCCGCCTGTTTCGCCAGATTCTGCCCGCCACGAAGCGCAGCGAGGGCTGCCGCGTCCTGATTTACGGCGCGGGTGATGCGGGCGAGCTGCTCCTGCGCGAGCTGATGAACAATCGCGAGCTACAGTACGCGCCCGTCGGTTTCGTGGACGACGATCCGAACAAGAAGGGGAAGGTGATTCACGGCCTGCGCGTCTTCGGCGGCAACGGGATGCTGCGCAGCCTCTGCAAAGAGCAGCGCGTGGACGAAGTGCTCATCTCCAGCTCTCGTTTCTCCGACGAACGCATCGCCGAGATTCTCCGCGACTGCGAAGAAGAGCAGATCACGCTGACACGCATGCGAATCAGGATAGAGAGAATCAGCGATGAGTATGAATAAGTGATAGGTGATGAGTAGGAGTAAGTAATGAGTGATGAGTGATGAGTGATGAGTGTCTAAGTCTAAGGGCTTCTCGCTCATTACTGATTGCCACTCTCCGCTTTTGCTCATCACTCATCACTCATCACTTGTATCTTATTACTCATCACTCTTAAATATATTGTGTCATCCGATCAACTTAAGCTGATAGACGTGAGCAGGCCGCAGTGGCGCGCGTTGCTGGCGTTGCCGGTTGCGCTGGCGCTGCTGTTTTCGTGGTACGCGGCGCGCTGGTACGTCGGCAATTTCGTGGCCGAGTTTGCGCCGCGAATGGAGCAGGGCCAGCTCGATACGGCGCTGGCGGCGATGCGCCTCGCGCCCGACGACCCCTGGACTCACTGGGTCGTCGCCGGTCTCAGAAAGCGCAGCTTCCTGCCGCAGGAATTGAACGAGGCCGTGCGCGCTTACGAGGAGGCCGTCAGGCTCTCGCCCAACGATTATCGCTTCTGGGTTGACCTCGGGCGCGCGCGCGAAGAGACGGGCGATAGCGTGGGCGGCGAAAAGGCGCTGCGCCGCGCCGTCGAGCTGGCCCCGGCTTATGCTTACCCGCGCTGGTACTTAGGCAACCTGCTGCTGCGCGCCGGGCGCGGCCAGGAGGCTTTCACAGAGTTGCGGCGGGCGGCCGAGGCTGACTCGAAGCTGCGCCCGCAGCTCTTCAACGTGGCGTGGGCTCTCTACGGCGAGAACATCGATGCCGTCAAGCAGGCGGTGGGCGACTCGGCCGCGGCGCGCGCAGAGTTCGCCGTTTACCTGATGGGACGCCAGCGCCCGGACGAGGCGCTGGGCCTCTGGTCGGGCCTCAGCCCTGCCGAGAAGAAGGAGCAGCGCGAGACGGGCGATGCCCTGCTCAAGAGCCTGCTCGCGCAGAAGCGTTACCGCGACGCCGTCTCCATCGCCGCAGACTTAAACGGCGGAAACGACGCGGGCAAGGTCGGGCAATTCATCAACGGGAGTTTCGAGAACGATATCAACACCGAGGAGACGAGCGTTTTCAACTGGCAGGTCAAGTCAGACCCGCAGGCGCAGGTCGCCATTGACGGGAGCACCGCGCACGGCGGCGCGCGCAGCCTGCGCATTCTCTTCAAGGCTTCGACGACGCTCGCTTTCAACAACGTCGCGCAGTTGATAGCCGTCGAGCCCGCCGCGCAATACCGCTTTGAATGCTACGTGCGCACCGCAGACTTGAAAAGCGCCGGGACGCCCGTGATAGAGGTCCTCGACGGCGCGGACAACACGACCGTGCTGGGCTCTTCGCAGCCGCTCTCGCCGGGCACGCAGGACTGGCAGCCCATCACTGTAACGTTTAAGACGCCGCCGAAAACAGAGGCCGTGACGGTGCGCATCGGGCGCGCTCTCTGCGGCTCGGACGCCGTCTGCCCTATTTTCGGCATGGTCTGGTATGACGACTTCAATCTCCAACGTCTCGGCGCAGCAGCAGCGACCGGCGCTCGCTAACGGGGCGACGGACACGGCCGGGGACCGCAAGCCGTCGGCACGCGCCAAGCTGGTGCGCACGCTGGCGAGCCGCTTCATCATCGTGATGCTCTGCCTCGCGATAGTGCTCTCGACGCTGGCCTACGGCACTGTTCATTACTGGTCGCTGGCCATCTTTCAGGCGGGGGCGGCCGGAATCCTGATTCTCTGGGCGGTTGACGCCTGGCGCAGCCGTACGCTGCGCCTGAGCCGCAACGCGCTGCAACTGCCTCTGATCGGGTTGATGCTCGTCGGCCTCGTACAGCTTTTGCCGTTCGGCGCGGCCCCCGTGCCCGGCGCTGACGCGCTCTCGCTTCCGGCGGTCAGCAGCATCTCGCTCGATCCATACTCGACGCGCCTCGCGCTGGTCCAGCTCTTCGCGCTCTTCATCTACTTTGCCGCCGCGCTGGCCTTCATAGACAGCCCGCGCCGCCTGCGCCTGCTGGTTCGCACCATCACCATCTTCGGCTTCCTGCTCGCCATCCTCGGGCTGATTCAGGCTTTCACCAGTCCGACGAAGGTTTACTGGCTGAAGGAGCTGCCGCAGAGCACGCCGTTTGGCCCGTTCATCAACCGGCATCACTTCGCAGGCTACATGGAGATGACGCTGGCGCTCCCGCTCGGGCTGCTCGTCTCCGGCGCGGTCGAGCGCGACCGGCGACCGCTCTATATCTTCGCCGTCGCGCTGATGGGCATCGCGCTGGTCATGACGGCCTCGCGCGGTGCGATGATTAGCCTCGTCGCTCAAGCCGGGTTCCTGCTCGCCGTGACCGGCTTCAGGCGCGCGGGCGACGCGGAGGGCTCGGAGGAGAAGAAGCAGGGTCGCGCACGCCGGGCACTCGTGCGCGCGGGACTCGCACTGGCCCTCGTCGTCGCTCTCTTCGCGGGCGTCGTCCTGCTCGGCGGCGAAGATGCCCTGAGCCGCTTCGTCGGGACGGTCAACTCCGATGACCCGACGACCGGGCGCACGCAGTACTGGAGCGTGACGCTCGACATCATCCGCGAGCATCCGTTCATCGGAGCCGGGCTCGGCGCTTACGGGCTGGCCTACACGCGCCACGATACGCGCAACGGTTTCTTTCGTCTTGAACAGGCGCACAACGATTACTTGCAGATACTCTCGGACGCGGGAATCATCGGCGGGCTGCTCGGGCTCTGCTTCATCATCTTTCTCTTTCGGATGGCGCTGGCGCGACGCGAGACTACCGACACGTTCCGGCGCGGGGTCGTGACGGGCGCGCTCGCCGGGTGCTTCGCCGTGCTCGTTCACAGCTTCTTCGATTTCACCCTGCACACGACTTCAAACGCGCTGCTCTTCTTAATCACGGCGGCGCTCGCCACGCTCAACGGTCGCGTCGAGCGGCCCGAGCATCAGGACGCGCGGCGCAGGCGCAGGCGGCATCGCCGCGCGCCCTCCGGCGCTCATCCGACCGAAGCTGCGGCGACCAGCGCGGTCGCGCGCCGGGCTGGCGGGGTCGCGGGATAACTGATGAAAGAGAGCCTCTTACAAATAATCGTCTGCCCTTTATGCAAGGGCACGCTGACCTGCCGGAGTTTCGAGGAGGAGAAGCCGGGCGAACTCACCAGCGGCCTCATCAGTTGCGGCTGCGGGACGAGCTATCCGCTCATCGGCGGCATCCCGCGCCTGCTCCCGCCCGCGCTGCAAAGCATGCTCTGGGAGATGCACCCGGATTTCTTTCGCGTCTACCGCGAGCGATTGCCGGAAGCCCTCATCCCGGCATCGGCGCGGGACGCTGCATCGAAGGGCGGCGCAGAGGACGGGGCGCTCAAAGCGCAGCGCGAGACGGCGCGCAGCTTCGGCTATGAGTGGCAGGCGTTTTCAGAGATGCTGCCCGACTACGAGTCGAACTTCCGCTGGTACTTTGAGCGTTTCGCGCCCGGCTCATTCGACGGCCTGCGCGTGCTCGACGCCGGTTGCGGGACGGGGCGTCATACCTACCACATGGCGCGGAGCGGCGCGCGCGAAGTCATCGCGATGGATTTCAGCCAGGCCATAGAGGTCGCCGCGCGCAACAACCGGGATAATCCCAACACGCACTTCGTCCAGGCAGACATCTATCACCCGCCGTTCGCTCCCGCGACTTTCGATTTCGTTTACAGCCTCGGCGTGCTTCATCACTTGCCCGACCCGGAAAAGGGTTTTCAGACGCTGCTGCCGCTCGTCGGCGCGGGCCGCTACGTCAACCTGTATCTCTACTGGAATCTCGAAGGCGAGGCGGCGTGGCGCAGGGCGGCGCTCTCGGTCGTGACGGGCGCGCGCCGCATCACGACCAGGATGCCGCACGCGCTGCTCAAGAAGATGTCCTGGCTGATTGCGGCCGGGTTCGAGGTCGCCTTCGTCCTGCCGTCGCGCGCGCTCGACAGCTTCAGGGCGACGCGCCCGCTGGCCGACCGCGTGCCGCTCGGCCATTACCGCAAATATTCGTTCCGCGTGCTCTACACGGACCAGTTCGACCGCTTCTCCGCGCCGATTGAGAATCGCTACAGCCGCGCGGAAGTCGCCGCCTGGTTCGAGCGAGCCGGGCTCGAAGACGTGGTCATTCTCGGCGGCGCTGGCTGGCGCGCATCGGGTAAGAAAAAGGGATAAAAGGCGGATGGCCTTCTCCGGAGCCGTGTGCAGATGAGCCTGCTTGAGATGATGCGCAGCAGAACGGACCAGACCGTTCTCAAGACGCTCAACATTAAGATTGAGTCGGCCGAGCCCGAGCGCGTAGTGCTCTCGATGCCTGTGAACGAGCGCGTTCACCAGTACACTGGACTGCTGCACGGGGGCGTCTCGGTGGTCCTGGCCGAGACGGCTGCCTCCATCGGCGCGGCGCTCAACACGGACCTCGAACGCTACACGCCCGTCGGCATCGAGATCAACGCCAATCACCTGCGCTCCGTGACGGGCGGGACGGTCAGGGCGGAAGCCAAGCCCGTCTACAAGGGCAGGCAGATGACCGTCTGGGCCATCGAGATCAGGGACGAGCGCCAGCGCCTGGTCTGCGTCTCGCGCTGCACGCTGGCGCTCAAGCCGGGGAGCGCCTTATCATCTACAGAGTAAGCGGCAACCCTTCCCCCTTCTCCCGGCTTCGATTGCCGACAGCAATTGTAGTGAAAACCAAGTAAGGAGAAGCCTCGTCGTTGCACGCCATCGCAGCGCGGCTCAAGATGACTGCTCCAACCAGCGAACCACCGCGTAGTGCAAACACACTGCCGCAGCTCTGTCTCGCGGCCATCGGCAAATACGGCAAACCCGACGCGCTCAATCACAAGCAGTCCGGGCAGTGGGTCAACATCTCGGCCGAGGTCTTCATCCGGCGCGTGCGCCAGATCGCGCTCGGCCTCGCTGAACTGGGCATCAAGGCCGGGGACCGCGTCGCGCTGCTCTCGGAAAATCGCCCGGAGTGGTCCATCGTTGACCTGGCCATCCTGAGCCTCGGCGCGGTCAACGTCCCCATCTACACGACGCAGGCCGTCGAACAGGTGCGCTACATTCTGGAGGATTCGGGCGCGCGTGCCCTCTTCGTTTCGGGCCGTAAGGTTTTCAAACACGCGCGTCCGGGCATCGAAGGCGTAGAGCCGCTGGAAACGCTCATCTTCTTTGAAGCGGACGCGGCGGAGAGCGTCGAGGGCTCCATCAGCCTCGAAGGGCTGGAAAGACGCGGCCGGGAGCGTGAGCGCGCAGAGCCTTACGCTTACGATGCGTTCGTCGGCGGCGGGCGCGGCGACGAGCTGGCGACCATCATCTACACCTCCGGCACAACGGGCGAGCCCAAGGGCGTCATGCTGACGCACGACAATTTCATCTCCAACATCCTTTCCATCTCCGGCTCGCTGCCCATCACAGAGGCCGACACGGCGCTCTCCGTGCTGCCCCTCTCGCACATCTTCGAGCGGACGGTCTTCTACGTCTTCTGCTACTGCGGCGTCTCGGTCTACTACGCGGCCTCCTTCGATCAGGTCGGCGAACACCTGCGCGAAGTCCGCCCGACCATTATGACGGCCGTCCCGCGCCTCTTCGAGAAGGTTTACCAGCGCATCATCAAGAAGGGCATGTCCGCGGGCGGGTGGAAGAGCAGGCTCTTCGCCTGGGCGCTCGAAGTGGGCCAGCGTTATGCCGAGCTTAAGGACATGCGCCGTCCCGTCCCGCCGCTGCTCGAACTCAAGCAGGAGCTGGCAAGCCGCCTCGTCTTCTCGAAATGGCGCGCGGGCGTCGGCGGCCGCCTCCGCTACTTCGTCTCCGGCGGCGCTCCGCTTTCGCCGACGCTCTCTCATGCTTTCTGGGCCGCGGGCGTCCCGGTCCTCCAGGGCTACGGGATGACCGAGACCTGCATCATCTCGGCCAACCGCCCGGAGAATAATAAAGTCGGCTCGGTCGGGCTGGTCTTTTCGGGAATAGAGGTCAGGCTGGCCGACGACGGCGAGATTCTGGTGCGCGGGCCAAACGTCATGCGCGGCTATCACGGCCACCCGCAGGAGACGGCCGCCGTGATTCAGGACGGGTGGTTTATGACCGGCGACGTGGGCCGGATGGACGAGCACGGACACCTTTACATCACGGACCGCAAGAAAGACCTCTTCAAGCTCTCGAACGGAAAATACGTCGCGCCGCAACTGGTCGAGAGCCTGATCGTGCAAAGCGAGCTGGTCAGCCAGGTGGTCGTCGTCGGCGCGGGCCGTAAACAGGCCGCCGCGCTCGTCGTTCCAGATTGGGAAGCCCTCGCCGGTGCGATGCAGGGCCGCGCCGTTGACAGCATGCCTGCGACGCGCGAAGAGCTGAGCCGTCATCCCGAAACCATTAAATTCGTCCAGCGGGAGGTGATGCAGTTGACGAGCACGCTGGCCGATTACGAGCGCGTCCGCCGCGTCGCCCTTCTCCCGCAGGAGTTCACGATAGATAGCGGGGAACTGACGCCGACCCTGAAAGTCAAACGGCGCGTCGTGGATGAAAAATACGGCAGCCTGATCGAAGAGCTGTACGGCGGGACTGAATAAGAAGGGCGAAAGCGGGCGGGCAAAGCTAAAAAGCTCAAAGGCAAAAGTGTCAGGAGCGATTCGCGCGTCTCTACACTTTTGCCTTTGAGCTTTCCGGTCTTCGAGGCCGCCGCCCTCAGGCGTCCGTCAGCGTCAGCCGCTCCTTTTCATAGGCGGGCGGGGCGAAGGATTCGATGTTAGCGCCGCGCATGCCGAGCAGAGATTCGGCCAGGCAGCGCAAGTTCGTAGGAATTTCGGACAGCTTGCAGTCCTCTTCTTCCGCCGGAGGATGCTCGACGAACAGCTGAAGCTCTGCGCCACAGAAATCGCATTCGCCCAGATGCGCCTCTACCCAGAGCACCTGCTCAACCGTCAAAGCCTGCGTCCGGTACGAGAGCAGCGTCTGTGAAGAAGGGCATTCCGCCTGTTTATAGAATGCGGTCGCGTGCAAGGAAACCATCTA
>DASVWH010000191.1:0-9926 GCA_036389715.1 Pyrinomonadaceae bacterium | reverse complement strand
GCAAAGTTTGACCGCAGCAAGCCACACGTCAATATCGGGACCATCGGCCACGTCGACCACGGCAAGACCACTTTGACGGCCGCCATCACCAAAGTCCTGGCCAAACATAACCCCAACGTCTCCTTCACTCCTTTCGACCAGATCGATAAGGCCCCCGAGGAGAAGGCTCGTGGCATCACCATCGCCACCGCTCACGTCGAGTATGAGACTCCCAATCGTCACTATGCTCACGTCGATTGCCCCGGCCACGCCGATTATGTCAAGAACATGATTACAGGCGCTGCACAGATGGACGGCGCTATCCTGGTCGTGGCCGCTACCGACGGGCCCATGCCACAGACCCGTGAGCACATCCTGCTGGCTCGCCAGGTCGGCGTGCCCGCCATGGTCGTCTTCATGAACAAGTCCGATGCCGTTGACGACGAAGAGCTTTTGGAACTAGTTGAGTTGGAAGTCCGAGAGCTGCTCTCCGCTTATGAGTTTCCCGGCGATGATATTCCGGTCATTCGCGGCTCTGCTTTGCGCGCCCTGGAAGGCGATGAGAAGTGGGAGAAGACAGTCGAAGAGCTGATGGCTGCCGTGGATTCTTTCATTCCGACGCCGGAAAGAGATATCGAGAAGCCGTTTCTGATGCCGGTTGAAGACATCTTCACGATTCAGGGGCGAGGGACGGTGGCGACCGGAAGGGTGGAGAGAGGCAGAGTCAAAGTCAACGAGACGGTGGAGATAGTGGGGATCAGGCCGACGAGAAACACGGTCGTGACCGGAGTGGAGATGTTCAAGAAGCTGTTGGACGAAGGCGTGGCGGGCGATAATGTGGGACTGTTGCTTAGAGGCGTGGAGCGAAAGGACATCGAGCGAGGGCAGGTAATCTCGAAGCCGGGGTCAATCACGCCGCACACGAAGTTCAAAGCGGAGGCGTATGTGTTGACGAAGGAAGAGGGCGGAAGACACACGCCGTTTTTCACAGGCTATAGGCCGCAGTTCTACTTTCGGACGACGGATGTGACGGGGGTGGCGCATTTGCCCGAAGGCGTGGAGATGGTGATGCCAGGCGATAATGTGGCGATGGAGATAGAGTTGATCGCGCCGATAGCGATGGAGAAGGGGTTGAGGTTTGCGATCAGGGAAGGTGGGCGGACGGTGGGAGCGGGGACGGTGACGGATATCGTCGAATAGCTCCACCTACTGCCTCGTCCAATAGTCAGACCGAGAGGCCGGGCTGGGCTTCCGGGCGATTAGCAAGTATTGTTTAGGTGAGGGGTAACTTATGCCACGCGATAATATTGTGCTTCAGTGTACGGACTGCAAGAGCCGTAATTACGTGAAGACGAAGAACAAGAAGACGACGCCGGAGCGCCTTGAGTTCAGCAAGTTTTGCCGACGCTGCCGCAAGCACACGGGCCACAAGGAAACAAAGTAGAAGCGAGACGGGCGGCGGCCAGCGTCCGGGCAGAGACAGAGCCGCGCGGCTCCGGCCATGCTTTCGGTAGTAAAATGCGCTCGCCAAGCGTCTGCCCCCTGCGCCCTGCGCCTTGTTCTTTAGGGGTATAGTGTCAATGGTTAGCACGTCGGTCTCCAAAACCGAAAGTCCGGGTTCAACTCCTGGTACCCCTGTACCGGTCTTAGAGAAGGAATAGCTTAGTGTCGAAGAAAGCTGACGACATCATGAGTGATAAAGATGACTCAGATGAGTTGCCGCTGCCGGAGCCCGCGCCGGAGCGTTTGAGTTCTGCCGATGTGCCGCCGGGCGCTCCCCCACCGCGTGCCGCGCGTTTCGGCGAGGGCGAGGAGGGAGCTGGCGTGAGACGCGAGCGTGCCCTGGCCGGGCCGCGCGCCGGTTTCCTGACGCGCACCGGGCAATTCCTGCGCGACACCCGCGCCGAGATGAAGCGCGTCTCCTGGCCGACGCTCAATGAAGTCAAGAATACGACGCTCATCACGATTGTCGCCGTCATCTTTTTTGCCGTTTACCTGTGGGGCGTTGACCTGGCGATTGTGCAGATCGGGCGTTTCATCACCTGGCTGCTGTCGCTAATCGGGATGGCCTGAGGAATCGAGGGATTTTCTGATGAAGCAGTGGTACATACTTCATACTTACTCGGGCCACGAGAAAAAGGTGAGGGATAGTCTGAAGGCGCGTATCCGCGACACGGACCTCCAGAACGAGATCACGGAAGTACTGGTCCCGACCGAAACGGTCGTCGAGATGCGCGGCAATAAGCGCGTCGAATCGTCGCGGATGTTCTATCCGGGCTACGTGCTGGTGGAGATCGAGTGCGACGACCGCGGGCATATTCCCGATAACGTCTTTCACGCGATCAAGTCAACGCCGAAGGTGACGGGCTTCGTCGGCGGGCAGAATCCGACGCCGCTGACGCCGCAGGAAGTTGACCAGATCGTTCATAACGTGACGGAGGCGGCCGAGAAGCCGAAGCCGAAATTCTCGTATGCGTCGGGCGAGACCGTCCGCATCAAGAGCGGGCCGTTCGCCAGTTTTACGGGCAAGGTCGAAGAGGTCAACGACGACAAGTCAACGCTGAAGGTGACGGTCACGATTTTCGGCCGCTCGACGCCCGTGGAACTCAATTTCCTGGATGTCGAAAAGGTCACATTCGCAGAAGAAGAGTAAACAGTCTTCAGTTTTCAGTTCTTAGTTTTCAGCAGGCGCTGATGGCTAACTGAAAACTGAAAACTAAGAACTGAAAACTGAAATTATGGCAAAGAAAGTCACAGGCTATATCAAGCTGCAAGTTCCGGCGGGCAAGGCTAATCCGGCCCCGCCGATTGGTCCGGCGCTCGGCCAGCACGGCGTCAACATCATGGAGTTCTGCAAAGCCTTCAACGCGAAGACGGCGCAGATGGACCCGGACCTGAAGATTCCCGTGGTGATTACGGTTTACGCCGACCGCTCCTTTACCTTCGAGACCAAGACGCCGCCCGCCGCCGATCTGCTCAAGAAGGCTTCGGGCGTCGCCAAGGGCTCGGGCAAGCCGAACAAAGAGAAGGTCGGCTCGATCTCGCGCGCCAAGATCGAAGAGATTGCGCGCACCAAGATGCCGGACCTCAACACGACGAACCTGGAGAGCGCCATCAAAACCATCGAGGGAACGGCGCGCAACATGGGACTAACCATTGAATGATTGCGGGGCCTGCACTATTTAAGCCCGCAATCGAAATAAGAGGGAGAGGCCCTGGCCCGGCAGCGGTTCGTGCGGCACGCGCGTAAATTGCAACCAGGCAATTCGGCAAGCCGGACTAAGACGCAGGGCGGGCGCGGCCTCGTTTGAACCTCGGAGGATTTCTGAAGATGAAACAGCATGGCAAGAAATACCGTGCGGCCCTGGAAAAGATAGAGGCCGGGCGCAAATACAATCTCGAAGAGGGCATCCTGAAGGTCAAAGAGCTGGCCTTCGCGAAGTTTGACGAGACGGTCGAGCTGACGATGTGGCTCGGCGTTGACCCGCGCAAGGCCGACCAGCTCGTGCGCGGAACGGTCGTGCTGCCGCACGGCCTCGGAAAATCGAAGACGGTCCTGGTCATCGCGCAGGGCGATAAGATCAGGGAGGCGCAGGAAGCCGGCGCTGACTTAGTCGGCGGCGACGACATGGTGGACAGAATCAAGGGCGGCTGGCTCGAATTCGACGCCGTCATCTCGACGCCGGACATGATGCGTTCCGTCGGCCAACTGGGTAAGATTCTGGGCCCGCGCGGGCTGATGCCGAACCCGAAAACCGGCACTGTGACCTTCGACGTGGCGACGGCCGTACGCGAGACCAAGGCCGGTAAGATCGAGTACCGCGTTGATAAAACTGGCGTCATTCACGTCCCGGTCGGCAAGGTCTCGTTCGACCCGGCGCTGATTCAGGATAATGCGCGCACATTGCTCGACGCCGTCGTCAAGGCCAAGCCTTCGACCGCCAAGGGCAAGTACGTGAAGAAAGTGAACCTGGCTTCGACGATGGGGCCGGGCGTGCTGCTCGACGAAGCGGCTTACGCTAAATAAGAGGGTCAGGAGCGAAACGCAAGATGAAAACGAAAGCGCAGAAACAGAAGGACTTAGAGGCCCTCACGGAGCAGCTCCAGAAAGCGTCCGCGGCGATGCTCGTCGGCTTCAATAAGATGACGGTGGCGAAGGACCAGGAGTTGCGCAACCAGTTGCGCGAGGCGGGCGTCTCCTACGAAGTCGTCAAGAACACGCTGGCGCGCAAGGCCGCACAGGGCACGCCCTTCGAGCAGGCCGCCGAGCACTTCAAGGGCGTCACGGCGCTGGCCTTGAGCGACGGCGACCCGGTCAATCTCTCGAAGGCCATCTCCAAGTTTTCCAAGGCCAACCCGGAGATTTTCACCTTCAAGGTGGGCATCGTCGAGGGCAACGTGGTCGCCATCGGCGATCTCGAAACCCTGGCCAACATGCCGCCCAAGGAAGTCCTGATCTCGAAGATCATGTTTTTGATTAACTGCCAGGCGCAGCGGCTCGTGACGGTGCTCTCGGCCGTGCCGCGCAATCTCGCAGTCGTCGTCAAACAGATCGGCGAGCAAAAGGGCGGCCAGGAAGCCGCTTAACCAGACTTAACCAGAGTTTTTGAAATTCGGGGTCTCAAGGTTTGAAACCCCTTTTGAAAGAGTCAGCCGGACCAGGGATAAACGAGCGGGGCGATATGTCAGATCGCCTGTTACGGCTCGGACGCTCCCAGCCAGCCGCCTTGCGATGCAGTAAAGCGGCAGGGAGCGTCCCGTGGGTTCTCTTGGCTTGCGAACAACCAACCACACAGCACAAGAACCCCTTTGAGGAGGATGAAAAGCAATCATGGCAGCTACACGCGAAGATGCACTGGAATATATTAAGAATATGACTCTGTTGGAAGCCTCAGAGTTTGTCAAAGTCCTGGAAGAGACCTTCGGCGTTTCCGCCGCGGCGGCGACCGTCGCGGCGGCCCCGGCCGCTGGCGCTGGCGACGGCGCGGGCGCGGCTCCGGCCGAAGAGAAGACCGAATTCGACGTTGTCCTGCAAGCCGCGGGCGGCAATAAGATCAACGTCATCAAGGTCGTGCGCGAAGTCACGGCGCTCGGGCTGAAGGAAGCCAAGGACCTCGTCGAAGCCGCCCCGAAGGCCGTCAAGGAAGGCGTCTCGAAGGAAGAGGCCGAGACGATTCGCCAAAAACTGGCCGACGCCGGCGCGACCGTCGAAGTCAAGTAGCGCAGAGCGCCCCTGCAAAGGGCCGCAAGTCGCGCGATGCGGGCTGGAAGGAGAGCGCGGACGCAACCGTCACGCGCTCTCCCGCATCAAATCTTTGCAAATTCGGAAGACTGTTTTTTTTCGGTCGGGCTTGACAGCCGCGACCCTGCGCGCTTAAGGTGAGGGAGTATTGAGGCGCTGTCGTTACTCCCAGAAATTTGAAGAATAAGTTTAACTGCTTTTGGTTCAAGAAGCGGTCGGGGCATGTTGCGCCCTGACCGCCATTTGGCGTCTCTACATATTTCGGAAGGCGGAACGGCGGATTCTGGATTGAGCGGCACGAGCGTTTGGCCCGGCCACCCATCATCCGACGACCCGCATTCCGCACTCATAAGGAATCTCTCTGATGTCTGCAAATCCGCTTCAAAGAATCGCTAGTGGGACGGGACGACGCACGAGTCGTCCACCCGAGCGCCAGGACTTCTCCAAGATTAAGACGGCCGCGCGCATCCCGAATCTGATAGAGATTCAGCGGGATTCGTATAATCGCTTTCTCCAGATGGACCTTTTGCCCGAAGAGCGCGAGAACACGGGCCTCCAGGCCGTTTTCCGCTCCGTCTTTCCGATCTCGGACTTTCGCGGGACGGCGACGCTGGATTTCGTGGAGTTTCAGATCGGCAACTGGCAGTGCAAGTGCGGCCGCCTGGAAGGTCTCAACTACCTGCGCGCCAACTGCAAGAACTGCGGCTCGACGATCAAGGTTGACCCGCTGACGCCGGGCGAAACGCTCTGCCATAAGTGCGGAACCTTTAACGCCGTGCGCCCGCAGCTGTGCGATAACTGCGGCGAGCCCGTCGGCCTCAAGCACAAGCACGACCAGCAGGAATGCCAGGAGCGCGGCATGAGCTATTCCGTCCCGCTCAAGGTCAAGATTCGCCTGACCGTCTTCGATAAAGACCCGGAGACCGAGACGCTCTCGATCCGCGACATCAAGGAGGAGGAGGTCTTCTTCGGCGAAATCCCCCTGATGACCGATAACGGGACCTTCATCATCAACGGCACGGAGCGCGTCATCGTCTCGCAGCTTCATCGCTCGCCCGGCGTCTTCTTCAAGCGCGGCGCGCTCAACGTCGCCAAGATCATCCCGTATCGCGGCTCCTGGGTCGAGTTCGAGTACGACCAGAAGAACCTGCTGTACGTTCGCGTCGGCAAGCGCAAGTTCCTGGCTTCGATCTTCCTGCGCGCGCTCGGCATCTGGCTGAGCCCGCAGTTCAACTCCAAGGAGCTGCACACGGACTCGCAGCTCGAAGACGCGGTCAAGAATGCTTCCTTCAACGACGAAGACATCCTGCGCGCCTTCTACATCGCGGACGAAGTGAGGGTTGACCAGGGGCGGCTCTTCATCCAAATCCCGGAGGCGGGCGCGAGCAGCCTGGTCGGGATGAAGGTGGACAACGACATCAAGGGCCGCGGCGACGCCATCGTGCGCGCCGGAAAGAAGGTCACCAATTCGGCGCTCGAAGGCCTGCGCAAAGCCTCCGTCCGCGAAGTCGAGATAGACACGGCGCAGTTCGAGGGAGCTTACGCGCTCTCCGACATCGTCAACATGGAGAGCGGCGAGGTCATTCTCGAAGCCAACAACGAGATTACTCCGGCCAAGTTGCAGGAGATTACAGAGGCCGGAATCGAGCGCTTCTCGATCTTCTTCCCGGAGCGCGACGACCTCGGGCCGATTCTCGCGCAGACCCTGAAGAAGGACGTTATCACGAAGCCCGTGGACGCGCTGCTGGAAATCTATCGCAAGATGCGCCCCGGCGACCCGCCGACCGTGCAGACGGCCTATCGCCTGCTCGAAGGCATGTTCTTCGACCCGCGCAAGTTCGATTTCTCGCGCGTCGGGCGCTTGAAGTTCAACATCAAGATGGGTAAGCCCGAGCGCGACCGGATAGATGACCCGCTGCTCGCGGCCTCGGATTTTATCGAAGTCGTCTCTTACGTGCTGAAGATGCGCAAGAACCCGGTCGAGTACCAGGCCGACGATATTGACCACCTCGGCAACCGTCGCGTGAGGGCTGTCGGCGAGCTGCTGGAAAACCAGTTTCGCATCGGGTTGGAGCGGATGGAGCGTGCCATCAAAGAGAAGATGTCCATCCATCAGGAGATGCAGACGACGATGCCGCGTGACCTGATTAACGCCAAGCCCGTCACGGCCGCCGTCCGCGAATTCTTCGGGTCGAGTCAGCTTTCGCAGTTCATGGACCAGACGAACCCGCTCTCGGAGATCACGCACAAGCGCAGGCTGTCGGCTCTCGGGCCGGGCGGCCTCTCGCGCGAGCGCGCAGGCTTCGAGGTCCGCGACGTTCACCCGACGCACTACGGCCGCATCTGTCCCATCGAGACGCCGGAAGGCCCGAACATCGGTCTTATTTCCAGCCTCTCATGCTTTGCGCGGATCAACGAGTTCGGCTTTATCGAATCGCCCTACCGCAAAGTCATTGACGGGCGCGTCGTTGAGTACGTGCGGATAGTCAACGGCGGCGATACCAAGTTCAGGCCGGGCGATCACGTCCAGCAGGACGAGGTTGACAAGGCCAACAAGCGCATCGGCGCGGACGGCCGCAAGGCACAGCACGAGCCCTGGCCCTTCTACCTGACGGCCTGGGAAGAGGACAAGCACGTCGTCGGGCAGGCCAATATCGAGTTGGACGAGAACGGCTATATCATCAACGACCGCAACGCGGCCCGGAAGGCGGGCGAGTTCATCCTCGCGCTGCGCAAAGATATAGAGTACGTGGACGTTTCTCCGAAACAGCTGGTCTCGGTCGCGGCCTCGCTCATCCCGTTCCTTGAGAACGACGACGCCAACCGCGCCCTGATGGGCTCGAACATGCAGCGCCAGTCGGTCCCGCTCCTGCGCGCCGAAGCTCCCTATATCGGCACAGGGATGGAGAAGGTGACGGCGCAGGATTCGGGCGCGGTCGTCGTCGCACGCCGCGACGGCGTGGTGGACTACGTTGACTCGGAGCGCATCATCATCAAGGCCGATCACAACGTTGACGGGACGATCTCGCGCGAGGTGACGGCCGACATCTACACGCTGATTAAGTTCAAGCGTTCGAACCAGAACACCTGCATCAACCAGCGCCCCATCGTCCACGTCGGCGAGCGGGTGGCCAAGGGACAGGTCATCGCCGACGGCCCTTGCACGGACAGGGGCGAACTGGCGCTCGGCCGCAACGTGCTCGTCGCCTTCATGCCTTGGCGCGGCTACAACTTCGAGGACGCGATTCTCGTCTCCGAGCGTCTGGTCAAGGACGACTACTACACTTCGATTCACATCGAGGAGCTGGAGATAGAGGCGCGCGATACCAAGCTCGGCCCCGAAGAGATCACGCGCGACATCCCGAACGTCGGCGAGAACATGCTGCGCGACCTGGACGACAGCGGCATCATCCGCATCGGCGCTCAGGTCAAGCCCGGCTCGATTCTCGTCGGCAAGGTAACGCCGAAGGGCGAAACGCAGTTGACCGCCGAGGAAAAACTGCTGCGCGCCATCTTCGGCGAAAAGGCCGGGGACGTGAAAGACGCCAGCCTCGTCTCGCCTCCGGGCATAGACGGCACGGTCGTTGACGTGCAGGTCTTCACACGCAAGGGACAGGAGAAGGACGCCCGCTCGCAGAACATCGAGCAGGAAGAGGAAGACCGCCTGCGGCGCGACCTGGAAGACGAAATCCGCATCCTGCGCGAACAGCGCGACACGCGTATTTACGAGCTGCTCGAAGGCCGCAAGCTCTCCGCAGACCTCGTCGCCAACAAGGAAGTCCTGATTCCGAAGGGCCAGACCATCACGCGCGAGATGCTCGAAGGCATCGAGCCCAAGGCGCTCAGGAAAGTGCAGCTGCCTTCGACGCGCGTTGACGTGGGGGCCGAGATTAAGGAGTACGAAGACCGCACCGAGCGCCAGATCAAGATTCTCTCCGACATCTACGAAGAGAAGATTGCGAAGCTGCGGCAGGGCGACGAACTCGCGCCCGGCGTCATCAAGATGGTCAAGGTCTTCATCGCCATGAAGCGCAAGCTCTCGGTCGGCGACAAGATGGCCGGACGCCACGGCAACAAGGGCGTCATCGCCCGCATCCTGCCCGAAGAGGATATGCCGTACCTGCCGGACGGAACGCCGGTCGAGATCGTCCTGAACCCGCTCGGCGTGCCCTCGCGCATGAACGTCGGGCAGATTCTGGAGACGCACCTTGGCTGGGCCGCGCGCGTGCTCGGCCTGCATTTCGCCACGCCGGTCTTCGACGGCGCGACCGAGCCCGAGATCAAGGTCAAGCTCAAGGAGTCTTCGGCGCGCCTGAAGGAGCTGGGCCTGCCCGAAATCGTCAACGATTCCGGCAAGACCATCCTCTACGATGGATTGTCGGGCGACGCCTTCGAGCAGCGTGTGACGGTCGGCTACATCTACATGCTCAAGCTGTCGCACCTCGTGGACGATAAGATTCACGCGCGCTCGATCGGGCCCTACAGCCTGATTACGCAGCAGCCTCTGGGCGGCAAGGCGCAGTTCGGCGGACAGCGTTTCGGAGAGATGGAGGTCTGGGCTTTGGAAGCCTACGGCGCGGCGCACATCCTGCAGGAACTGCTGACGGCCAAGTCGGACGACGTGGCCGGGCGCTCGAAGATCTACGAGGCGATCGTCAAAGGCGAGGCGGATTTCGACCCCGGCGTGCCGGAGTCGTTTAACGTG